>JBKPOZ010000033.1:0-47381 GCA_046733355.1 Pseudomonadota bacterium | reverse complement strand
GTGAGCCGCAAGGCACCGTTGCCGGAGCCGAGCGGGATAATGGTCTGCACCGAGCCCTTGCCGAACGAGCGCGTGCCGATGACGGTGGCGCGCCGGTGGTCCTGCAAGGCACCCGCGACGATCTCGGAAGCCGAAGCCGAGCCGCCGTTGATCAGAACAATGAGCGGCTTGCCCTTGGTGAGATCGCCGGCGCGTGCGTTGAACCGCTGTGTCTCTTCCGCATTGCGCCCGCGGGTGGAGACAATCTCGCCCTTCTCGAGGAAGGCATCGGATACCGAGATCGCCTGGTCCAGCAGCCCGCCCGGATTGTTGCGCAGATCGATGACGAAGCCCTTGAGCTTGTCTCCCGCCTGTGCGGAAAGATCGGTGACCGCCTTCTTCAGACCTTCCGTCGTCTGCTCATTGAACTGAGTAATGCGGATAAAGCCCACGTCATCGCCCTCAAGCCGCGAACGGACCGAGCGCACGCGGATGATGTCGCGGGTGATCGCGACCTCGACGGGCTTGTCCTGGCCCTTGCGCATGATCTTGAGCTTGATTTTCGTGTTCACGGGGCCGCGCATCTTCTCGACCGCCTGGTTGAGCGTGAGCCCCTGCACCGGCTCGTCGTCGAGATGGGTGATGATGTCATTGGCCATGACGCCGGCCTTGGCGGCGGGCGTTTCATCGATGGGCGCGACCACTTTGATAAGCCCGTCCTCCATGGTCACTTCGATGCCGAGGCCGCCAAACTCGCCGCGTGTCTGCACCTGCATGTCACGGAAGCTCTTCGAATCCATGTAGCTCGAATGCGGATCGAGCCCGGCAAGCATGCCGTTGATCGCGGATTCGATGAGCTTGCCGTCGTCGGGCTTCTCCACGTAATCGGAGCGCACCCGCTCGAAAACGTCACCGAAGAGGCTGAGCTGCCGATACGTGTCGGCGGCAGCGGCTTGGGCCCGCGCCCCGTCGAAAACGATTCGCGGCTGAGTAGTGATCAGCGTGACAGCGACGCCTGCCGCGGCGCCGAGGAGAATGAGGGAAGTTTTGCGCATCATCCGCGAACCTTCTGGGCTTCACTCGAGGCCCACCATGGGCCTGGATCGACGGGGACGCCGTCTTTCCGAAATTCCACATATAGTACGGGCTGGGTTGAACCGCCCGCCAAGGCAAACGGGGATGGGCTACCGCCACCCATGACTGCAACGGGCTCACCCGTCACAACGAATTGCCCAAGATCGACGGAGATCCGTTCCATCCCGGCGAGCAGTACATGATACCCGCCGCCCACATTAAGGATCAAGAGTTGGCCATAATTGCGGAAATTTCCCGCGTAGACCACCCAGCCATCGCACGGAGCAGTGATCTGCACGCCTGGATGTGCCGCAACGGATAAGCCCTTTTCGGTTCCACCGCGCCCGTCGGACGCTCCGAACTCCTTGATTCGCTCGCCTTTTACGGGCAGCGGCAGCATGCCTTTGGCGGAGGCGAAAGCAACGGCGGGTGCAATGCGCCCGGGATCGCGCAGGGCGGCGAGATCGGGTCGGATGTCGAGCGCCTTGCGTTCTTCAGTGCCGCGCGCCGCCATGCGGACGGAACGCCCGGCGCTGTCGAGGCTCTGCTCGATTTGGCCGATCAAGTCCTTGAGGTTCTCGGCCTGACGGGCGAGCTGCTGCGCGCGCTGGCGCTCTCCGCTCAATACCTTTTCGGCTTCCGCCTGACGCTTCTGGCGTTCCTCGATGTAGACCGAAAGCTTTTGCCGCTCGTCCGCAAGCGCGAAAAGATCGCGTGCAAGCTTGTCCCGCTCGCCGGCGATTTCCTTGCGCAGGCGGACAAGCTCGGCGAGATCGATGGCGAGCGTTTCCGCCTGCTGGCGCATTTCCGGGACAATCGCTCCGAGCAGCATGGCGGAGCGGACGGACGCGAGCGCGTCTTCGGCGGGCACCAGCAGCGCCGGCGGCGGTTGACGACCAATGCGCTGGAGCGCCGCGAGCACCTCGGCGATGGCATTGTGTCGCTGCTGCAACGACAGGCGGAGCGCCTGCTCACTGTCCTCCAGCGGCGCCAGACGCGCCTGCGTCTGCTGGATGCGTTCCTCCACGGCAGCAACGCGCGCGGCGGTATCGATGATCTGCTGGGTGAACTTGCGGCGATCATCGCCGATCTGCTCGATCTCGCGTTTGAGCTTCGCCTCGTTCTCGAGCGTCCTGCGCTGCTCGGCACGTAGCTTCTCAAGCTCCTTGTCGCGCTGTTTGAGATCGTCGAGGCCTCCCGGAGTGGAGGGAGGGCTGAGGTCGAGCGGCCGGTTGCGTGGCTGTGGCACCCCCTGACCGTGCCCGGCGGAAAGCATTGGCGGCAGCGCCAGCAACGGGACTGCGAGCATGGCCAGCATCAGGGCACGCAGGACGACCAAGCAGGGCATGACCACCTTAAACCCGAGGCGCGCAAGAAGCGGTCCAAATGCTCCACGCCCGGCCATACTTACCACGATTGCCGCGGGATTAGGGCCAGGCGAGGGAGGACAGTAAACGGGCGACGGAAGACGGCAAAAGCCGACATTGTTTCGCCATTTGGCATCCGTCTTCTCTTCTCCCTCGCCGTCTCAAGAGGGGCAGAATGAGTCACGGAACGCATGCGGTTGAGCACGAGGTGGAGCATCACATCGAGCACGAGGAGGCGCACGGCGCGCAGCCCGTAAGCCAAAATCGCAAGATCGCGCTACTCATTGCAATCATTGCGCTCTTCCTCGCCTTGTCGGAGACGCTGGGCAAGAGCGCGCAGACGAATGGGATCGAGCTCAACATCAAGGCTTCGGATACGTGGAACTTCTTCCAGGCGAAGACGATCCGTCAGACCACGTTGCGGACTGCGGCGGAAGCATTGCAGGCCGATATCGCGAGCCGGCCCGAGGACGCAGCCAAGGCCGAGATTGCGAAACAGGTCGAGAAATGGCGCGCGACGGTGGCGCGCTATGAATCCGATCCGAAGGAGAAGGACGGTCGCAAGGAGCTGCGTGCACAGGCGGAGGAATATGAGCGAGCGCGCGATCTGGCAATGGCGCGCTACCACAATTACGAATTCGGCTCCGCCGCCTATCAGATCGGGATAGTGCTCGCGTCTGCCGCGGTCATAACGGGCATGATCGCGCTCGCCTATGGGGCGATTGGGCTTCTCGTCATTGGTCTCGCCTTTACTGCGGTCGGCCTGTTTGCGCCGCACCTGGGGCACGAGATGCTGCACTGGGTGCAGCATTTATTTGCGGCCAGCGGCGCCCATTGATCGCGGCATACCTCCCCCGAAGGGGGAGGTCGATCGGCTTCGCGGAGCAAAGTCGATCGGCTGGGGGGACTGCGAATCAGTATTCGCCGGCTCCTTCGCTCGCCACCCTCCCCTTGCGGGGAGGGATCGACGTCACATGTTGATGGCCCGTTTCGCGACCGCGAGTGCCGCTTCCTTCACAGCCTCGGGAAGCGTCGGATGCGCGTGACAGGTGCGCGCGATGTCCTCCGCGGCTGCGCCGAATTCCATTGCCACCGCCGCTTCCGCAATCATGTTCCCGGCGTCCGAGCACATGATGTGCACGCCGAGCACGCGATCCGTCTTCGCATCGGCAAGAATTTTTACGAACCCATCGGTCTCCTGATTAGCCCTCGCGCGCGGGTTCGCCGTAAAGGGACACTTGCCCGCATTGTATGCGACGCCCTCTGCCTTCAGCTCCTCCTCGCCGCGGCCCACCACGGCGATCTCCGGATAGGTGTAGACCACATTCGGAATAACCTCGTAATTCACATGCCCGGCCTGGCCGGCGAGATTTTCCGCGACGGCCACGCCTTCCTCCTCCGCCTTGTGGGCGAGCATGGGCCCGGCAATCACGTCGCCGATGGCGTAGACGCCGCGCACATTCGTGGCGTAACGCCCATCGACCACGATGCGCTTTTTGTTATCGATCTGCACGCCGAGCGCCTCCAGACCGAGACCGGCCGTGTAGGGCATGCGGCCGATCGCAATCAGCACCACGTCAGCCTCGATCATTTGTCCGCTGCCGCCTGCGCTGGGCTCGACCGTTGCCTTTAGGGATTTCGGCGAACAGTCAACTGCCGTGATCTTGGAAGATAATCTGAAACTCAGGCCCTGACGTTCAAGGATGCGCTGTGCCTGTCGTGCCACCTCCGCGTCGATGCCGGGCAGGATGCGATCGACAAACTCGATCACCTGCACCTGCGCGCCGAGGCGCCGCCACACAGAGCCCAGCTCGAGCCCGATCACGCCCGCTCCGACGATGAGCAGTCGCTTCGGTACTTCGGCAAGGCTGAGGGCGCCAGTCGACGAGACAATGCGCTTCTCGTCGATATCGATGCCGGGGAGCCGCACCACGTCGGAGCCGGTGGCGATCACGATTGCTTTTGTCTCGATCGTCTCGCTCTTGCCGTCGCCGGTATTTACTTCAACCTTGCCGGGTGCGGCAATGCGGCCGATACCCCGGCGCGTCTCGATCTTGTTCTTCTTGAACAGGAAGGCCACGCCCTTGACGTTTCCGTCCACGCCGTCCTGTTTGAAATTCATCATGCGCGCGAGATCGAGCTTCGGCTTGCCGACATCGATGCCCATACCGGCAAAATGATCCGCGCTTTCTTCGTAGAAGTGCGAGCTGTGCAGCAACGCTTTTGACGGGATGCAGCCGACGTTCAGGCAGGTGCCGCCGAAGGTCTTGTCCTTTTCGATGACGAGGACCTTCATCCCGAGCTGTGCTGAGCGGATCGCGCACACATAGCCGCCCGGCCCCGACCCGATCACTACGAGATCATACGGCATAGCGAATTATCGCCGTAGCCCGCATGAGCAAGCGAGATGCGGGATCGCATTCCCCGGATGTGGCTTCGCTCATCCGCGCTACATCGGGGCAGCATCAGAGATCGAGCACCAAGCGGGTGGGCTCCTCGATCAACTCTTTCGTGCGCACAAGAAACATCACCGCCTCCCGTCCGTCCACGAGCCGGTGATCGTAGCTCAACGCCAGATACATCATCGGGCGCACCTCGACTTTCCCCGCAATTGCCACGGGGCGCTCCTCGATTTTGTGCATGCCGAGGATGCCCGATTGGGGCGCGTTGAGGATAGGTGTCGAAAGCAAAGAGCCATAAACGCCGCCATTGCTGATTGTGAAGGTACCGCCCTGCATCTCCTCGAGCTTAAGCGTGCCCTCGCGTGCGCGGCGGCCAAAACCGGCGATCTCCTTTTCAATTTCGCCGAGAGTCTTACGGTCGGCATCGCGCACCACCGGCACGACCAAGCCGCGCTCGGTGCCGACCGCAACACCAATGTGGTAATAGTTCTTGTAGACTATATCCGTCCCGTCCATCTCCGCATTCACCGCGGGGATGTCTTTGAGCGCCTGCAGGCAGGCGCGCACGAAGAAGCCCATGAAGCCGAGCCGAATGCCGTGCTTTTTCTCGAACGACTCCCGGTAGCGGCTGCGCAATTCCATCACCGCGCTCATATCGGCCTCATTGAAGGTCGTGAGTATGGCGGCGGTGTTTTGCGCCTCTTTGAGGCGTCGCGCGATGGTCTGACGCAGTCGCGTCATTTTCACGCGCTCCTCGCGCGCCGTATCGTCGGCGGGCGAGGGCGCGCGCAGCGCTGCGGCGGGCTGGGGCACCAGCGTTGGCGCGGCCGCTGCGCGCTCGATGGCGGCGAGCATGTCGGCCTTGGTCAGCCGGCCGTCCTTCCCAGTGCCGGCGACCGCTGCGGGATTGACGCCGCTCTCGGCGGCGAGCTTGCGCACTGACGGTGCGAGAGGCGCGGTTGCGGCGGTGCTGGGATGGGCGGGGGCTTCCTCCTTCGGTTGCGCGCGCAGCTGCAGCTGTTCGGGGCCGGCCCCGATCGGCTTCGTGGTCTCGCTCTTCTTATCGGGGCGGCCAGTCGGCGCCGCCGTCATTTTCGCGGCCGCACCTTCCTTGATCTCGCCAAGCCGGGCGCCGACCGCGACGGTCTGCCCGTCCTTTGCGGCGATGTCGGACAGCACACCCGCGGCGGGAGCCGGCACTTCGATCGTTACCTTGTCGGTTTCGAGCTCGACGAGCGGCTCGTCGGCGGCGACGGCTTCGCCGAGCTGCTTGAACCATTTGCCGATGGTTGCCTCGGTGACGGACTCGCCCAGCGTCGGCACGCGTATCTCAGCCATCACCGCCCTCCGTTAATGCCTCCCCGCGGAGCGGGGAGGGTGGCCGCCACCCGGATCGGCGCTTCGCGCCGTCCGGGCGCAGGCTCCGGCGACCGGGTGGGGTCGCGGAGCATGATGGCCGCCGGTGTTGTCTTTGTCACGCGCACTGCCCCACCCGGCCTCGCTTCGCTCGGCCACCCGGGGAGGGATTTAGCCCAGCGCCTCGTTCAGCAGGGCCTCGAGCTGCTTGAGGTGCTGGGACATCACGCCGCTGGCGGTCGCGGCGGATGCAGGGCGTCCGGCATAGCGTGGCCGGCGTCTCGCGGCGTCGATCTGCGCGAGGACCCATTCCAGATACGGTTGAATGAAGGCCCAGGCGCCCATGTTGCGCGGCTCCTCCTGGCACCAGACGAATTCGGCGTCTCTGAACCGGCCGAGCTCCTGGATCAATGCCTTGAGCGGTACCGGAAAAAGCTGCTCGACGCGCAGCAAATAGATATCGTTTATGCCGCGCTTCTCCCGCTCCTCGTAGAGGTCGAAATAGACCTTGCCCGAGCACAGCACGACGCGGCGAATGTCGGCGTCGGAAACGAGCTTGATCTTCTCTCCTTTCAGCATCTGCGCATCGTCCCACAGCAGGCGATGGAACGTGGTGCCGGGGACCATCTCGTCGAGCTTTGACACCGCCCGCTTGTGGCGCAGGAGCGATTTCGGCGTCATCAGAATGAGCGGCTTTCTGATACTGCGGTGCAGCTGACGCCGCAGGATATGAAAGTAATTCGAGGGCGTCGTGCAGTTTGCAACCTGCATGTTGTCTTCGGCGCACATCTGCAGATAGCGCTCGAGCCGGGCCGAGGAATGCTCGGGCCCCTGACCCTCGTAGCCATGCGGCAAGAGGCACACGAGCCCGGACATGCGCAGCCATTTGCGCTCACCCGAGGAGACGAACTGGTCGAACACCACCTGCGCCCCATTGGCAAAATCGCCGAACTGCGCCTCCCACAGCACCAGCGCGTCAGGCTCGGCAAGCGAGTAGCCGTATTCGAACCCGAGCACCGCCTCTTCCGAGAGCATCGAGTTGACCACCTCGAAGCGCGCCTGCTTCTCGCCGAGATTGTTGAAGGGGATGTAACGATCCTCGTTCTCCTGATCGACGAGCACGGAATGGCGCTGCGAGAAGGTACCGCGCTCGCTGTCCTGGCCGGATAGCCGCACCGGATGGCCTTCGCGCAACAGGCTGCAGAAGGCAAGCGCTTCCGCGGTCGCCCAATCGATGCCCTGGCCGGTTTCGATCGCCTTGCGCCGCTGCTCGAGAAAACGGGCGATGGTGCGGTGTAGGTGAAAGCCTTCCGGCACCTTGGTAATCGACTGTCCGATTTCTTTCAGAAGCTCGATGGGTGCCCCGGTCTGCCCCCGGCGCGGGTCTTCGAGGTCGCGCGCCGGCGTGATCTCGGCCCAGCGGCCGTCGAGCCAGTCCGCCCGGTTCGCCCGGTAAGACTGGCTCGCCTCGAGCTCCTGATCGAGCTTCGCGCGCCATTGCGTGCGCATCTCTTCCACTTCGGCAGCGGTGACGATCTGCTCGGCCACGAGCTTCTCGGTGTAAATCTCGCTCGTCGGCGGATGATGGCGGATCGCCTTGTACATGAGCGGCTGTGTGAACATCGGCTCGTCGCCTTCGTTGTGGCCGTAGCGGCGATAGCAGAACATGTCGACGACGACGGGACACTGAAACTTCTGCCGGAACTCGGTGGCCACTTTGGCGGCGAACACCACCGCTTCCGGATCGTCGCCATTGGCGTGGAAGATCGGCGCCTCGATCATCTTGGCGACGTCCGATGGATAGGGCGACGAGCGCGAGTAGCGCGGATAAGTGGTGAAGCCGATCTGATTGTTGATGATGAAATGCACCGAGCCGCCGGTGCGGTGCCCGCGCAAGCCGGAGAGCCCGAAGCATTCGGCGATCACCCCCTGGCCGGCGAACGCGGCATCGCCCGAGATGAGCAGCGGCATCACCATGCTGCGGTCCTCGCGCGTGGCGCCGTACTGGTCCTGCTTGGCGCGCACCTTGCCGAGCACCACCGGGTTGACGATTTCCAGGTGGGAGGGGTTGGCGGTCAGCGAGAGATGCACGCGGTTGCCGTCGAACTCGCGGTCCGAGGAAGCGCCGAGGTGATATTTCACGTCGCCAGAGCCTTCGCTCGCGTTGGGCGTCGCTGAGCCGCCCTTGAACTCATGGAAGATGGCGCGGTGCGGCTTGCCCATGACCTGCGCGAGCACGTTGAGTCGGCCGCGATGGGCCATGCCGATGACGATGTCCTTGACCCCGAGCGCGCCGCCTCGCTTGATGATCTGCTCAAGCGCGGGAATCATGGATTCACCGCCGTCGAGCCCAAATCTTTTAGTGCCGGTGAATTTGAGGTCGCAGAACTTCTCGAACCCTTCCGCCTCGATCAGCTTGTTGAGGATGGCGCGCTTGCCCGCGCGCGTGAAGGTGATCTCCTTGTCGGGCCCTTCGATCCGCTCCTGGATCCAGGCTTTCTGCGCGGGGTCCGAGATGTGCATGAACTCGACGCCGAGCGTCTGGCAATAGGTGCGCCGAACGATGGCGAGGATCTCCCGCAATGTGCCGAATTCGAGCCCGAGCACACGGTCGAGAAAAATGGGGCGATCCTGGTCGGCCTCGGTGAAGCCATAGGATGCAGGATCGAGATCCTGCTCGTCGCGCTGTGGCTCGAGCCCGAGCGGGTCGAGATTGGCATGAAAGTGCCCGCGCGCCCGGTAGGCGCGGATCAGCATGAGTGCGCGGATGGAGTCGCGCGTGGCTTGCTGTACTTCGGGGGCGGAGAGCTCGACACCGGCTTTTTGCGCGCGCGCGTGAATTTTGTCGGCGACGGTCCTGTCCACCTCGGCCCAGCCGTCGGCGCCGAGCGCCGCCGCGATATCGTCACGGGGCAGCAGCGGCCAATCGGTGCGCTGCCACGAGGGTCCGTGCGCTGCTTTCTCGACAGCCGCGCGATCCTCCTTCAGCGCTTCGAAGAAGGCGCGCCATTCGGCATCGAGCGCTTTCGGATCGGCCTCGAACCGGGCCTCCAGATCCTCGAGATAGCGCGCGTTCCCGCCGTACAGGAACGAGCTCTTGGCAAAGACGGCATTGCTTTCCTGTCGCGACATGCGTGTGTTCCTAAGCGTGACAAGATGAGAGGCCTCTGCGCGGAATCATATATGACCGCGCCGCTCCTGTCGTATGCCCCAATAACGCGTAAGGATGAGGTATTCAGCCCCGCAGCATGTCGGCGAGGGTGTGGCCCAGGCGGGCAGGCGAGGGCGACACCTTAATCCCCGCAGTTTCCATGGCGGCAATCTTGGATTCGGCATCACCCTTGCCGCCGGAAATGATCGCGCCCGCATGTCCCATGCGCCGGCCAGGAGGCGCGGTGCGCCCGGCAATGAAGCCGACCATGGGCTTCTTGCGCCCGCGCTTCGCTTCGTCGGCGACGAACTGTGCGGCGTTCTCCTCCGCGGCACCCCCGATCTCTCCGATCATGATTATCGCCTGCGTCGTCTTGTCGGCGAGAAACATTTCGAGCACGTCGACGAACTCGGTGCCCTTGACCGGATCGCCGCCGATACCGACGGCGGTGGTCTGGCCCAGACCTTCGCGCGTTGTCTGAAACACCGCCTCGTAGGTGAGCGTGCCCGAGCGGGACACGATGCCGACCTTGCCGGGCTGAAAGATGTTGCCCGGCATGATGCCGATCTTGCATTCGCCCGCGGTCATGACGCCCGGGCAGTTCGGGCCGATGAGCCGGGAGTTCGAGCCGGACAGTGCGCGCTTTACCCGCACCATGTCGAGCACCGGAATGCCTTCCGTGATGCAGACGATAAGAGGAATTTCCGCTTCGATCGCCTCGCAAATTGCATCCGCCGCGCTCGCCGGCGGCACATAGACGGCGCTCGCGTCACAGCCGGTCGTGGCTTTCGCTTCCGCGACCGTGTCGAAGACTGGCAGTCCCAGATGCGTGCTGCCGCCCTTGCCGGGAGAGGTGCCGCCCACCATGCGGGTGCCGTACGCGATCGCTTGCTCGGAATGGAATGTGCCGTTCCGGCCGGTGAAGCCCTGACAGATCACCTTCGTGTTCTTGTCAACCAGAATGGCCATCGTGACACCTAGACGCGAAACAGGTGCGCTGAGGTTGCAATCGAACGCATCATTCAGGTACCCCGCACGGCGCGCACGATCTTCTGTGCCGCGTCGTCGAGATCGTCGGCGGAGGTGACGTTGAGGTTCGAGGTCGCGATGATGTCCTTGCCGCGCTCCACGTTCGTGCCTTCGAGCCGGACCACGAGCGGCACGCGCAGGCCGACTTCGGTCACGGCCGCCACCACACCTTCCGCGATTACGTCGCAACGCATGATGCCGCCGAAGATGTTCACCAGAACGCCCTTTACCTTGGGGTCGGCGGTGATGATCTTGAATGCGGCCGCCACCTTGTCCTTGCTGGCCCCGCCGCCAACGTCGAGAAAGTTCGCGGGTGCCTCCCCATAAAGCTTGATGATGTCCATGGTGGCCATGGCGAGCCCCGCGCCGTTCACCATGCAGCCGATCGTGCCATCGAGCGCGACGTAATTCAGGTCGTATTTGGAGGCTTCGATCTCTTTCGGGTCCTCTTCGGTCTCGTCGCGTAATTGCGCGATATCGGCATGTCGATAGAGCGCGTTGTCGTCAAAACTGATCTTCGCGTCCAAGCAGACGAGCTGGCTCGATTTGGTGACCACGAGGGGGTTGACCTCGAGCAGCGTCATGTCCTTGGCGAGAAACGCGCCGTAGAGTTGTGACATGAGGCTCTGCGCCTGCTTGGCGAGATCGCCGGTCAGGCCCAACGCCTGCGCGACGCGCCGGCCATGATGGGGCATGATCCCGGTTGCCGGATCGACTGACAGAGTAACGATCTTGTCCGGCTGCGTGCGTGCGACTTCCTCGATGTCCATGCCGCCCGCCTGCGAAAGGACGAAGGCGAGGCGCGACGTTTCGCGATCGACCATCGCGGACAGATAGTATTCGCGATCGATCGCGGAGCCTTCCTCGATATAGAGGCGGTGCACCTCTTTGCCGTACGGGCCGGTCTGGTGCGTTACAAGCACGGAGCCGAGGAGCCTTTGTGCTTCCTTGCGCACCTCCTCGGGTGAGCGCGCGATCTTGACCCCGCCTGCCTTGCCGCGTCCCCCCGCGTGGATCTGCGCCTTAACGACCGGGACGGCGAAATCGCTCGCCGCCGCCACTGCCTCCTCCACCGTGAACGCCGGGCGCCCGCGTGGCACCGGCACACCAAACTCGCGCAGCACCGCCTTGGCCTGATATTCGTGGATGTTCATAAGAGGATCAGGTGTTCACTTGGCAAGATGCGGCGCGATTCGCTTGCACGCTTCTACCAATGTCTGTACCGCCTCGGCAGATTTCTCGAACATGGCCCGCTCGTTGCCGTTAAGCTGGATCTCGACAATGCGCTCGACGCCCTTCGCGCCGATCACCGCCGGCACGCCCACATAGAGGTCCTTGATGCCGTATTCACCGTTGAGATACGCGGCGCAGGGAAGCACGCGCTTTTTATCCTTGAGGTAGCTTTCCGCCATGGCGACGGCGGACGAAGCCGGGGCGTAAAAAGCCGAGCCGCTCTTGAGCAGGTTCACGATCTCGGCGCCGCCGTCCCGGGTGCGCTGCACGATCGCATCGATGCGCGCCTGCGACGTCCATTTCATCTTGACGAGGTCCGGGAGCGGGATGCCGGCGACCGTCGAATAGCGCACCAGCGGCACCATGGAATCGCCGTGGCCGCCGAGCACGAAGGCCGACACATCCTCGATCGACACGTTGAATTCGTCGGCAAGGAAATAGCGTAATCGCGCGCTGTCGAGCACGCCCGCCATGCCGACTACCATGGGCCTTGGCAGACCGCATGCCTTCTGCAGCGCCCATACCATGGCATCGAGGGGGTTGGTGATGCAGAGGACGAATGCCCCGGGCGCGTATTTCTTGATTCCGGCACCCACCTGCTCCATGACTTTCAGATTAATGCCAAGGAGGTCGTCACGGCTCATCCCCGGCTTGCGCGGCACGCCGGCCGTGACAATGCACACGTTGGCACCGTCAATGGCGTCGTACGAATTGGTGCCGAGCAGATGCGCATCGAAGCCTTCGACCGGCGAAGACTGGATGAGATCGAGCGCCTTGCCCTGGGGAATGCCTTCGGCAATGTCAAACAGCACGACATCTCCGAGCTCCTTGAGCCCGATGAGATGGGCGAGCGTGCCGCCGATCTGCCCCGCACCGATCAACGCAATCTTTGGACGCGCCATCGAAAATCCTACCTACACAGTGTCAACGCCGGGCTCATCCACGTTCTCATCATTCAGCAAGAAAGACGTAGATGCCCGCGACAAGCGCGGGCATGACGGGACTGAGGGCGGGAACATTTGCCATCGCTGCAGCCGTAAAATCAAGTCTCCACGAGGCCCGCGACAGAATGCGCGTGTGCCGCCGACGAGCGTCCGTGCGGCAAAGACAGGTAGGACGGTGAGCGCATTTCAATCAGCCGCGAGGCGGTTCGCTTGAATTCGTACGCCTCAAAGCCATTCCTAGCCGTGTACAGTGCCGCCGGCTCGGCAGCAGCGGAAGCGATGAGCTTGACCGCATTGTCGTAAAACGTGTCGATCAGAATAATAAAGCGCTTGGCCTCGTTGCGCTGCGCGTAATCCATGATCGGAATGCCGTCGAGCAGCACGGTATGAAATTCGTGCGCGATCTTGAGGTAATCGGCGCCAGCAAGCGGCTGCTCGCACAGGTGATGGAAGGCGAAGCGAGCGACGCCCATCGCGGCCTTGGGCACATGAATGCCGTGCCCTTTCATCACCAGGCGCTGCTCCTGCCCTGGCTGTCCTGCGGTGAGCCGGGTCCAGATCGCATCGAGTGCACGCGCGGCTGCCGCGTCCGCCGGGACATGCCACACCGCTGCTCCGCCGAGCTTTTCCAACCGGAAATCGGTGCGCGCGGCAAGCTGCACTACCTTCATGCGTTCCTCGATCAGTGCGATGAACGGCAGAAAGAGATCGCGACTGAGTCCATCGCGGTACAGCTCGCGCGGCGGCACATTCGAGGTCGCGACCACGACTACGCCGAATTCGAACAGGCGTGCAAACAGCCGGCCGAGAATCATCGCATCGGCAATGTCGGTGACGTGGAATTCGTCGAAGCAGAGCAGCCGGCTTTCCCGCGCAATGTCGACTGCGGCAAGCGCTATCGGATCGCGGTCCGTGGTTGTGCCCGCCTTGATCTGTTGACGAAGCGCGTGGATGCGATCGTGCACCTCGGCCATGAACTCGTGAAAGTGTACCCGCCGCTTGTGCACGACAGAAGAGGGCGTGAAGAACAGATCGATCAGCATGGTCTTGCCGCGGCCGACCTCGCCCCAGATGTAGAGACCTCTGACCGGATGTGAGAAGCCTGCGCGGGCGCCGAAAAACCAGCCGAGCGCCGACGACCTGCGCGCCGAATGATGATGCGCCAGCGCGCCTTCGAGCTGCGCCAGGTCTTCAATGAGCGCCGCTTGGGAAGCGTCTCGTTCAATCTCACCCGAGGCGATCCTTGCCGCGTAGCCCCCGGTCACCGATCGCGATTTCGTGATCTGCAGATTCATTCGGCTCAAACCTTGTGCATTGCGACAAGAATGCAAGCAGCTATCACTTCAATGCATGCCGGGCATGCCGAATTTATGCTCATTACTCAGAACCTTAACAGGAAATTTAATGCGGCGACACCATTCAGGCGACCTATATTGCAATGCAAGACGCATTGATTCGCTCGCCAAGAGGAGACCTGCAATGGAAGAGCTGCTGCCCGCCGGTGGCCGCATCCGCAAATTGTGGATCGCCGAAGCCGATCTTTATCGCGACCATCTGCTGCGCCTGGATACCAAGAGCCGCCGCAGCCGCTTTGCCGGTGCGGTGTCGAAGGAATTTCTACGCAAGTATGCGCAGCGTGCATTCAGTCTCGATGCGATCATCCACGGCTTCTTCGTCGATGATGTATTGCGCGGGGCCGCCGAGCTGCGCGCCATAGGCTCGCCGGCCCGTCGCGAGGCGGAGGTTGCATTCTCCATTGAGAGGCCGTGGCAGAGCCATGGCGTGGGCTCGGCGTTGCTCGAGCGCACGCTGCTTGCCGCGCGCAATCGCGGCTTTCGGTATATTCATATGGCCTGCCTTGCCGATAACGACCGCATGCAACAGCTCGCGCGCAAATACGATGCCGATCTGCGTTTTGATTTCGACACTGTGGTCGGAGAGGTCACGGCGCCGCGGCCTACGCCACTTTCTGTCTTTCGCGAGGTCCTTGCCGACGGCCATGGCTTTGCTACTGCCATCTGCGATGTGCAGTCCCGCCTTCTCCGGCCGGTGTAACTGCCTACGCCGCGAGCGGATAAGCCGCTTCCACCACGTATGGTCCGCCACCCCCGCCCATGCGCGAGGAGAACAGCACGAAGCGCGACACCGTGAACGCGGGTAGATGCAGCGGCGCGCGCAACGCCAGGTAATCGGCAACCTGGCGGCTCGACGATTCGCGCAGGCGTGCAAGCGTCACGTGCGGTGAAAATTTGCGACCCTCGGGCTCGAGCCCAACGCGCTGCATCAGACGCTCGTGGTCCGCCTGCAGCTCCATGAGCTCCTGGGTGGGCGCGAAACGCGCCACAACCGCGCGCGGTTTTCGGCCCCCGAATGAGTCCAAGTCCTGCAGCCGCAGGTCGAGGGGCGCGCGGCGAACGCGCGCAAGCAATGAGGCAACCTCGTGCGCCAGCGGATCATCCACTTCGCCGATGAAGCGCAGTGTGACGTGATAATTCTCAGGCTCGATCCAGCGCGCGCCCGGAAGACCGCCGCGCAAAGTGGCGAGCGCCTCGACGATGTCGGCCGGCAACTGGAGGCCGGTGAACAGCCGCGGCATCACACCTCACATCCCGCGCTGCGCCTGCACGCGCGCGATAAGTTCCTCGACCTGGGGCAGGATGCGCTCGACGATTGCATCAATACCTGCGGCATTCGGATGCACGCCGTCCTGCAGGTTGAACCTCGAGTGCGTGACAATGCCGTCGAGAAAGAACGGATAGAAGAGAACGCCGCTCTCGCGCGCCAGGTCTGCATAGATGCGCTCGAACTCGCTCCCGTAGGCGCTGCCGAGATTGGGCGCCGCACGCATGCCCGCGAGCAGCACAGGAAGCTTCCGATCAGTAAGCCTGCGAACGATCTCGGCAAGCGCATTGCGCGTGACACGAGGATCGAGCCCGAGGAGCATGTCATTGGCACCGAGCTCGACGATTACGGCATCGGTATCTTCCGGCACCGACCAGTCGAGGCGGGCGAGCCCGCGCGCGGCAGTATCCCCGGAGACACCCGCGTTCACGATCTCTACCGCATAGCCCTTCGCCTTGAGCGCACGTTCGAGCTTCACCGGGAAGGCAGCCTGCGCCGGGAGCCCGTAGCCGGCGGTGAGCGAATCGCCAAATGCGACGATGCGCACGGGCCGATCGCCCGCGAGAGCCGGAGCGGCGAAAGCCACGCAGAAGATGAACGTCATGAGCACTCCGCTATGGACCAGCGTCATGGCCGCCCGATATGACCGATTCGCGCAGGTCGCAACCGAAGACCCTGCCAGCGAAGTCATGCACGAACCGTCTGTATCAGCATCAACAAAAACCGCGGTTGCGCTCGCCGGCGTCAACCTGACGCTCGGACGCGGAAGAGCGCGCGTTCATATACTCAAAGACATCGACTTCTATATAGGGCAGGGGGAAGCAATTGGCCTCCTCGGACCGTCAGGCTCCGGCAAATCGACGCTGCTGATGGTGATCGCCGGATTGGAGCGCGCCGACAGCGGCGTGGTTGCAGTGCGCGGCGAGGAGCTCAACCGATTGGACGAGGACGGTTTAGCGCGATTCCGGGCGAAGAATATCGGAATAGTCTTTCAATCATTCCATCTCATTCCGACGATGACCGCGATCGAGAATGTCGCGGTGCCGCTCGAGTTTGCCGGCATGCGGGATGCGCGCGAGCGCGCACGACGCGAGCTTGCTGCGGTCGGCCTCACCCCGCGCGCGGATCATTATCCGGCGGAGCTTTCCGGCGGAGAGCAGCAGCGGGTTGCGCTTGCGCGCGCTCTCGCTCTGGAACCCGCCCTCATCCTTGCTGACGAGCCCACGGGCAATCTCGACGAGGCGACGGGTGCTGAAATCATAGACCTCGTGTTCGCGCAGCACAGCCGGCGCGGCACCACGCTCGTTCTCGTCACTCATGACGCGGCGCTCGCCTCGCGCTGCGGCCGACTCGTGCGCATGCGCTCCGGCCGGCTGGAGGCGGGCTGATGCAGTTCGCCGTCGCGGCGCGAATGGCGGCGCGGGAAATGCGCGGCGGTTTGCGCGGATTTTACATCTTCATCGCTTGCATCGTACTGGGCGTAGCCGCCATTGCGGGCGTGAATGCCGTCGCCACGGCGCTCATCGAAGGGTTGGCGCGCGAGGGCAGATCCATTCTGGGCGGCGACCTCGCCTTTACGCTCAGCCTCAGGGAGGCAAATGCCGCCGAACTCGCGTTTCTGAAAAGTGAAGGAGAGGTGTCGCGCATCGCCACCATGCGCGCGACCGTGCGCACGCGAGCAGATGAAACGGCGCTCGTCGAGCTCAAGGCGGTAGATGCCGCCCATCCCCTGTACGGCAGTATCATCCTCGACCCGCACCAGGGTATCGCACAAGCGCTCGCGCGCCAGGAGGACACCTATGGCGCTGCCGCCGATCCTGCGCTTTTAGCCCGGCTCGCGCTTCCACTCGGAGGGCGCCTTGCGCTCGGGGCTATCGAGATTCAAGTTCGCGTGACCATCGAGAGCGAGCCCGACAAGCTCTCGGGCGGCATCGGCTTTGGGCCGCGGCTCATCATCGGCGACGAGGGGTTGCGCGCGAGCGGGCTGCTGCAACCCGGCAGCATCGTGCGATGGCAGTACCGGGTGCGGCTGCCGGCGAGCAAACAGAACGATGCGGCCGTGCGCGCGCTGGCTGTCGCGGCGCAGGAAACATTCCCGGAGGCAGGCTGGGAGATTCGCTCGCGCAGCCGCGCCGCTCCCTCGCTGCAGCAGAATATCGATCGCTTCACCCAATATCTGACGCTTGTAGGACTAACGGCGCTGCTGATCGGGGGCATAGGGGTAGCGAACGCCGTCAAGGCGCATCTCGACCGTCGCCGGGGTGTCATCGCCACTCTCAAATCTCTGGGCGCGACCGGCACCGAGATCGTTGCGGTTTATCTGATGCAGGTCATGAGCATTGCAGCGTTAGCCAGCATTCCGGGGCTTGCGCTCGGGGCGGCGCTGCCGTTCATCGTGGCCGCCTTCGATCTGCCCTTGCCGGTCGCTCCTGCGATAAGTGTTGACGGTCTCGCGCTCGCGTTCGTTTACGGCATGCTCGTTGCGGTTGCGTTCGCGCTCTGGCCGCTGGGTTGCGCGCACGACGTCCCTGTCTCGACACTATTTCGTGACGAAGTCGGCCTGGAATCGGAAGCCGCAACGGCGCGCCCACGGCTGCGCTATCTCGTGGCGACGGGATTTGTTCTGGCACTGCTCAGCAGCCTCGGCGTGGCGACCGCCTATGATCGGCGCATTGCGATCATCTTCGTGATCGCAGCAGCGGCGGTGCTGTTTCTGCTGCGGCTCGCAGCAAAGCTGGTCATGCTCGCTGCGAGGCGGGCCCCGCACCACCGGTCGCCTGTCATTCGCCTCGCGATCGCAAACCTGCATCGGCCGGGCGCACTGACGCCCAGCGTTGTTCTTTCGCTCGGCCTCGGCCTTGCTCTTCTGGTCACGATGATTGCCATTGAAGGCAATCTTCGCCGCCAGTTCCTCTCCGCGCTGCCGGAGCAGGCGCCCAGCTTCTACTTCATCGATATTCCGCTCGCAGAAACCGAGAGATTCGATGCGTTCATCCGCGCACGCGCGCCCGGCGGGGTGCTCGAACGCGTGCCCATGCTGCGCGGCCGCATCGTGGCGGCAAACGGCATCCCGGCCGACGCAATCAAGCCGCCTCCGGATGTGGCCTGGGCGCTGCAGAGCGATCGTGGCATTACCTTTGCGGATGCGCTGCCTCGAGGCTCGCAGCTCATCGAAGGTCAATGGTGGCCGTCCGACTATGCGGGCCCGCCGCTAGTCTCTTTCGAAAAGCGAATTGCCGACGGGCTCGGCGTGAAGGTTGGAGAGCTGGTGACCATCAACGTGCTCGGGCGCAACATCTCGGCAAAGCTCGCGAACCTGCGCAGCGTCGAGTGGCAGAGCCTTGGCATCAACTTCGTCATGGTATTTTCGCCAAACACGTTTCGCGGCGCGCCTGTCACGCACATCGCAACGCTGTCATTTCCCCCGGGGAACACCCGCGCAAAAGGAGAGGAAGGCGCGCTGATGCGGGCGCTGGCGGACGAATTTCCAGGAGTGAGTGCGCTGCGCGTGCGCGATCTTCTCGATGCGGTGGGAGAGACCGTGACCAATCTTACCTATGGCATCCGCGCGGCGAGCGCCCTCACGCTGATTCTCGCTGCTTGCGTGCTCGGCGGCGCGCTGGGCGCCTCGCAGAGACAGCGCATTTATGACGCAGTCATCCTGAAGACGTTCGGTGCAACACGCATGCGACTTCTTGCCGCCTACGCGCTCGAATATTGTGTCAGCGGAGCGGCGGCCGCCCTTGTCGGGCTGATTACCGGCCTAGCCGCTGCAGCTTTCGTGCTCACGCGGATGATGCACCTGCCGTTCGTCTTCCTGCCGGGCCCGCCGCTCGTGAGCTGTGCAGCAGGTGTATTGATCATGGTCTCCCTGGGACTTCTCGGCACTTTCCGGGCGCTCGGGCAAAAGCCCGCTCCCATGCTGCGCAACTTGTGATTGGTTGCGCTGCCGCTGCGCTCCGCCCCTGGCTGTATGGACAAAATTTCATCTTTGCGAGCGATCAGAAGGCATTAACAAAGTCCCGGCGGGCATCTGGCGCGGAACTCTTTCCCGCATTAGATTCGCCGCATCCGGCGCCCGCCCGCAGCATGCGGCCGCGACGCCACGGGCCGGCCCGCAGCCGGCATGACAAAGAGGGAATTCCCATGTCGAATTTTGACCCGAACTACGCGGCTGCCAGACGCGGCGTCGGTGCGGACCGGGCAATTGCGATCGATGCAGGCCTGCGTGCCTACATGATCCGCGTCTACAACTACATGGCAGCGGGTGTCGCGCTCACGGGCGTCGTGGCCTGGTTCACCTTCAACGCCGCAGTGACCGAGAGCGCGGGGCGGCTCGCGCTTACGCCCTTCGGCCAGATGATCTACAGCGGACCGGCGACGATCGTGCTTTTCCTGGTCACTCTGGGCCTCGTTTTTGCGATCAGCTGGCGCGTGGGCTCGATGCAGCCATCGACCGCGTTCACGCTGTTCATGGTGTATGCGGGCCTCCTGGGGCTGATGCTTTCCTCGATCTTTCTCGCCTACACCCATACGTCGATCACGCGCGTGTTCTTCATCTCTGCCGCTTCATTCGGGGCGCTGAGTTTGTGGGGCTACACGACGCAGCGGGACCTTTCCGGCTTCGGCTCTTTTCTCATCATGGGCCTGTTCGGATTGATCCTCGCAATGCTGGTCAACATGTTCCTGCAGAGCTCCGGCCTGGAGTTCGTGATCTCCGTCGTGGGCGTGCTGGTGTTTGCGGGCCTTACCGCCTGGGACACCCAGCGCATCAAGGAAATGTACGATCCGAGAGAGGGCGGCACTGCGGTTGGCCGGAAGGCTGTGATGGGCGCGCTGTCGCTCTATCTGGACTTCATCAACCTGTTCATGTTCCTGCTGCGCTTCCTTGGCGATCGCCGCTGAGCGCGCGAGAGTCGAACGAGCGAGCGCCCCGGCACCGCCCGGGGCGCTTTGCTTTCGGCTTCCGAGCTGCCGCATGGGGCCGCACATCCGTCCTGTCGCAGTATCCGACCTCGCGGCGATCACCCGCATTTATGCGCAGGCCGTCCGTGAGGGCACCGCGTCCTTCGAAATCGATCCACCCCAGGATGCGGAAATGGCGCGTCGCTACGAGGCGCTGCGGGCGGCCGGTTATCCCTATCTAGTGGCGGACTGCGACGGCGACGTTGCCGGCTACGCCTATGCCGGGCCATATCGCGCTCGACCAGCCTATCGCTGGAGCGTCGAGGATACGGTCTACGTGGCACCGCGCTGGCACCGCCAGGGCATCGGACGCGCTCTGCTTGCAGCGCTCATCGAGACGGCGGAGGCGAACGCGTTTCGGCAGATGGTGGCGGTGATCGGCGATTCCGCCAATACATCATCGATCGAGCTGCACCGCGCCGCCGGTTTTCGGCTCGTGGGCACCTTCGAGAATATCGGCTTCAAGTTCGGGCGCTGGCTCGACAGCGTGCTCATGCAGCGACCGCTTGGCGTCGGCGCCGGCAAGACGCCGGACGAGTAAAACCAAGCCGCTCATTCCCGCGCAAGCGGGAATCCAGAAGGACTGGATCCCCGCTTTCGCGGGGACGAGCGGAATGGGTTCAAACCAGGCGCAGGGATTTGTCGATGGCGCCGAGCACCCTCTCGAGCTCGTGCCCGCGGCGCAGGATCAGCCCGGTCGCGGAAACCACGCTGTAGGCGCCCTGCCGGCGAGCGAGCTTCGGATTTTTTTCGATGCGATAGAGGGGCACTTCGGAGGCGCGGCGAAATACGGAAAACACCGCGCGGTCTTTCAGGAAATCGATCGCGTAGTCGCGCCATTCGCCGGCGGCGACCTTGCGGCCGTACAGGCCAAGGATTCGGTTGAGCTCGCGCCGATCGAACGTCACGCGCGGCGCGGGGGCGGGACGGAAGGCCGTCTCGCCCCGGGGCTGCTCGCCGGGTTCAGCATCGCCATGGGTCATGGGCGCCTCCTTGCTGAATCAGATTGGAGACCATGATTGTCCCTCGCGCGTGGCTCGGCAAGGCCCAGCCGGGTCGAACCCGCGCGGCAGTACGGTACACGACAGCCTCACGGAATGATTACTGGAATCATAATGCTGCCCAAAAGCCGTCGAGGACGCGCCCACACGCGATGCGAGTGTCAGATTGTCGCCAAGGGCCCGGCTGCCCCCGAAAGCCGGTTTGCCTCAGCCCCCCAGCCCCCCGGAGTTCGGGGCAGCCCGGGCCCATTCAGGTGAAGCGGCCTGATGCACGTACCTGCGTCAGGGTTGCGTCAGTCAAGTCGTTGCGTAGGGGCCGGCTCGCGCCGGCCCTTTTATTTGATCCGCTCGAGAATGCTGACGTAATTCGCCACGCCTGCCCCGCCCATGTTGAAGATGCCGCCGAGACTCGCGTTATCGACCTGCATCTCCCCGGCGGTGTCCGTGAGCTGCATGGCGGTGAGCGCGTGCATCGACACACCGGTGGCCCCGATCGGGTGGCCCTTGGATTTAAGACCTCCCGAAGGATTGACCGGCAAGCGTCCGCTCTTCTCGGTGAGGCCGTCCGCAATGGCGCGCGCTCCCTGGCCTTCCGGGACGAGCCCCATGGCCTCGTATTCCATGAGCTCGGCAATCGTGAAACAATCGTGCGTCTCGACGAAGGACAGTTCGGAGAGGCTCACGCCCGCATTGGCGAGCGCCCGCTTCCATGCCTCGCTGCAGCCTTCGAGCTTGAGCACGTCGCGCTTCGACATGGGCAGATAGTCCTGCACGTGCTCGGCAGCGCGGAACGCCACGGCCTTGCGGAGCCTGAGCGCGGTCGCCACATCGGTGAGCACCAGAGCTGCGGCGCCGTCGGAGACCAGAGAGCAATCGGTGCGCTTGAGCGGGCCAGCAACGCGCGGGTTCTTTTCACTCTCGCGGCGGCAGAACTCGTAGCCCAGATCTTTGCGAATTTGTGCAAACGGATTGGCGACGCCGTTGCGGTGGTTCTTGGCGGCAATGCGCGCGAGCGCGTCCGACTGGTCGCCCCAGCGCTGGAAATAGAGCGCTGCGATCTTACCGAAAAGGCCGGCAAACCCGCCCTCAATGTCCGCTTCCTCGCGCACGTAAGAAGCCTTGAGCAGGTTGCGTCCGATCTCGGCCGAAGGTGTCGCCGTCATCTGCTCGACCCCGACCACAAGCGCGATGCGCGCCGATTTTGCGGCAATCGCCTTCAGCCCATAATGCACCGCGGCGGAGCCCGTCGCGCAGGCGTTCTCGAGACGCGTTGCGCGCTTGAAGCGCAGGTCTGGTGCAGCCTGCAACACAAGCGCAGCGGTGAAATCCTGAGGCGAGAAGCCGGCGTTGAAATGTCCGAGCACAATTTCGTCGACATCGCGCGCGGGAATTCCGGCATCCGCAAGGGCTGCTTCCGTCACCTGCACGATCAGGCTTTCGACGCTTTCCCCTTCCAGACGTCCGAACGGCGTATGCGCCCATCCCACGATGCAAGCGGTCACGGATGTCTCCTTTCCTTTAATTCTTTCCAGGCGTTCGGCCGCAAGCCATTGTTCGAAATGCCATGGTTCCCGGCGGTCGAAATTTAGACGCTTTCTCTTAACATTAACACGGCGCTGGCGGCATTGCGGAGCCCGGGCTGACTTTCCGCTTTTGCCTTTCACCCGCTCTCGGCTACAGATTCTCTCCCGGCTGTCTCTGCAGCCCTGGCGAAATACGGACCCTGCATTTGCCGCACGCTTTCCGTCGTATGCGCTATGTGATGTGGGTGGCTATTGCATGCGCCGCAATGGCGCTCGGCTCGCGCGCTGCTTTCGCTGAGGCGCTGCTGGTAATCGAGGTAGAGAGCGGCAAGGTGCTGTTTGCGGAGAATGCGGGCCAACCCTGGTATCCCGCGTCAGTCACCAAGCTGATGACCGCCTATGTGACGCTGCGTGCGGTCAAGGAGGGGCGTCTCACTCTGGACAAGCCCCTCACCGTCTCTCCCAATGCAGTGGCGCAGTCCCCGGTGAAGATGGGTTTCGGCGTGGGCACAATCGTCACCGTCGACAATGCGCTGAAAATGCTGATGGTCAAGTCCGCCAACGACATCGCGGTCGTGCTCGCAGAGGGAGTTGCAGGGTCGATCGAGAATTTTTCCGATCAGATGAACTATCATGCGCGCCGCCTCGGCATGGTGCAGTCGAGCTTCGTCAATCCCAACGGGTTGCCCGCGGACGACCAGATTTCCTCTGCCCGCGATCTCGCCATTCTGGCGCGCGCTCTCATTCGGGAGTTCCCCGAATACGACTACTATTGGCGCCTCCCCGGCATCCGGCTCGGCAGCAAGGTACAGCGAAACTACAACACGCTTATAGGACGCTATCCGGGCGCCGACGGCATGAAGACAGGTTTCATCTGCGCGGCCGGATTCAACCTGGTCGCTTCCGCAACGCGGGACGGCAGGCGCCTGATCGCTGTCGTTCTGGGGGCGCCTTCATCTGCCGCGCGCGCATTGAAGGCCGCGCAACTCCTCGAGCGCGGGTTCCACAGCAGCGGTGGACTGAGCTGGCTGATGCCCCCGCTCGGAACAGTCGAGACGTTGCAGCCCGTCAATGCCGCGCCTCCCAATCTGCGCGACGAGATGTGCGGAGGCCACCGCAAGCGGCCGGCCACGGAGGACGAGGACGAGGTGATTGCGACGAATAACGATCCGAACTCGCCGTATGCGGTATTTTTGTCGAGTCTTCGGCCGCCGAAGGTGAAAGGCGCGCTGCTCAACGAGACCAATGCGGGCGAGCCGGTTGTGGTCTACACCGGCACCAAGCCGCCGCTGCCCGGAACGATCGCGGCCGAGCCCCGGCCCAGTAAGAAAAAGCATGCGAAAGCAGCCGCGAAGGAGGGTGGTAAAGACACCGCCAAGGATGCCGCGAAGGACGCAGGCAAACAGACAAACGATGGCGCCAAGGGAACGCCTGCTGCAACCTCGGTTGCGCCAGCCGGAGATACGCCGCCGATAAAGCCAAAGCGCAAGAAGCCTGCGCCGAAGCCTACTCCGCTCGCTCCGCCGTCCGACCAGCAAACGTCGCAGATGCGCTGAGCGCGGGGGCGCTGCGGCGACGCCGCGTTGCGCTCGTGTGGCCTCTTGTCAGGCGCAAGGCCCTCGCCAATCCTCTCCGTTCTGCGGCATGGTCTGATTCGCGCACGCGGCGCACGAGAATCCCGATGCGAATGATTGATCGCCTTGCTGCGGACGCAGTGTTCCTCAGGGGCATCATGCGAACGCTGAAGCTGACCACGCCGATCGCAAAAAACCCGCACCGGATATTTCCCCAACTGATCGGAGAGGCGGCGGAGAAATACGGAGGGGCGCCAGCGCTCATCTCCTCGGCTGAGCGTTTCAGCTACCAGGAGCTCAATGCCCGCGCCAATCGTTACGCGCGCTGGGCGTTGCAACAGAACGTCCGCAAGGGCGACACGGTGTGCGTGCTGATGGGCGCACGTCCGGAATACATCGCACTATGGATCGGCATCACGCGTGTGGGCGGCGTCGTGGCGCTTCTCAACACGAATCTGACCGGCAGCGCGTTGGCGCATTGCATCCATATTGCGGCACCGAAGCACATCATTGTCTCCGCCGGCCTCTTGCAATCGCTCACCGGGGCCGGTGCCGAGATTTATCCACACTCAACGATTTGGGTGCACGGGCCAGCCGGGGCCGATTTTCCGCGCATCGACAGCGCAGTCGATGCTTGCGCAGATCATGCGCTTGCGGCGTCCGAGCTTCCCGCGCTCAATATCGAGGATCGAGCGCTCTTTATCTACACTTCCGGCACCACCGGACTTCCCAAGGCTGCGAACCTCAACCATTACCGGGTCATGCTGGTGGCGCACGCGTTCGCGGGAGTGATGAATATTAAGGCGAGCGACCGCATGTACGATTGCCTGCCGCTGTATCACACGGCGGGTGGCCTGGCCGCGGTGGGTGCGCTGCTCGTGTGCGGCGCTACCGTGGTGATCCGGGAGAGCTTCTCGGCCAGCGCCTTCTGGGACGACGTGGTGCGCTGGAACTGCACCTGCTTTCAGTATATCGGCGAGCTGTGCCGTTATCTGGTCAACTCGCCCCCGCACGAGAACGAGCGGGCGCACATGTTGCGTCTTGCCTGTGGCAATGGGTTGCGGCCCGAGATCTGGCGCAAGTTCAAGGAACGCTTCCACATTCCGCAAATCCTCGAGTTCTATGCCTCGACCGAAGGCAACGTGGCGCTGTTCAATCTCGACGGAAAGGAAGGCGCGGTCGGGCGCGTCCCGTGGTGGCTCGCCCGTCCTTTTCCCGTAAAGATCGTGCGACTGGACAACGATCGGTGCGACGAGCTGCGTGACGAGCGGGGTTTCTGCATGGAATGCAGCACGGGCGAGCCGGGCGAGGTGATCGGCAAGATCGTCAATGACCCCTCCCTGCCCGGCTCCCGCTTCGAAGGTTATGCCAGCGCGGCCGATACCGAACGCAAGCTCCTGCGCGGTGCCTTCGAGAAAGGAGATGTCTGGTTCCGGACCGGTGATCTCATGTGCAAGGACGCGCGCGGTTATTTTTACTTCGTCGATCGCCTCGGTGACACGTATCGCTGGAAAGGCGAAAACGTCTCCACCACGGAGGTGGAGCACGCTCTGGGCCGTTGCGACGGTGTGCTCGAAGCCAACGTTTACGGAGTAGCGATACCGGGGCATGACGGACGTGCCGGAATGGCGGCCATCGTGGCGCGCGCGGATCTCGATCTCGATGCGCTGCACGCGCATCTTGCTCGGCAACTGCCGCCCTATGCGCTGCCGCTTTTTCTGCGCGTGCGCCACGATCTCGACGTGACGACTACGTTCAAGCAGAAGAAGATTGAGCTCGTGGGCGACGGCTTCGATCCCGCGCGCAGCTCCGACCCGATCTATTTTAGTGACCCGCAGCGCAACGCATTCATTCGACTCGATGCCGATGCCTACAGGCGAATCAATTCGGGTGCGATCAGGGTATAAGCAGCCCTGCAGGGGCACTGCCGAATTCGCGCGCTTCCGCCCAACTGAATGTTAACGGTTCCTTGCTAGGCGTCCATCCGTTCCCGCATCGCTCGCGCAGCGAGCAATCGAGCCGAATGTTTTCTACCACCCGGCATTCGCCCTCGAAGCCGCTTCTGTCTTCGGCAAGGACGCCGGCGCGGTGCTGATCTGGTCACACAGCGCGCCTCGGCAGCTCGTTGGATTCTTCCCCGCGACCATTGAACGTTTTCGCTACAGGCTGCCTCTCCGGGTTCTGGTTGGATGGACGCACGCCTATGCTCCACTCGGTACGCCGCTTGTCGATCGCCTCGCCGCGGAAGAGGTGATTTCCGCATGGCTCGACTACATTGCCGCCGATAGACAAACTCCGAAATTGGTGCTGCTGCCGTACCTGCCGGTGCACGGCGCGTTTGCCAGTGCTTTTGCGCGTGTACTCACCAAGCGCGGCCGCCGCACGGCGCTGTTCAAAACCCATGCTCGTGCGCTGCTCGCGCCCAGCGGCGAGCGCGCGTCCTATCTGCAGCGCGCCGTTGCGCCCAAGAAACGCAAGGAGCTGCGGCGACAACGCAAGCGTCTTGGCGAGAGAGGACATCTGGTCTCCGCTTCCGACACTACTGTGCCGTGCATCGCTGCTGCGCTGGATGATTTCTTCGCGCTGGAGGCCGGCGGCTGAAAGGGCCGGGAAGGAACGGCTGCGCGTTGCCCCGACGGAATCCAGGCATTTGTCGCTCAAGCCGTGAACGGCCTGGCGCAAGAAGGCAAGGCGCAGATCGTGCGCCTGTGCGTTGATGGCCGGGCGATTGCCGCGCTGATTGTCTTGCGCAGCGGCAATGCGGCATGGGTCTGGAAAATCGCTCATGACGAGAATTACGCCCGCTATTCGCCGGGCGTGCAGGTTCTCCTCGATGCGACGGAGAGCTTGCTGGCGGACGACCGGGTCCAGTACGTGGACTCGTGCGCAACTGCCAATCACCCGATGATCGACCACCTATGGCGCGAGCGTCTTGCGCTCGGCGACCATTTGTTCACAACAGCTCCCCCTGGGGGAACATTTGCGCTGGTGCGACGGTGCGAAGCGGCGCGACACGCCTTCATCCGCGGCGGCAGGATGCTGCGGGACTGGGTGCGAGAGAAACGTAGCCTCGATTGAGCGAAGCGAAATCCAGGAAAAGCTCTGCTCGAGTTGCTGACGCTCAATCCAGGCTACTGATCCCGCAACAGACGGCGGATCACCTTTCCGGTCGTGGTCATGGGCATCTCCTTCAGGAAGGCGACCTCACGGGGATATTCGTGCGCGGAAAGGCGCGCCTTGACAAAAGTCTGGATATCGACGGCCAGCGCATCCGATGGCTCATGACCCGGTTTCACAACGATGAAGGCCTTGACGATTTCCGTGCGCATGGGATCGGGCTTGCCCACCACCGCCGCGAGCGCCACTGCCGGATGCCGGATGAGGCAATCCTCGATCTCCGCCGGACCAATACGATATCCGGCCGACGTGATTACGTCGTCGGTGCGTCCGAGGAAGTGAAAGTAGCCGTCATCGTCCAGGATGCCTTGGTCGCCTGTGGTCATCCACTCGCCAATGAATTTGTTGCACGTGGCTTCATCCTTTCCCCAGTATTGCAAAAACATGACGGGGTCGGGCCGTCGGATCGCGATTTCGCCGAGCTCGCCAGGCTTACACGGAATGCCGTCCGGCTTGATCACCGCGACGGCATGGCCGGGAACTGCCTTGCCCATCGCTCCGGGCTTCGTCACCCCTATCTGTGCGCACGAGGAAACCACCAGATTGCATTCGGTCTGGCCATAGAACTCGTTGATGGAAACGCCCAGCGCGGACTTGCCCCATTCAAACGTCTCCGCTCCAAGCGCTTCGCCGCCTGAACCGAGCGAGCGCAGGCGCACACCGGTCGAGGGGCATTTCGCCAGGCGCAGCATGCGCAGCGCGGTTGGAGGGATGAAGGTGTTGCGCACGCCGAGCCTGGCCATGAGCGCGAAGGCTTCCTCCGGGTCAAATTTCTCGAATTTTTTTGCTACCACTGGCACGCCGTAATGAAGCGACGGCAACAGCACGTCGAGAAGTCCCCCGGCCCAGGCCCAGTCCGCGGGGGTCCAGAACCGATCGCCGGGCTGCGGAAAAAATTCGTGTGGGAGCTCAACGCCCGGCAAATGCCCGAGCAGCACGCGATGTGCGTGCAAGGCTCCCTTCGGGGGACCGGTAGTCCCGGAAGTATACATGATAAGGGCAGGATCTTCGCTCGTGGTCGCAGCCGGCATGAAGTCCTCCGAAGCGCGCGCGAGCGTGGCGCCAAAATCATGCGCTCCATACCCTGGCCCATCGGTTGAGAGGATCAGGCTGAGACCAACTGCTCCCGCATCGTCAATCCCGGCCAGCTTCGCCACGCCTTGCGCATTGGTGATGACGGCGCGCGCACCCGAATCGGCAAGCCGATATGCGACCGCATCGGTGCCGAACAAAAGCGCAAGCGGCAGGGCGACTGCGCCCATCTTGTAGACCGCGATGTGGCTGATGGCCGCTGCGGGGCCTTGCGGCAGCAGGATGGCTACGCGATCTCCGCGATTGATCCCATAGGCGGCCAGCACGTTTGCGAGCCGGTTCGATTGCTCGCGCAGATTGCCGTAGCTGATCTCCTCGATCGGCCCATCCGCGTGCACGTTGAGGAGAGCGGTGCGATGCGGCTCTCTCGCCGCCCAGCGGTCGCAGACATTGACCCCGATATTGTAGTACGGCGGGATCCGCCAGCCGAACGACGCGTAAAGGCTCTCGTACTCGCGCGCCGCGCCTAAAAGCGGGGGTGCGTACATGAGGCGAAGTTAGTGAGCAGATTGCCCACGGTCCATAAGCAAAACGAGTACGGAACGTGATGACCAAACCAGTTCAGATTCGCATGGGCGGCTACGGTCCGCCCACGACCGGCTTCAGTCGAGCATTGAAATTGATCGGCGATCGGCTTGCGCGCGAGTTCGGCAGCGAGCTGGAGGTCAAATACCTATGGAACATCATGGATCTCGGCTATCGCGCCGAAGACATTCTGTGGCTCGTCGAGCACGGCCTTTTGACGCTGGGCTATCAATCCTCGAGCTATCTCAGCGCACGCGTGCCGGAGCTTGGCATTGTCGATTTGCCGTTCCTTTTCCCGACCACGCAAGCCGCCCGTGCCGCCATGGACGGCGAGCTTGGTACTAAGCTCGCAGAGAAGATCGAGGAGCGGGTGAACTTCCGCGTCCTCGGTTGGTTCGAGAACGGCTTTCGGCACATTTCCAACCGGATGCGGCCGCTGCGAAGACCGGAGCATCTCCAGGGTCTGCGCATCCGCGTGTTACCCAGCGCCATCCACGCCCGCACGTTCGAATTGCTGGGCGCGCGTCCCATGCCCATGGACCTCTCCCAAGCCATCGACATGATCATGAGCGGCGACCTCGATGCGCAGGAAAATCCCCTGTCCAACACGGTCACCTACGGCGTCCACAAATTCCATCGCTTCCATACGCTTTCCAGCCATTTCTACATTTCGCGGCCCATTTTTCTGAACCGTGCGGCCTTCGTCGCGTGGCCCGCAAGCCTTCAGGCCGCCATGCGGACTGCCGTCCGGGAGGCCATGGCCTGGCAACGCGAGTTCCACGAGATCGAGGAAAAGGAGGCGAGACAAGCGATTGAGGCGGAAGGCTGCGAAATGGTCGAGCTCACACCCGACGAGCAGAGGGGCTTCGCCGATGCCGTTGCCGGGCTACGCGAGCAGACCGCGAAAGCGCTCGGTCCCGCCCTGCTCAGGCTGGCGGCCGGTTGAACCAATAAACCCGCTGGAGCGACGAACTTTATGATCGGGGACGCGTGGGGACCCCTTGAAATCAGAAGGCCCCTATCTAGATCGTTCGCTGCCGGGGCCCTCTGCGGGGAACCGGCGCGGGCGCCGGCGGGTGTCCGGCGCGTCCCGTATCCATGTTGCTCGACGGAGAATGTGGTTATGAGGGCTTACGACATTCCTTCCCGTTTTGGCCTGAACGGCGGCGACGATGACGCGCTCGACCTTGATGCGCTTCTGCATCCCGCACAGGCTTTCGAGCACCCGATGAGCGTCGTTAATGACCCCGACCTCACGTTGTCTGAGAAACGTGCCATCCTCGCCTCCTGGGCGTCGGATATCTGCGCCGTTGAGGCGGCACCGGCCCTGCGGCTCGTTCCGGGCACCCGAAAGGCCGTGGCATTCGATGACGTGATGGAAGCCCTGCGCAGCCTTGATGGCATGGGCGGCGGCGGGCGCAGGCCGCACTATCGACGGGTGCTGGAGAACCGAAGGCCGGGCGTTTTTGGCCGCAAGTCGCAGCCGCGCAACGGCCCGACCCTGAACTAAACCAAGACATGAGGACGGTTGGCCCAGTACCGCGATGTGGACCGCATTGTTTGCCATTGCCGTCGCTGCGTCCGTTTGCCTGAGCGCAGTGTCGGTGATCGTCGGGGCGGCGGAACCCGCGCGAGCGGAGCACTAACCGCTTCGCTCGATCGGGGCGGCGAGAATGAGCGCCCAGAACACCTTGTATTTCGATTTCGGGGCGTAAACGGCGGCGATGCCCATGCGCGTTGCGCCGGCGAGCAGCATGTTCGCGCGATGCGGCGGGGAATCGCGCCAGCCTGAGAACGCCTCGGCAAAGGTGTGATACCCCGCTCCGATATTCTCCGCGGCGTTGCGCGCCCGATATCCTTGCGCATTAAGCCGCTCATTGAATGAACGAAGCACATTGTGGTCGAGCTTGTCCCGGCTCGCCATGGCCCGCGCCTGGGTTTGCGCCATTTTCATCAGCTCCGGATCCACGCTGACCGGGGGCAGCCCGTTGTTCGCGCGGTAGCCAGAGATCATGGAGGCCGCAGTTGCGGCATCGAGCTGCGCGCCCGCCTCGGCCATGCTGCGATAGAAGCTCGGGTCCGCCGTGCTCGCATCGTGGTCCCCCGCACAGCCGGTAAGCAACCAAGCGACCACTGGCGCGAGCAGAGCTGGGACGGACGACAGACGACGGAGGACAGAAGAAGAATGGCCTCCCCGCGTCATCGATTGTCCTCCGGCCTCTGTCGCCCGTCGGTGGAATTAAAGGCTTCCTTAACCACCGCTTAACGGCAAAACAACGCGTTTGACGCATAGATCGCCAGCGGCTTCGCTCTTGCGAGCTCAGCTGGTGCGGCCATGGAAATGATTGCTCAGCAGGACTGGCGGGCATTCGCGCTCGCAGTTGCCTGCCCTTCGGCCGGCATTCTCGCCGGCATCTCGTATTGGCGGTCGCGCCGGAAGAGGGCGAGACTCATGGCTGCCCTGAACAACATGTCGGAAGGGCTTTGCATGTTCGATGGCTCGCCCCGCCTCGTTCTCTGCAACGAGCGATACCTGAAATGTACGGCTTGAGCGCCGCAACCGCGCGACCGGGGTGCACGCTGCGCGAGCTGCTCGAGCATCGCAAGCGCGCCAAGACCTTCGCGGGCGATCCGGACAAGTATATTTCCGATGCACAAGCCCGCATGGCAGGGGGCCAAACGCTTCACGACGTTTGGGAAATCCCGGGCGGCCGCTTCATTGCCGTATCGAGCCGGCCGATGGCTGGCGGCGGCTGGGTCGCCACTCACCAGGACATCACCGAGCGGCGCCGCGAGGATCAGCAGCGCGAGCGGCTCGTCGCCCAGGAGCAGCGCCGGAAAATGATCGAAGCGGCGATCGCCGCGTTCCGCTCGCGCATGGAAGACATGCTCCGGACCGTAGGCGACAGCGCGCTTGCCATGCGCCAGACCGCATCCACTCTGCTCGCCTGCTCGGATCGCCCTTCGCAGCGCGCCGAAGGGGCCGTGCATATGTCGAACGAAGCCTCGGCCAACGTGGAGAGCGCGGCAACCGCAGCCAACGAGCTGTTCTCCTCGATCGAGGAGATCAGCCGGCAGCTTGGACAGACGAGCAGCCTCGTCGCCGTTGCCACAGACGAGGCGGGCGCAAGCAACGAGCAGATCGGCTCGCTCGCCGACGCGGCGCAGAAGATCGGTAATGTGATCAAGCTCATTCAGGACGTGACCGGCCAGACCAATCTCCTGGCGCTTAACGCCACAATCGAGGCCGCGCGTGCCGGCGATGCAGGACGCGGCTTGGCTGTCGTCGCCTCGGAAGTCAAATCCCTCGCCGTGCAAACGGGCAAGGCGACGGAGGAGATCGCCGCGCAAATTGCCGCGGTGCAGAGCTCGACTCCGCGGCAGTCGATGCCATTCGGCGCATCGTCGAGCGCATGCAGGAGATCAATCAGCACACCGCCGCCGTATCGTCCTCGGTCCAGGAGCAGAACGCGGCAACCGGGGAAATAAGCGAGAACGTCACATGCGCGGCGACCGGCACCAAGCACATCGTTACCGCGCTCAGTGAAGTGGCGGGCGCTGCGGTGGAGACGCGCGGCTCGGCGGAACAGGTGCTCGCCGCTTCCGAAGCCGTGGCGAAGGCCGCGCGCGAGCTGCGCGGCGAAGTCGAAGCGTTCCTGCAGCAGGTCGCGGCCTAGCTTTATCCTCCCCCGCGAAGCGTAGCGCAGCCGGCGAGGACAGGCGCGGTCGACATTGGCAGCGCCGCCACTTCAGGCTTAAATGCGCGCACGCAGCCCGCAGGGAGAGCGCCATGGGAGCTCGTTTCGCCGTTCCACGCCTCGTCATCATTGCCGCCCTGCTTGCACTGTCCGCGCCAGTGCCCGACTCAAACGCGCAGGACAAGGTGATCAAGATTGGTGGCCTGTTTCCCATGTCGGGGCCGGGCTCGTATTTCGGGGTGCAGGACAAGCAGGGAATCGAGCTCGCGCTCGAACAGCTCAACAAGGACGGGGTGAGCGGCTACCGATTCCAGATCCAATACGAGGATTCTGCATGCAGCCCGCTGCCTGCCACGCAAGCCGCCAAGCGGTTGCTCGACCAGTACAAGCCTCACATCGTGCTGGGCGAGGAATGCTCCGACGCCACGCTTGCCGCCATGCCGCTGATGGAGCAGGCGAAGGTGCCATTCCTCAATGCGGGCTCCTCGTCGATCAAGGTCACCGAGCCGGGCAATCCCTGGACCTTCCGCATCATGCCTAATGAGGTCATGCAGGGCGTCGATATCGCGACCAACGCATACAAGCGGCTCAACGCGCGCAACGCGGTCCTGCTCTACGAGAACACGAATGCGGGTATCGGCAATGCGAAAGTATTCGGCGACACGTTTCAGAAGCTTGGCGGCAAAATTCTTGCCGATATCGGCTTCACCCGTGATGTGAACGACTTCACTGCCATTGCAACGCGCATCTCAGGCGTTGGTCAGGTCGATGTCATTCCCACCTACACCCTGGAAGGTCAGGGGCTGCGCATCACCCAGGCGCTGGCGCAGGCTGGCGTCACCAAGGGCGGCGACGGCAAAGCCATCCAGCTCGGCACCATCTGGCTGCCGTTCGGTTTCGAGCAGAAGGCCGGCAAGGCGGCGATCGGCTACATCCGCATCGTTCAGTTCGATCCGACCGACGAGCGCGACGTGGTGCACGAGTTCATCCGCACGTTCAAGGCCAAGTACAATGCCGAGCCGACGCATCTCAACGCTCACGCCTACGACCAGATCCTGCTGCTCGCGGACGTGGTCAAGCGGGGCGGCAAGGACGCGCAATCCATTCGCGATGTGTTGGCGCAGACCAGGAATTTTTCCGGCGTGACCGGGAGCGTCGAATTCGATCAACACAATCAGAATATCAAGATGGACACCATCCATTACATGGAGACGCTGCCGGATCTCTCATGGAAGGCCCTGCACTGGAACTGAGCGCGCATGCTCAGCGTCGCGCTGCAGCAGGCCATTAACGGAATCGTCTTCGGCAGCCTCTATGTCCTCGTCGCATTGGGGCTCACGCTTATTTACGGCGTGCTCGTGCAGATTAATTTTGCGCATGCCGACATCGTTACGATTGGCGCGTTTGCGGCGTATTTCTTTACCTTCGCGCTCGGGGGCAATTATCTGCTGAGCATCGCCGTTGCGCTGGCGGTCGGCGCAGCGCTTGGTTTCCTGGTGAACGCCGCAATCTTTGCGCCGCTGCGCGAGCGCAGCGAGCTATTGCCGTTGATCGCCACTATCGGCGTCTCCATCCTGTTGCAGAACGCAATGCTGCTCCTGTTCGGGCCGATTCCCTATGCTTTCGACAGCCCCTACAGCAATCGCGTGATCCGGCTCTGGGGCGGCACGTTCATCACCTGGCAGAACCTGATCATCGTCGTCGTCTCGGCGCTCACCATCGCTCTGCTCTACGCGTTCATGAAGTTCACGTTTCTCGGCAAGGCGCTGCGCGCGGTGGCGCAGGACCGCGAAACCGCCGGCCTCATGGGGGTCAATCCGAATCAGCTCATCATGCTCACTTTTGTGATCGCATCCGCGCTTGCCGGGATGGCGGGGGCCATGCTGGGTCCCGTTCTGGTGCTCACGCCCTTTGCCGGTACCAGCGTGATCGTCAAAGCCTTCGCCATTGTGATCATCGGCGGGTTCGGCAATGTCGAGGGCACGATAATTGCCGGTTTGCTTGTCGGGTTCATCGAAAGCTTCACCACGCAATTCGTGAACCCGGGTCTCATCGACATTGTCGTATTCACGCTGTTGCTCTTGATGCTTGCGCTGCGTCCGACGGGCCTGATTGCGGAAAAGCGCGAAGAGAATGTCTAGCGCAGCGGAGCTGCGCGAATCTCGGCGCAAGTCGAGCCGCGGAGCACGTGGCATCTGGCTCCTGGTCGCAGTTGCGGCGATCACCGCATTGCCGGCGATCTTTCAGGATTCGTATTGGCGCACGAATCTGATCGTCTGCGCGCTCAACGTGATGCTGGCCATCGGCCTCGATTTCATTCTCGGCTATGCGGGCCAGCTCAATCTTGGCCATTCCGCGTTCTACGGCATTGGCGCCTATGCCTCGACGCTGTTGATCATCAAGCTCGGCATACCGTTCTGGATTGCATTCGTGATCGCAATGCTGCTCGCGGGCATTGCCGGCCTGGCGCTGTCCGTATTCGCGGTTCGGCTGCGCGGCCACTATCTCGCCATCGCTTCCCTCGGCTTTGCGGTGATCGTGCACCAGGTGCTGCTCAACTGGATCAGTCTCACGCAAGGACCGCTCGGCATCTACGGGATCAAGCCTCCGCCGGAAATGCGCCTGCCTGGCATCGGGGCTGTCTCGTTCGGCGACACCGCGAACATGTTCTATCTGGTCGCGGCGTTCGCTCTATTGTTCTACCTGCTACTCGACCGACTGGTGCGTTCTCCGGTCGGTGAGACGCTGACCGCCATTCGCGAGGACGAGATTTCGGCGGCCTCCTTCGGCATCAACTGCACGGCGTGGAAGGTGTTTGCGTTCGGCGTCGGCTCGGCGATAGCAGGAGCAGCCGGCGCATTCTACGCGAGCTTCGTGGGCACGCTGGTGCCCGATGCGTTCATCATCACGGAATCGTTCACCATGCTGGCGATGGTGATCGTAGGCGGCATGGGGACGCTGCTCGGGCCGGCATTCGGCGCCATTCTGCTCACCGTGTTGCCGGAATTGTTGCGCGGAGTGGGCGATCTCCGGCTCGTGCTTTACGGCGCCGCTCTCACGCTTGTCGTGATGTTCGTTCCTGGCGGGATCGCGCAAGGAGTCAAACTGTTGGCCCCGCGCTGGCCTTTCGGACGCGCCGCAAGCCAGGCGGGATCATGACGACTGCTTCTCCTGCCGCGCAGGTGTCTGCGGGCACGCTCCTTGAGGCGCAAGGCCTGTACAAGCGGTTTGGCGGCGTGCAGGCGGTGCGCGACATCTCGCTGGCAGTTCCCACCGGAAGCGTGTTCGCGATTATCGGCCCGAACGGCGCCGGCAAGTCGACGCTGCTCAATCTGCTAAGCGGGTTATATCAGCCCGATGCCGGTCGCATCCAATTGCAGGGAGCCGATCTGGTGGGGCTTCCCGCGCATAAGCGGGCGCGGCTCGGTCTGGCGCGAACCTTTCAAAAAATCCGGCTGTTCAGGAATCTGACCGTTCTTGAAAATGTGGTTGCTGCCTCGCACATTCACCACGAGCTTCCGTTCTGGCAATACGTGATCCACGGCCGCGCTTTCGCCCGCGACCATGCGCGCGTGCGGGAGCAGGCGCTGCGGCTCCTCGCTTTCGTGGGACTCGAGACACGCGCCGACACTTCTGCCTCCTCGCTGGCCTATGGCGACCGCCGCATGCTCGAGCTTGCGCGTGCGCTCGCCACCACACCGCGGCTGCTGATGGTCGATGAGCCGGCAGCCGGGCTCAATGCCGCGGAGGTCGAGCGGCTCGTCGAGCGCATCGCGCATCTGCGCGAGCGGGGAGTGACGGTCATCGTGGTCGAGCACAACATGGATCTGGTGATGCAGATCGCCGACCGCGTGCTGGTCATGGACTACGGGCAATATCTGTTCGAAGGCACGCCCGCGGAGGTGCAGGCCAATCCCGCCGTAATCGCGGCCTATCTGGGGGCGTGAATTGCTGCTCGAGGCGGAAGCGCTGGAGCTTGCCTATGGCGAGGTGGCGGCCTGCCGCGACATCGGCTTTGTCGTGGGGGTGCGCGAGATCGTCGCGTTGTTGGGCGCGAACGGCGCCGGCAAATCGACGACGCTGCGGGCGATTGCCGGCGCGCTTTTCCCGCGTGCGGGCAGCATTCGGTTCAATGGGAAGGACATTACCTATCTGCCTTCGCACGAGCGCGCGGCGCTGGGCATCTCGCTCGTCCCGGAAGGCCGGCGCGTCTTTCCCTTTCTGACGGTGCGGGAGAATCTCGAGCTTGGCGCATTCAAGTACCGAAAGGAGAGCGCGAAGGTGCGGGCGCTGATGGAAAAGGTTTTCGAGATGTTTCCGCGGCTGCGCGAACGCAAAGGCCAGAACGCCGGAACGCTCTCCGGCGGAGAGCAGCAGATGCTGGCGCTTGGACGCGCTCTCATGTCCGAGCCGCAGCTCATTTGCATGGATGAGCCTTCGCTCGGGCTTGCGCCCCTCGTCGTACAGGACATCTTCCGCACGATTGCGGCGATCAATGCTGCGGGCACGAGCGTACTGCTCGTGGAGCAGAACGCGCGCTATGCGCTGGAAACGGCAAGCCGTGGCTATGTGCTGCAGACCGGAAAGATTGTCGCGAGCGGTCCCTGCGCGGCTCTGCGCAACGACGAGAATCTCCGCCAGGCCTATCTGGGGCGCAGCGCCCCCGCCGCGCCGTTATGAGCTCGCATTATCCCAGCAAGGCGCTGCTGAGCCGAGGGCAGTTGCTGGTCTGTCCCACCGCAGCGGCGTTCCGGGGATTGTGAGGGGTGGCCGCAGCCGATGTGCCGGTCCCCAGCCCGTTTGCTTGATCTCGTCAGACATGTCGTGCCGCTCCGGACCGGCAAGGGATTGCGGTATGATCTGCGGGCCGGAACTCGCGAGCAGTGCCGCCGTGCGAGCAAGCGAAACCCGCCACACGCTGCCACGCGCGCTTTGCATCTGCTCACGCAATCCACGCAGCGCGGCTGCGGCCATCAGATATCCGGTGGCGTGATCGAGAGCTTGAACGGGCAGCGGAGCAGGTCGGTCACGCTGAACGAGCTGCATCCCCGCCGCCGCGATTCCGCTGCTCATCTGCACAAGACTGTCAAAGCCGCGGCGGCCTTGCCACGGACCCGTCCATCCGTATGCATTCAGGCTGACATCGACCAGCCCGGGCCTGATCGCATGCCGCTCTCGCGCGGAAAAGCCCAGCGCATCGAGTGCTCCCGGCCGATACCCGTGAACCAGTACATTCGCGCCGACTAGAAGCTGAACAAATAGTTCTTTGCCGGTCGCCGTTCTGAGATCAAGGCGCGCACATCGCTTGCCGAGCGTCATTTCGGGAACGATTGCGTCTTCGTTCCAATGAGGAGGATCGAGTCGCAACACGTCTGCGCCCAATCCGGCAAGAAAGCGGGTCGCCACGGGGCCGGCCAATACGCGGGTCAGATCCACGACATGCACGCCGTGCAGAGGCCGCTCTGGGGAATACTCGCCGCCGCCGCCGGCCTCCCCGTCCGTCTGCTGGAAGTGGACCAGTGGTTCGGTACCAACCGCCCGTCCTTGCGCATGAACGCGCCAGTCCGATTGCGTGAGCATGGCTGCCGCGCACCCTCCCGCATCGACAACTGCTGTTTCGAGGCGCTCTGCCGGCCAGACTCGCACTGCGGACGCCACTGCGCTCTTGTCGGCCGCCACGCCAAGCACGCGCAGCGCCGCAGCGCGGTGGTGCGGCGCGTTGGTATGCAGCCTGATCCAACCATCGGCCGTTTCGTAGTCGCCGGCGATCGCGTCCCATAAAGGAGGAATCTGCCAGCCGATGGGATGCAGACTCTTTGCGAACCAGAGTGAGCACAGCCGGCTGTCGATCCGGACAGTTGGAGATGGGCCGCACAGTCCGATGTAATCGGACGCTGAAAGTCCCGCGGCGGCCATCGAAGCGGTCGCGAGATCGGTGACCGGAAATACCGCGCCTAATCTGCCGGTGTCGGCAAATGATACCAGCTTTTCCGCGTCGGCCTCGCCGCGCAATTCGCGCCACATGGCCGAGAGAAAATTCGCGCTTCATTCATAAAAGGCAATCGTCGCTGGACCGGCTGCGCCCTTCCATCTTTATTATTGCGCCAAGCGCAGGCCGAGTTTGCGGACGATGGCGCAGAATTAGCCCTACCTTCCGGGCGGCGTGCTTGCTAGGGCAGCAATGCGGACTCGGCAGACGATGGCCGAAGGCCAGCTTGCAAGAATGCGCTGCAGGGGGCGCCATGATTGATCTCACCGCATATCTGCGGGGAACCCGCATCGCCTATTTTTCGATGGAAATCGGGCTTCGCCCGGAAGTCCACACTTATTCCGGCGGGCTGGGAATCCTTGCCGGCGATGCGGCACGGTCTGCCGCCGACCTCGGGCTGCCGATGGTGTTCGTCACCCTCGCAAGCCGATCAGGCTATCTGCATCAGGACATCGATGCCGATGGTGCCCAGGTCGACAGTCCCGATCCGTGGAATCCGGAGGATTACACGCAGGCTGTGGGCGTGATGGTTTCGCTCGTGCTGGAGGGGCGCACGGTATGGATACGGCCGTGGCTCTATGAGCTCAAATCGCCGGTTGGACGCCAGGTCCCGGTCATCCTCCTCGACACGAATGTGAGCGAGAACGATGCGCGCGATCGGTCGATCACGGACCGCCTCTATGGGGGTGACGAGATCGATCGCATCAGACAGGAGGTTGTTCTCGGTATTGGCGGAGAGCAGGTGCTGCGCGCGTTGGGGTTCACCATCAGCACCTATCACCTGAATGAAGGCCATGCTGCATTCTTGGCATTATCGCTGCTGCTCAGGTATCGCCGTGAGCCCGTTCCCGCCGGCAGTGAATCTCTCGCCTATGCGGTTGAGCGCGTGCGCGAGCAGTGCGTCTTCACGACCCATACGCCCGTCGAAGCCGGACATGATCGCTTCGACTACCGCCAGGTTCGTCGCGTTCTGGGAGACCTCATCGATCTCGACCAGTTGAAACAACTTGCGGGCACGGATCGACTCAATATGACGCATCTCTCTCTGAGCTTGAGCGGGTACGTCAACGGGGTCGCGCTACGGCACGCGCAGACTGCGCAAAACATGTTTCCCGGATATCGGGTGCGCGCCGTTACCAACGGCGCTCATGTCCCGACCTGGATGCATCCCCGGATCGGGGCCGTCGTGCAGACCCGTCTGCGGGAGTGGGCGCGCGAACCGGTCAGTCTGGTCAGGGCTGACGAAATCTCCGCAGAAACGCTGTGGTCCGCGCACCAGGAAGTAAAAGGCGAGCTGATCGATGAGGTCCGGCGGCTCACGGGCGCCGTCATGAAGCCCGATGTGCTGCTTATCGGCTTCGCCCGGCGCATGACCGGCTACAAGCGGCCGGACCTTCTGTTCAGCGACTTGGAGCGCCTGCTTGCGATCAACGCGCGTTACCCGTTCCAGATCGTCATGGCCGGAAAAGCTCACCCGCGCGATCTCGAAGGCAAGGCGCTCATCCGGACAATTCATGACTGCATGGGCAAGGTGAAGCCGATCGCCGCTGCGTTTTTGCCGAATTACCACATGGGCATTGCCGCCAAGCTCGTTGCCGGCACCGACGTGTGGCTGAACTCGCCGCTGCCGCCATTCGAAGCGTCGGGAACAAGCGGTATGAAGGCCGCCTTTAACGGCGTGCTCAACCTGAGCGTTCTTGACGGCTGGTGGGTGGAGGGGTGGGACGAAGGCGTCACCGGCTGGGCGATCGGCACCGACAAAAACCCGCCCGATGCGGCCGCGCATGCCGCGGATCTCTACGGCAAGCTCGAAGGCACCGTGCTCCCGCTCTACTACTCTGATCGCTCGCGGTGGACCTGGATGATGAAGCAGGCGATCGGCAAGATCGGCTCTGTCTTCAACAGCCAACGCATGATGCGGCGCTACACGACGGAGGCGTACGTCAATACGATGATAGGCATCTAATGCAGCCCAAGGGAGTGAAGCGATCAAAACTCATCGCGCGCTAGCGTCCGAGGATCGACGCCTTCATGGCGCGCGGGTCGCGTTTGGGCCAGGCCCCCACGTCGACGGCATGCAGAAAATCGGCCAAATGCGAGTTGAACGCGCCCGGCTCCTCGAGATTGATGGTGTGGCCGCAATTGGGAATGACCAGCAGCGCTGCCGTCGGAATCGTGCGCTTCATCAAAAATCCCGGCTCAAGGCAAGGCCAATCCTCGTCTCCCGTCATGATGAGAGTGGGGATGGTGATGGCCTGCATCTTCTCGACCAGATCATACAATGAGGGGCGGCGCGCCTGAACGCCGCGCATGGTGCGCGCCGCGCCTTCGGTCGAATGCTCCTTGAGCTGGTCGCGGAATTCCGCCCAGCCGCGCGCATCCTTGTTCTGAAACTGCACGCGCGTAGGGCCAACCGCGTAGGCTTCCGCCGCCTGCGCCATGCCCGTGTTCTCAAAGGTGTGCGCGGCGCTCTCGGCTTCCTCAGCGAATTGCGTGCGTTTGTCGGGAGCGGCGCCATAACCGCATCCCGCGACGACCAGGGATCGCGCGCGTTGCGGATAGGTGAAGCCAAAATGCAGGGTTGCAAAGCCTCCCATGGAGAGCCCGACGATGTGCGCCTTGTCGAGCTTGAGCGCGTCCAGCACGGCGCGGATATCATCGCGCGCGCGATCCTGCGAATAGCGCCCGGCGTCGGGCACGTCGGAGGGCGGATAGCCCCGCGCATCATAGGTGATGCAGCGATAGCGGCGCGCAAAATAGCGCACCTGCGGCTCCCAGGCGCGGTGATCGGCGGCGAATTCATGCACGAACACGATCGGGATGCCGGCTCCCGTGTCCTCGTAATAAAGCTTTACGCCATCGTCGGTGCTCAGGTGCGGCATGTCTTCCTCATCGGGACCAAAGAGCGTCTGGGCACGTGGTGCAATGCGATATGTTGCGGCGCACGCAATCGAAAATAAAAATCGAATTAGCAGAGCTCTGCTGCAAAGCAAAATCGAGAAAAGTTGACGCGTCCCGTGACCGAATGCTTTATCGTCGCAACAGCATACTGGAAAAGAACACTGCGGGAGGACGTGATGGTGAGGCCGACAATCGGGTCAGGATTTGGTGTTGGTTGCACCGCGTGCGGCGACACCGTGATCGCGCCGCACTGGTCACAGTTCTTATGTAAGGATCAGGTCCGGCATTTCTGGATCTGTGAGAGCTGTGGTCAGCGCTTCGACACTACCGTCGAGCTGGCGGGCACGGCCGGCCGTAAGCTGCGCGGGCGTGCACGCGCCGAAGGTTTAGGCGCAGTCGCCTGAAACGCCGAACGTAAAATTGGGCCCGTAATGCGCTGCAGCGCACCTTAAAACGTGTGCAATGCGATGTGTCCTGGGCGTTACAGCCGAATACGCGCTCTTCTGATAATGTCTGAACGTTCGCGGATACGACCTCGGATAGGAGAGCGCTGCGAACATGGGGATCAACCCTATCCGGTGACCCGATGAGGGCCGCTCCGCAACGGGCGGCCTTTCTCATTTATGAGCTCTCGCGGGAGCCCACGCCGGCGGCCTGAAAGCCGCCGATTGCCTTAGAGCCCCTCGCGCGGCCAGAACTGCACGAACGCAGCGACGATTGCCACCATGGCCAGTGACAGGGGCAGGAATACTTTCCAGCCCAGCCGCATCAGCTGGTCGTAGCGATAGCGGGGCACCATCGCCTTGGCCATGGCGAACAGGAAGAACATGAAGGAGCATTTGAGCACGAACCAGATCACCCCCGGAATCCAGGTGAACGGCGGCACCGGAAACGGCGGCAGCCACCCGCCGAGAAAAAGGATCGTTGCCATGGCGCACATGGTCGCAATGGCCACGTACTCGCCAAGAAAGAACAACAGATAAGGCGTCGATGAATATTCGACGGCGAAGCCGGCGACCAGCTCCGATTCCGCTTCCACGAGATCGAAGGGAGGCCGGTTCGTCTCGGCCAGCGATGAGATGAAGAAGACCACGAACATCGGCAGCAGCCGCAGCCAGTACCAGCCGAAGATTCCCCATTTGCCGGTCTGCGCCTCGACAATGGCGGAGAGATTGAGCGAGCCCGCGCAGAGAAGTACGGTGATGATTACGAAGCCGATGGACACTTCGTAGGACACCATTTGCGCTGCGGAGCGCAGAGCGGCGAGGAAGGGATATTTCGAGTTCGACGCCCAACCCGCCATGATCACACCGTAGACCATGAGCGAGGAGATCGCGAAAATATAGAGAACGCCGACATTGATATCGGCAATCTGCCAGTCGGCGGTAACCGGGATCACCGCCCAGGCAGAAAGCGCGAGCGCGCCGGTGACCAGAGGAGCGAGCAGGTACACTCCCTTGTTGGCTCCCGAGGGAATGATCGGCTCTTTCAGCGCGAACTTGATCAGGTCGGCGAACGATTGCAGCAGGCCCCACGGGCCCACCACGTTGGGTCCGCGCCTGATCTGCACGGCGGCCCAGATCTTGCGATCGGCATAGAGCACGTAGGCGATGACGATGAGCAGAATGACGAGCAGCAGCACGCTCTGCGCCACGATCACGATCACCGGCCATGCGTAATCGGTCCACCATTCAGGCATGCGGCAGGCCTACACGCGGCGGAGCCCCGGCGTCAAGGAGCGGACATTCCAGGATTTTTGCCGAGTGCGGCGATACACTGCCTTTGCCGCCGCAATCAGCAGATTTGCGGAAGCCCTGACGTTGCCGATGTCTCCTCTCGCTCTTTGAATTCGAAACGTCTCCAGCAACACACGAGAGATTTGTGCCTGGCTTGCCCCCTGCGCACCGGCAAGAATCTCGACTTCATCCACGAATAGCGAATCTATCTCCGGTCCAAGCCGCAATAGAAACTCATAATCTCCGGCAATCCTGTAATGCGTCGAAAAATACCCGAACTTCTCAAAGAGTCGCCTGTGGTGCATGAGGCCAATATGAGACACAGTCTGACGGGTCAGCATGTCGCGCCAGTTCCAGGCCGCTCCCGTCAGCTTCTCTACGGTACCGTTTCTGCCAATCAAGGCAACCCGGCCGCAGATTAGATCCACTGGCCGGGAGCAATGAGCAAGGATATCGATTCTGTTACTGAGCACTTCTCTATGCGAGAAGCGGTCGTCTGCTCCGAGAAACATGATCCACGCGCCGGCCGCCCGCGCGAGTGCGCGGTTCCACGCGTCGTAAATGCCGTCATCTGCCTCGCTCGTTACCTTCACTTTATGCGCATTGTAATCACGCAAGATCCCCAACGTGCCATCGCTTGAGAGAGCGTCCTGAACCAGGACCTCGTAAGATGGATAGCTCTGTCCGACGATGCTTTTGATGCACGCTTCAATGCGATCAGCAACATTTTTCGTGGCAATGATGATTGAAATGGTGGGCTCGGCTTGCGCCGGCGCGTTCGGCTTAATGGGCGGTCTCATTGGAGAGCGCCAGATAGGTTTCCGCCCATTTCGAGCGAACAACATCGCTCGCGAATTCAGCGGTTACATAATTGCGAAGCGTTGCCCCGCGATGCGCGCGCTCGTTCTCGCTCCAGCTCGTTACCTCCCTCAGTGCGGCAGCCACTCCGTCGCACGTTGGCTGGCACAGAACCCCGCCGTGTTTGTGCCATTCGGAAAGACCCGAATTTGGCGTCGTCACCGACGGCGTGGCGCAAAGGGCCGCTTCCAGGTTCACCATTCCGAGGACTTCGGTATGGGAAGGCGCACAAACAACCCACGCTTCACGCAGCAATGACCATTTTTGCTCGCCCGCAACAGGACCGATGAAGGAAACGTATTTTGCTATGGCCAGCTGCTGTGCCTGCTTGAGAAGTAGCTGGTAAAGATCACGATCCTGGATCGGCCCCGCGATCACGAGCTCCCACTCGCCGGCGAGACCGGCGAGAGCAAATCCGTCGATCAGCTGCTCAATCCCCTTTACCCGCAGAATGCGACCGAGGAACACGATTTTCTTGCAAGGTCGCGCTGCGTTGCCGACCGGTGCAGTCGCAGGGAGATCCTGAAGCAGATGGGGTATGACGATTACGCGGGCGCGCGGCAGATACTCCCGAATATGGGCGACTTCCGTCGTTGTGATGGCATGGTGAATATCCGCCTTTTCGAACACCCTGCCGGCTATAAGGCGCCAATACACCGCCTTCTTGAAGCTATTGAATTTTTCCGGCCGCACTTGTGGATTCAGGAAATTGTGAAAGGAGGCTACGCTGGGAATGCCCAGCTCTCTTGCGAGCTGCAGCGCAAACAGTTGCGCCGCCATCCAGCAACCATGCGTGTGAAGGACATGGGGGCGAAAGTGGCTGATGGCATCGTTTAGCCGCTGTCGCAACCTGCGCGACCACATCCAGGAGCGGCCGGCCCATTCCACCTCACATCCATACGAGGAAACCCCTTTCGGCACCTGCGGCCGCGCGCCGACCGAGAACACCGCCATTTCATGGCTCATGTCCAGCATCCCGAGCATCAGGCTGTTCAACGCCGTAGTCAGGCCGCCACTGGAAAGTTCATGACGTTCGGTAACGTGCAGCACGCGCATGAATATCTCAGCGCCTCGTGTGTGCTCGACCGTGAAACGCAGCAGGGCTCGACGTAGTCCGCACCTCAGCCATTGCCGCAGTCAAGAAAGATCATGAGCCGCTTGCCTGGACGAGGCTGCAGCGTAAAGCGGCGAAAGGCTCATGCCGAGTGCGCTGGCCTCGCACCTTCGCTGTTTCTGCGCACGAGATAATCGCCAAGCACGAGGACGTCCATTTTTGTGCGCAGAAAGCAATCCAGCGCTTCCGCCGGAGCACACACCACCGGCTCGTTTTCATTAAACGACGTATTCAGCACCATCGGCACGCCGGTCATGCTCCGAAACGCGGAAATCAGGGCATAATAGCGCGGATTGGTTTCCGCATGCACAGTCTGCAGGCGGCCCGTACCATCAACGTGCGTAACCGCAGGGATCTTCGCCCGCTTCTCTGCGCGAATGGGAAATACCTTGAGCATGAACGGCACGTCGTCGTCTTCTTCAAACCACTCGGAAACCTGCTCGCGCAGGATCGACGGAGCAAATGGGCGAAAGGACTCCCGGCGCTTGATCTTGCGGTTGAGAATCTCTTTCATGTCGGCCCGGCGCGGATCGCACAGAATGGAACGATTGCCGAGCGCGCGCGGCCCCCACTCCATCCTTCCCTGGAACCAGCCGACGACAGAGCCGTCAGCTATGTGACGGGCCGTTGTTTGCACCAGCGACGCTTCGTCATCGACATGGATGACCGTGCAGTTCTCGGACGCAAGCTCTTCCTTGCCTCTGAGCAAGCTTGCTATTTCCTGCGCCGAGAATGACGGCCCCAGATAGGCGTGGTCGAGCGGGCGCAGCCGGGATGCCCCGGGTCGCGCATGCCATACCGCATAGGCCGCACCTATTGCACCTCCGGCATCGCCTGCTGCGGAGTGTAGATAGGACTGATTGAAACCGCAGCGGCTCGACAACTTTCCGTTGGCTACGGAATTGTATGCGCATCCACCCCGACAGCACTATTTTGTCGATTCCGTAGCGCGCTCGTAACGAGGTCAGAAGCGCGAAAAACGCCTCTTCAAATACGGCTTGGGTTGCGAATGCAATATTCCGATGCCGGTCCGTGAGCGGCGCATCCGTCGCACGGGCGGGTCCCAAGAGCTCCTCGACCTGTTTTGAAAAGAGCGCATCGCTCTCGGGAGAGCCCGCTTCCCATTCATACACGATATCTTCGCGGTGGTGACGGAAATATTCCAGATTGAGCGCGAATGCCCCGTCCGACTTTACAGATACCAGCTGTCGTACCTTGGAAACGAGAGATCCATCCCCGTAAGGGGCAAGGCCCATGACCTTGTATTCGTCGCCAAACTGCGGGAAGCCGAGGTATTGCGTCATCGCCCGATAGAAAACGCCCAACGAGTGCGGAAACAGGATGCGCCCGTCGAGCGCGAGCCTCGTACCTTGGCCAGCTCCCCAGGCGGCGCTCGCAAAATCGCCAAAACCGTCTACCGACACGGCAAGGGCGTCGCTGAAATGCGACGCATAAAAGGCCGACGCAAGATGCGCAAAGTGATGCTCGACATGCTTTATCTCGCCGCCAAATCTTTCGTCGGGAAATGCGCGAGCAAGCTCATCATCCATGTTGCCCCATTTCGAGCGGTTGCGCAGGCGCTGCAACACGAGCTTCAAATTCGGACGATGCGTAGCCACGTAGGCGATCTTGCGCGCCAGATTTGCCCGATTGTTACGGTTCACCGCGACACAGGTCAGGTCTGCAAGGCGCAGGCCTGCTTCCTTCAAACAATATGCGACAGCATGGCTGGGAAAGCCTGCCCAATGTTTGATGCGCCGAAAGCGTTCCTCCTCCGCAGCGGCGACAAGCTCGCCGTCGCGCAGAAGACAGGCAGAAGAGTCAGGATGATAGGCGTTAATTCCGAGAATGATCATAATGATCCTAGAGCAAATTCCGATGAGATGGACGCGCGAACAGTACAACAGGCGCGACCCGACTCCCTCTCCCCGTTTGGGAACCGTTGCGAAATTCTGCAGTGGTGATTCTCTCGGGTGAGGGAGAACCGCAATGATTCGGAATCAGCGAAGCTTCATTGAGGCGTTTGCGTCGACAAAGCTTGGCCGCAATGAGCGGCTCGAGCGGATTGGTA
>JBKPOZ010000032.1:0-112953 GCA_046733355.1 Pseudomonadota bacterium | reverse complement strand
GCGTGGACCATCGGCCGAGGCGGCGCCGCGACTGGAGGCGCAGCCCGCGGCGGCGGCGCAGCGTGAATCTGTGGACGCGGCGGTGGGGCCGATTGCACGGGCGGCCTGGCTGGGGGTGTGAGTGCGGCGGCGGGAGGTCGTGCCGGACCGTGAACAGCCGGCGGCGGTGAGGGAGGACGCACCAGCGGCGCAGCCGGCGGCGGTCTGTTGGCTAACATCGGCGTTAATGCGCGCGGCGCCTGCGGTGGCGGAACATTGGTTTGCGCCGGAGGTGTTGCGCGATGCACAGGCGGCACTTGCGGCAGGGCGTGACCGTTCGTACCCGGCAAGTTGTGCGGCAGCGCGGTCGAGGGCGGCGCTGTCGGAGCCTGCGGAATGCCGCGCGGTGGCGTTTGCGGATGGCCGCTCCTTCCGGCGGGCGGCACGGCGGCCATGGCAGAACCTTCGGAACGCCCAAGCGGGCGACCAAGCCGTCCGGGTAAGGCCGGTAAAGGATGTCCGGCCACGCCGGGTAACGGTTGCCTGGCTGAAGGCGTCACCGAGTGCGTCGCGCCTTCGGCTGCGGTCCGGGATGAATCATGCGCGCGCGTCCGAATGGATGGCGGCAACGCGGCGGCAAGCGCCGCACCGTGAGTTACTAGCGGCGCGGCGGCGCCCGCCTGCCCGGCGTAACTTCTGACCGTGAAGCTTCGGGCGGCGCGGTCCGCGACGAACGTGTCGTGGGCATGATCGGCGAAAAAGTTGTCGCGCGCATGCACTGCGTAGCGAGGGACGTGACACCAGGTCGGCAGCGGTACGAAAATCGGGACCGGGAGCAGATAGGGTTCGGGCACCACGATGGGGGCTTCGAGCGCCACGAACTCAGGCGGCGGCGGCGGCAGGAAATAGACCGGCAGAGGCGGCGGAGGGATAAAGCCGAAGTCCGCAAACACGATAATAGGCCGATCCACGTAGGCGAATTCCTCGGGTGGCGGCGGCGGCACATCGTAGTCGACAAGAGCAAAGGACGGCGGCGGCTCGAGTGCGGCGGTAAGCAAGGCCAATCGCCGCCGCGCATCGCCACTATGTAGGCCATGCGGGTACCGGCGCAGATATGACCAGTACGCCTCCGGCGTGTCGATCAGGCAGGTACGCCGCCAGGTGAGCGCTTCCCGGCGCACCGCCATGATCGCGCGCACCCGTTCTGCCAGCGGATCGCCTCCGTAGACCGACAGAAACTCCTCGTACCCGTTTAGATCGTCGCGCTCGACTGCCGAAGCGTAAGCGTCGGGTGCACTGAGCTCCGCAATGCGGCGCGTGCGCGCCGGAGCACTCTGTTCCGATACGGCAGCCGGTGCATCGGGAGCGCGCTCAAAGAACACGAAGGAGCTGGCCAGCTTTGAAGCGCTCCAGGGCAGCTGCGCTCCGTGCGTGACATCGCTCACGCGCAACCGTACGCGATCGAACAGCTCACCCATCGGCAGGCCCGCCTCGCGCATCATCTCGGCAAGGGCCTGCGCGTATACACCATACGGGCCGCTCTGTTCGGGGGCGACCGTTCCGGGCGTCGCATTGAAGGCGACCAGCGTGCCTCCCGGTGGCTCGACGAGCGAAAGACCGCTGGCAAGCGGCTGGCCGGAAATTGGGAACGGAAGCTTGCGCGCGCCGTCGACAACGAGAATGCTCGCCTTCGACTGCAGGGCCGCAAGGGGCCGCAGGTAATCGGAAAGGCGCACAGCCTCGGCGATCACATCAGTGTCGCGCCCGATCTTTGCGTCAACCGGAAGGAAGTAGTTTTCGCCTTCGAGCTGCAGCGCATACCCGCTCAGATAGATGACGGCGACGGTGCCCGGACCGGACGCCGACGCCTTTTCCAGAAAATCACGGAAAGCCCGGCGCAGACCCTCCTGGTCGAGATCGCGGGCGCCGATGACGTCGAACGCCGCTGCCTGCAGCGTTTGCGCGATCAGGCCCGCATCATTTGCGGCTGTTTGCAGGGGACCAGACGTATAGGCGGCGTTGCCGATAACGAGTGCAATGCGCTTTTCCGTCGGCTCGGCAGAGAAGGCGGGGGTAGCAAGAGCAACAATCAGCGCGCAGAACGCGAGCAAGCGTGTGACAGATTTCCACATAGCGGCACCAGGGGCATGATGCCCATGCAAACAAATGCCCCCTGAACGGCATCTGAATAACGCGAGCAGGAAGCGGTCAGCCGCCCATGCTCGCCATCACGTTCCCGTGTAGTGCTCGAACTGAACATCGGTTGCGAATGTGATCGCACCCGGCAACCCCCGGCGCGCTCCCTCTCCCCGTCATCGCGGAGACGGAGCAGGCCTGGGTCCGGGCCTGATCGGGCAACGCATTCCCGCTTAGTAGTGGCCAATTCGCAACAGACTCCGGCCAGGCCGCGGGGGTAAAGTCCGGGCTTGGTTCGGTCGGGTGTGCCATGCGAAAAGTATGGATAGCATGCGTTTCATTCTTCGGCTTTGTCGCGCCGATATGCGCGGCTGATCTCCCGGTCAGCGCCCCCTACTACCCGGTGCGCCCCCTCTATAGCTGGACGGGCTGCAGCGTGGGAGTGAATATCGGCGGGGGATGGAGTCCCAATAGCTTTAGCGACCCTCGCCAATTTTTCGGTATCGGCCCGGAGTTTGGATCCCATACGGCGAACGGGGCAATCGGCGGCTGGCAGTTAGGTTGCGATTATCAAGCCGGACCGCTCGTCTTCGGGGTGCGCGGTCTTTACGACCTCACGGGCATCAAGGGCCAGAATCTGCAGCCGGCGCCGCCGCCCTTCAATACCAGTGTCTTCACGAATACCAGTGTCATTCGCGACATTCTTGCGAACAAAACCTTCATTCAATCGTTAGCCACCTTTTTGGGCAGGGCGGGTGTAGCAGTACGGCCGACAACGCTTCTGTATATCCAGGGCGGCGCCGCTTGGGCGCATGACGTCTACGCGATCTTCCCGTTCGTTAATCAAGCGACGAATATCGGCCAAAGCGGCCAAGGAATCACGATTGCCGAAGCGAAGACGACGCGCGCGGGATGGACTGCGGGAGGCGGGGTGGAGGCGGCACTCTTTGGCGGCGATTGGTCTGTCTTTGCGGAATACAACCATGTCCACCTCGGCACCTCGAATGTAACGTTCACTTCGGGCGTTGTGGCGGGGCAGACCTTTCAGCTCAATATCCGGCAGTCAATTGACATGTTCCTGCTTGGCATCAATTACCGTTTTATCGGCGGGCCGCCCAAGTTCTGAACGACAGGATAGAGCGACAGAGAACGGCGGACGTGCTCTCCATTTCGCTGCGCTCAATCCGGGCGAGGAGCTCGCAGGCCTTGATTCACGCACTCTTCATAGACCGGTGGGCGAGATAGAAAGCCGCTTGACAGCAGGCACTCGCCGAGGCGCGTGAATCCCGCTTTCGAAACATCAGGAGTTTGCGCCCACACCTCGCCGTCGCAATAACGCGTAAATGCGCTCGCCAAGATGTCCCACGCAATGCCCGGAAAGTAAGACTTCGTCACTTCGGCGAGCTCGTCGGCGCTGTTCGACACAAGCCACTTCTGCATCTCGGCTGTGGCCCGCAGCATGCGCGTAAAAGAGTCATGATTCCGCTCTATTGCGGCGCGCGTGGTGATGAAGCTGGTGTAAACCGTGGGACCTCGCGTGCTTGCGGCGTAGAGGATGCGGCCATCGCTGTTTTGCAGAGCCAGCGAAACATAGGGCTCAAACAGCTGTGCCACGTCGAGGCGGCCTTCGCAGAGGGCCTGGAGATTGGCTGCCATGGGCCGCTCAGGTGCCCGATTGAGCCGCTCCGGATCGACGCCGCGCGCACGCAGATCATGCTTTAGGCAGAGCCAGGGGGTGGGCACTTCACAAACGGCCGCAAATCGCAGGCCCGGCAAATCCTCCAGTCTCGCCGCATCACGACATTGCTTTCCAGCAACGAGATAGAATGGATCGCGTGCGACCACTTCGCCAAAGCAGACGAGGGGCGAGCCTGGCTCGGCGTCGTGGGCTTTCATAACCCGCATGGGGCCACCCCATGCGACGTCGGCCTTGCCGTCGAGGAGGGCCGACACGCCCTCACCTGCGCCGGAAAATGTGACCAGTTCAACCGCGACATCGTTTTGCTCGTAAAGGCCGAGTGCGGCCGTCGCATAGAACGGGGCGTAGAACACGGCGCGAAAATTCTCGGCGAGCCTGATCTTCATGCGGCTTGCTAGTCTGCAGAGATCCCGCTTGCCTTGATCGGCCCCGCCCATTTTTGGATCTCCGCCTCGACGAATTTTTGCAGCGAGTCCGGCGAGCGCCGATCCGGGCCGGTCAGATCGGCACCGATCTCGTGCATGCGCGCCTGCACGGCCGGATTATCCATCGTCGTTGCGATAGCAGCATGAAGCTTTTGCACCACGTCAGCCGCCGCGCCTTTGGGCAAAAAGACAGCAAACCAGTTCGCAGCGTCAAAATTTGTAAGGCCCTGCTCGTGTGCGGAGGCTTGGCCGGGCAGGCTGACTGATCGGTCGCGCGTGAGGATCGCGAGAGCTTTGACCTGCTTGCTCTCGATGAAGGGAATCGCGATCGGCGAATCGGGACACTGGTAGTCGATACGGCCCGCGATCAGGTCCTGCATTGCGAGAGATGCCCCGCGGTAGGGAACGTGCGTGGTTGCCACCCCGATCGCCGCATTGAGCAGCACGCAGGCGAGGTGGCTGGCTGATCCCGGCCCGCCCGAGCCGAACTGCATCTTCGCGTGGTTCTTTCTCGCATAGACAATGAATTCCTGCAGATTGTCGGCAGGCAAATCCTTGCGCGCCAGCAGAACGAGCGGCGTCTGCGCCACCAGGATGACCGGAGTAAAATCGCTTGCGGCGTTGTAGAGCGGGTTTTTATAGAACGTCTGATTCGCCGCGTGCGTGCCGACATTACCCAGCACGAACTGATACCCGTCGGGGCTGGCCTTGGCGACGCGCGCGCTGCCCACCATGCCACCGGAGCCGCCGACATTCTCGACGATGACCTGCTGGCCGAGCAGCTCGGAAACGCCGGGGCTGAGTATCCGCGCCACTGTGTCAGCCGGACCGCCCGCCGCAAAGGGAACAATCATGGTCAGGGGCCGTGTGGGCCATTCTTGTGCGGATACAGAGTCGGCCGGCGTGAGACCAACAGAAATCCCAATCGCTGTGATGGCGAACAGCCGAACCACGCAAAAGCTGCTACAGTTCGTGGGCGGCGGAAATTTGCTCAGGAAAGGAAGCGCCATGATCGCTGTCATTTTCGAGGTATGGCCGGCATCGGGTAGAAAGGAAGATTATCTGGCGATGGCCGCGGCTTTGCGAGCCGATCTCGAGGCCGTCGACGGCTTTATATCAGTGGAGCGCTTCCAGAGCCTGACCGAGCCCGGCAAGCTGCTCTCGCTCTCGATCTGGCGGGACGAAGATGCGGTCAAGACGTGGCGCAATACCGTTCGCCATCGAGAAACGCAGAAGGCGGGCCGCGCCGGTGTTTTTGCCGATTATCGGCTCCGCGTAGCCCACGTCCTGCGCGACTACGGAATGAACGCGCGAGCCGAGGCGCCGGCGGATTCGCGCGCCATGCATGACGCGACAGCCAACGTCTGAAAGTTACTGCAATGCAGGTGCCCGGAGCCCGATCGGTCGAGTACTCGACCCTCGGAACCCGGTTTTGCACATACGCATTTGTACCGGGTGGGAGGACGAACAGGAGATTGCCATGGGCAATTTTCCGCGCTGCCCGCTCCGCACGGCAGCTCGCCGCTTTCCCTTTACTGCTCCTCTGAACACCGTCCGAACCCGCGCCCCCGACCCCGTCGCGTTTGTTGCGTATGCATCCCGCACTCGCGTGGAGTCCCTTTTCTCGAGGAGGACCCCATGATTCGCCTGATGCTTGCAATGCTGGTGATTTGTGCGCCGGCACTGGCCCGGGACAACGGCCAATATGAGAACATCTCTCCCGACGTTCGCGCCTGGTTCAGGTCGCAGAAGTCGCCCAAGACAGGAGCGCTCTGCTGCAACGAGGCCGATGGTCTCTATGCAGAGGAGGATATTCGCAGCGGGCATTACTGGACCCGTTGGGGCGGCGGGGACTGGCAGCCCGTTCCCGACGAGGTGGTCATCCAGCAGCCGAACCCTCACGGTGCGCCGGTCGTCTGGTGGTATGTAGAAAAAGGCGAAATCAAGATTCGCTGCTACGCGCCGGGTGGCGGCGTGTAGCGCTTCATATTGCTGCTCGACTTGGCTAAGCAGCCGTAGCCCGGTTCTCGCTCTGCTCGAACCGGGCTACACGAGCGACAAGCCGGCAATTTAACAATGAACGGCACACAGCGTCAGTGGCTCATGCCTCCGCGCGAGCATGCGCTGGCTGCGGACGAGGTGCATGTCTGGCGCGCGCGCGTCAGTCATTGCGAGACTTGTCTTGACGATCTCGCGGCGCTGCTCACTGCGGAGGAACGCCGCCGCGCCGCGCGATTCCATTTCGCCATCGATCGCCAGCGTTGCATTCTCGGTCGCGCGCTCGTTCGCCTGGTTCTGGGCCACCACCTGCGCTGCCCAAGCGATGCACTCCTGTTCGAGTACAATGCCTTCGACAAGCCCCGTGTGGTTGGCGCGGCCGACCTCGAGTTCAACATCTCTCATTCCGGCGAGTGGCTACTGATCGCGCTGGCATATGGCCGCGCCCTCGGGGTCGATGTCGAGCGCACGCGCGCAGATATGGCCACCGCCGCGATCGCTGCGCGCTTTTTTTCACCCACGGAATGTTTCGCTCTGGCCTCCTTGCCGGCGCAGATGCAGTGTGAGGCATTCTTCGACTGCTGGACGCGCAAGGAAGCCTATCTGAAAGCGCGCGGAGACGGGCTTTCGCTTCCCCTTGAACAGTTCGACGTGGCATTCGGGCCCGGAGCCGAGCCTCGCCTCCTTGCAACCCGGCATGATCCGGCGGAAGTGCAACGCTGGGCTTTGCGCGCGTTGAACGTGGGTCCAGGGCACAGGGCCGCGCTGGCGGTCGAGGGCTCGGGTTGGAGCCTGCGGCTTTGGGAATGGCCGGGCGTGGTGGATTTTTTAAGGCAATCAACCTGCGTGGCTGCGAGCCATGCATCGGACTCCGCGAATCGGCGGGACAACCCAGCAAGTTGCTGACAAGGCTCAGCGGCGTCCGGACCGCCACATCGAGAAAATGATCCAGAGGCTGTTCGCAAACGCGATCAGATAACCCACGAGACCGCAATAGGTGAGCAAGGAGATGCCGAAGAGACGAGGGCCTCCCTCCACCGTCATCATGATAGAGGAGCCGACCACAACGGATGCGGTCATGATCCCCATCGTGGCGCGGTCGACCGTACTCTCGACGCGGTCGCCAAAGGCGTCCAGCCGCTTCAGGTCGAGGTCGATGCGGAAGCGCCCTTGGCGCGCGTCCTTGACCAGGCGGGCGAGATCGCGCGGCATCGACGTGACCAGGCCAAACAAGTCGCCGAGCGTTTGCTGCGCGCGCCGCGCCGTCTCCACCGGTTGATAGCGCTCGCGCATGGCGCGATCCATGAACGGCTGTGCGCGCTCGATAAGAAGAAACTCCGGGTCATACTGCCGTCCGAGTCCTTCGAGGGTGATGAGCGCCTTGAACAGGAGCGTGAGATCGGTCGGCAACACGATCGAGTGCTCGCGCAGGATGGCCGATATTCGGCGCAGCAGCGCGCCGATCTTGAGATCCTTTAGCGGCCTATCGGCGTAGTCGAGCGCGAATTCGCCGAGATCGGCGCCGAGCTGTGCCTCGTCCACCGCGTCATCGCCGCGCCAGTCGAGCAGGACCTCCAGCATTGCCTGCTCATCGCGGCCGGCGAGTCCCGCCAACAGGTCGATGATCTGATTGCGCCGCGCCGGCGAGAGCCGGCCCACCATGCCAAAATCGATGAGCGCAATACGGTTGTCCGGCAGGCACATGACATTGCCGGGATGGGGATCGGCGTGGAAGAAGCCGTCCACGAGGATCATCTTGAGCACGGCGTCGGCGCCGCGCGCGCCGAGCGTTTTGCGGTCGAGTCCCGCGCGATCGATGGCCGCGAAATCATTGCCGCGGATGCCTTCGATGCGCTCTTGCACGTTCATCGTGGTGCTGGTCCACTCCCAGTACACGCGCGGCACGACGACATCGGCATCATTCGCAAAGTTGCGCGCGAAGCGCTCTGTATTGCGCGCTTCAGTTGCGAGATCGAGCTCGCGCTCGAGCGAGCGGCGCAGTTGCGCCACGAGATGGACCGGTCGATAACGGCGGACTTCGGGCAGCTCGCGCTCGATAAGATGCGCAAGATTCTCGAGAATCCTGAGATCGGCGTCGATCTTAATGTCAATTCCGGGCCGCCGAATCTTCAGGACCACGGGCGTGCCGCTGGCAAGCTCGGCTCGATGTATCTGCGCAATGGAAGCGGCGGCGTAGGGCTGGCGCTCGACATGGCCAAACACTGCAAAAGGAGAGCGGCCGAGCGCCTGCTCGAGCTGCGGCAGGAGATCGTCGAACGGCATGGGAGCCACGTCGCTGTGCAGCCGAGCGAGCTCCGTCGTCCATGCCGGTGGCAGCAGATCCTCTCTGCTCGAGAGGATCTGCCCGAGCTTTACGAACGTTGGCCCTAATTGCTCAAACGCAAGCCGCGCGCGCTGCGGCGGATCGAGATGCGCTATCTCGGCCGCTTCCCCCCACTGCAAGACATATCCGGCGGTCTCGACCAGGGTGGCAACCCCGGCCCGACGCAAGAAGTCTCCAAGCCCATGCCGCACCAGGACTACAATGATCTCACGCAGGCGCGGCAGTTCGCGCGTCGTGCCGAACCAGCCCGACACCATGAGGGTACTATTTGCTCTGCCTTGGCTCGGATTGCTCGCGCAGCGCGTCCGCGATGCCCGCCAGTACGCCGCTCGCAAGCGCCGCTATGCGCTCGCTTGCGCCCCGCACGGTCTCCAGGGCCGAGCTGGCCGAACCGGCACCCATGCTGCTGGCAAACTCTCCCATCATGCGTGCCACGCGCACGCTCGCTTCCACGCCGACATTTTGCGCGTGCGTCGCAAGCTCCGTCATCTCCCGGCGAAGATTGGCGCTCATCGCTTCGGCAAGCCGATTCGCGACCGAGACGTAGTCTTGTTCGAGCTTGCGCAGGCTGACCAGCGCTTCCTTGAGATCGTTGTCCGTAAAATCCTTCCCCCGTGAGGCGAGCTGCTGGAGCGCGTAATGCGTCGCACTCGCCGATTTTACGAGCGCCTCGTCGAGCTGCCGCATGGCGTCGGCGAACACCTCTTTGGGCTGGGATCCGCGCGCTACCGTGCTCCCGGGCGCCCGGCCCAGAAATGCGCTGACCACGTCCCGGATTGCATCAGGGTCGACGCGGCCCTGCTGCAGAACTTGGCTGGTGAGCTCTTTGACCCGCTCGCGGATCGGCTGCTCTTCGCCCGCTTCGGATGCGGCCGCGGCGGCCGCTGTGGTCGGCTCCGGCATAGTGATGCTCCTAGAATGATGCTGGCCAAAAGCCTAGCGGCTTTTCCGCCGGGCCGACAGGAGGAAAGCCGCTGGCTGTTTTCGCCGCCGGGTTGCGGGGCAACCTAAGCGCAGCACCTTCTCCCCTAAACTTGGGCGCTGCTAGTTTTCGGAACTATATTGATCTGTGGTTCGCCGAATGCTCGCCTTCCCAAAATGCGGCTGTCCGCGCGTATTCATCCTCGTCGGCGCGCTCATAGCCTTCGTTCAAACCGTCGCCGCGCAAATTTTTCCAAGCCGGCCCCTCACGTTGGTGGTGCCGTTCGCGGCCGGCGGTCCAAGCGATGTTGCGGGACGCATTCTTGCGCAAGGCCTGAGCGAGGTGTTGGGACAGCAGGTCGTCGTGGAGAATCCCGCGGGTGCTGGAGGCAGCATCGGTTCACTGCGCGTGGCCAAGGCGCCAGCCGACGGATACCAGTTTGTCATCGGCAATATTGGCACCCACGCCTGGAGTCAGGCGCTCTATAAGAAGCCGCCGTACAACGCGCGCACGGACTTCACCGCGCTCGATTGTCGAGGCGCCGCGCGCCATCATCACACCGAAAAATTTTCCGGCGACTACGCTTGCCGAGTTCATCGCATACGTGAAGTCAAATCAGAAGGCGGTGAAATATGGCTCTGCGGGCGCAGGCTCAGCTTCCCACGTGAGTTGCATCCTGCTCAATGCCGCGCTCCGCATCGATCTCACGCATGTTCCCTATCGCGGGCTTGGACCCGCGATGCAGGACCTGATCGCCGGTCGCATCGATTACCTGTGCGATTCGCCTTCGACCTCGGGGCCACAGATCGAGAGCAACAACATCAAGGCGATCGCCACCACGGGAAGGAAGCGCAGCGCGGTGCTTCCCGATGTGCCGACCGCGCGCGAGCAAGGCCTCGATTTCGAAGTGACGGCCTGGCAAGGGCTCTTTCTGCCAAAGAACACGCCGGAAGCGCTGGTGCGCCGCCTCAATGCAGCGCTGAGCGCCGCCCTCGATTTGCCGTTCGCGCGCGAGCGTTTCGAGGCAGTTGGTGAGGAGATCGCCCCGCCCGAGCGCCGCAGCCCTGAATATTTCGCTCAATTCGTTGCCGACGAGATCGACAAATGGTCCGGACCAATCAAGGCGAGTGGCGTATCGGTCGATTGAAGCGTGTGCGGCAAGTCAAACATCAGAAAAGGAGCAAGCGAATGCGAGCGGTGATGGAGGTGCAAGCGACCGCCGGACTTCCCGAGGGCTGTCCGGACCCATATCGCCAAAAAGTCATCCCGCTTGAGACGCGCCGACCATGGCGCGAAAGGTGCAGCTACCGCCATCCTGTTGTATGGGGCTGAAAAATCCGGCTACTATGGCGCGTTCTTTTTGACCGTTCGCGTGCGTGGCGGCGCTTTTGCGGCAAGGATACGGTATGAAGGTTCGGCTCGCATCCTTCCTTGGCATCGCGATTGCCGGCGTGCTGCTGGCGTTTTCGGCGGCTTCCCAGCAGCGCGCCCCGCGCCTGGCGCTGCTGATCGCAAACGCTGCCTATCCGGACGCCAGCACGCCCCTGTCGACCACCATCAGAGACGCCCGAAGCCTCGGCGAGGAGTTTCGGCGTAGCGATTTCGAGCTGGACCTGAAGGAGAATCTTGGCAAGGAGGACATGCAGCGCGCGATCGATGCCTTCCTGGGCAAGATCCGCACCGGCACCGTGGCCCTGTTCTACTTCAGCGGCTACGGCATTCAGGTTGCCCGGCAGACGTATCTCATGCCGATCAATGCGCAGGTTTGGACCGAAGCCGAGGTGCGCCGCGACGGGATCAGTCTGGACACGCTTCTGGCCGAGATGCATCGACGTGGCGCCAAGGTGAAACTCATCATTATCGATGCGGCGCGGCGCAATCCCTTTGAACGCCGCTTCCGCGCGGCGGCCTCGGGCCTCGCGCCCCTCGATGCACCGGAAGGCACCCTCGCTATCTATTCCGCCGCCCCTGGCAAGGTGATCAATGACAGCAGCGGACCGAATAGCATTTTCGTGAGTGAGCTCATCAAGGAGATGCGCGTTCCCAATCTGACCGCCGAGGAGGTATTCAATCACACACGCGTTGGCGTCTCCCGGGCGTCAAACAACGAGCAGGTGCCGTGGGTAGCCTCGTCGCTGGTCGAAGAATTCTATTTCGGGACCCGGCCGGCTTCCTCGACGACGACGACACCGTCTACGCCGCCTCCCCCGCCCCCGCCCCCGCCGCCATCGGGATCGGGATCGGGGCAGCAAGCCAAGGTCGGCGAAACGTTCCGCGACTGCCAGGAATGTCCGGAAATGGTCGTCGTGCCGGCAGGCGCGTTCGACATGGGGTCGAGCACGGAATACGAGAACCCGGCGCACCGCGTCAGCATCGGCAAGCAGTTTGCCATCGGGCGCTACGAAGTGACCTTCGATGAATGGGACCGCTGCGTAGAGGAGAAAGGCTGCAAGTTCCGGCCCGATGGTCGCGAATGGGGACGCGGCAAGCGTCCCGTGATCAATGTCAGCTGGCTCGATGCCAAGGAGTTCGTGAGCTGGCTTTCCCAGAAGACCAGCAAGTCCTATCGCCTGCCGTCCGAAGCGGAATGGGAATATGCGGCGCGTGCAGGAACTAATACGGCCTATTGGTGGGGCCCCAATGTCGGCTCACGCCAGGCGAACTGCCGCGAATGCAACAGCGGTACGAGCCAGCAGACGCAGCCAGTCGGGTCCTACCCGGCAAATCCGTTCGGCCTCTACGACACGTCGGGCAATGCCGCCGAATGGGTGGAGGATTGCTGGAATGACAATTATCGCAACGCTCCCAAGGATGGCTCCGCCTGGACCACGGGTCAGTGCCGGCTGCGGGTATTACGCGGAGGAGCCTTCGACAGTGCGGCGAAATATGTGCGCTCGACCGCGCGCTTTCGTTATGATTCCGACGTGCGCTTTTCGGCGAACGGATTTCGCGTTTTTCGGGAAATGCCCTAGGGCAGTTCCGCCGATCTGCTCCACTTTCGTGATGCAAATGGGTCGTTCATAGATCAGTGCGGCGGGCTCGTTCTTGTCCAGGTCACTGTCGTGCGCGCGCGCAATGGCTGCTTCTCCGCCGCCATACGGGGCACCGGATTTCTGGTCGCCCGCCAGGAGGCCATCGTGCAGATCGTGCGCGACCCTAGCATCGAGACCCGGCTCGTGCAGACCGGTTTTCATTTCGATAGCGATACCGAGATACGCGAGGGCCTGTGCGAAGGCGATCTGGTCGTGCCCAATGCCGGCAGTTCACTGCGCGATGGTGATAGGGTGAAGCCGGCATTCTCCGAAGTCACCGGTGTCGGGCAACCCTGACGTGAACCGGCTCCTTCCGCGCAGCCTGTTCGGCAAGTACGCCGTCGCCTTTGTCGGCCTTATTGTTCTGGTGCTCCTCATCAATGGCGCTCTGGAAACCTGGTTCACGTATAATGAGACGACGGAACTCCTGGCGAAGGCGCAATCGGAGAAGGCTGAGACGACGGGCCGGCGTGTCGGCCAGTTCATCGATGACCTCGAGCGCCAGATCAGCTGGGCAACGCGGGCAAGCAGCACCACGCTCGAACAGCGGCGGGCCGATTACGGTCTGCTGCTTCAGCAGGTGCCCGCGATCGAGCGACTGATTCATCTCGACAGCTCCGGCAAGGAGAATCTGCGCGTTACGCGCCAGGAAGTGATCGTCGGCAGTGGCATTGACTATTCCAGCAATCCGCGTTTCACCGAAGCCCGGAACCGGTCTGTGTGGCTATCGCCGATTTATTTTGACGGCCGCGAGCCCTTCATCGCGATTGCGATGCCGCATTCGGGACGTACCGGCGGCTCGACAGTGGCGGAGATCAGCCTCAGGCCGCTGTCCGAGTTCATCGACAGGAATCAGATCGGGCGAGACTACGATGCCTATATGGTAGGTCCCGATGGGCGCCTCCTCGCCCATTCCGATCCCGAGCGCCTTTCCGGCATGAGCTTCGCCGAGCTGCCGCAGGTTGCGGCAGCAATCAAGCAGGAAAGCGACACGCTTTTCGGCAAGGATCCGGATGGGCAGTCGGTGCTCACGGCCTGGTCGCCCCTACCCCGCCTGAACGGGTTCGTGTTTTTTGAGCAACCGCGCAGCAAGGCTCTGCAACCGGTGTACAGCCTCGTGTTCCGCACGGCGTTGTTGCTTGCCGGCGGCGTGCTGCTTGCGCTTGTAGCCGGCACATTGCTGGCACGTCACATGGTGGTGCCCATTCGCGCCCTGCAGGTCGGCGCCCAGCAGCTCGAGGCAAGCGATTTCGGCCATCGCATCAGCGTACAGACAGGCGACGAGATTGCGGATCTTGCCGATCATTTCAACCGCATGGCGGACCAGCTGCAGAATTCCTACAGAGGATTGGAGCAAAAGGTCGCAGAACGCACGCGCGAACTTGCGCAATCGGTCGGCGAGCTCAGGGCGCTTGAGGAAATCGGACGCGCGGTCGCCTCGTCTCTCGATATTAATTCCGTGCTCGCCACCATCGTGACGCGGGCAGTGCAACTCTCGAATGCAGATGCCGGCGCAATCTACCGCTACAATGCTGCCCGCATGGTGTTCGAGCTCGCCGAAGCGCACGCGCTTGAACCCGCCGTGCAGGATCGCGTGCGCGCCGTTCGCATCCATTTGGACGACAGCGCCATGGGACGCGCCGCCAAGGAGGGGAAATCCGTGTCGATTGCCGATCTGGCGAGCACTCCGAATTATCCGCTCAGGGATGTGACCGTGGCGGCGGGCTTTCAGTCGGTGCTCATCGTGCCGTTGATTGCGCAGGACGACATTCTCGGCTCGCTTGTCGTGCAGCGCCGCAGCAGGGGAGAGTTTGCCGCCCGCACAGTGGAGGTGATGCAAACCTTCGCGCACCAATCGGTCCTGGCGATGAAGAATGCGCGTCTGTTCCAGGAGGTGCAGCAGAAGGGCCGCGAGCTCGCCATCGCCAACGAGCACAAATCGCAGTTCTTCGCCAATATGAGCCACGAACTGCGCACTCCTCTGAACGGCATGCTGGGATTTTCCGAGTTGCTGCTCGACGGGCTTTACGGACCATTGCCGGAAAAGGCCATGGACGTGCTCAACCGCATTCAGAAGGATGGCAAGCACCTTCTTGGCCTGATCAATGACGTGCTGGATATTTCCAAGATCGAGGCCGGCCAGCTCACGCTTTCGCTGAGCGACTATTCGCTGGCAAACGTGGTCGAGTCGGTCATTGCCTCGACCGAGTCGCTCGCGCGTGCGAAGGGCATCGAAGTAAAAGCGGCAATTGCTGCGAACCTGCCGATCGGTTACGGAGATGAACGGCGTCTAATGCAGGTGATTCTGAACCTTGTCGGCAACGCCATCAAGTTCACCGATGCAGGATTCGTTGAAATTCGGGCTGAGGCGCTCGACGATCATTTCAGGATCGCGGTGCAGGATACCGGGCCGGGTATTCCAATTGCCGATCAAGCGCGCATCTTCGAGGATTTTCAGCAAGTAGACAACAGCAGCACGCGGGAGAAGGGTGGCACCGGGCTTGGCCTTGCCATATCGCGCCGGTTGATTGAGGCGCATGGCGGCCACATCGCGCTCCATTCGACGACGGGCGAGGGCGCCACTTTCGTCATCGTCCTGCCTCAGCGCGTGAGCGAACGGAGGCAGGCGGCATGAGCAAGCGCATTCTTGTGGTCGAGGACACTGAGAATAATCGCATGATCCTCAACGATCTTCTGACCAATGCCGGGTTCGAGGTCGTGGAGGCCAGAGACGGTGAAAAGGGGGTGACAATGGCAGGCGAATGCCGTCCCGATCTCATCCTTATGGACATTCAGCTCCCGAAGGTGGACGGATATGAGGCGACGCGTAGGATCAAATCCAGGCCCGAGCTGCAGCACATCCCCATTATCGCGGTGACCTCGTATGCGCTCTCCGGGGATGAGGCGAAAGCGCGGGCCGCGGGGTGCGATGGCTATATCGCCAAGCCTTTCAGTCCGCGCATCATTCTAGCCAAAGTGCGCGAACTGCTGGCGTGATCGCCAGGAGAATTTCGCTTGCGAAACCCGCCGCGGATCCTCATTGCCGATGACAATCCGACAAATGTCGAAGTGCTGCGGGTACGTCTCGGTGCACAAGGCTACGACATCATCACCGCAGCCGACGGCGAAGAGGCCATTTCCCGGGCGCGGGCCGATGATCCGGATCTCATCCTGCTAGACATAATGATGCCAAAACGCGACGGCCTCTCGGTACTCAAAGAACTGAAGGCCGACAGCAGCTCGCGCTTCATTCCAGTCGTGCTGGTCACCGCGCGCGCAGATACGCGCGACGTGGTCGCCGGCCTCGAGGCGGGCGGGGACGACTATCTTACTAAGCCGGTCGAGCAGGCCGCGCTCGTTGCCCGAGTGCGCTCGTTGCTGCGCATAAAAGAGCTGCACGATACCGTAATGGGGCAGGCTGCACAGCTCAGGGAGCAAGCGGCGGAGCTCGCCAACTGGAACAAGCTGTTGGAAGAGCGCGTGGCGGAGCAGGTCGGGGAGATCGAGCGCATGAGCCGGCTGCAGCGTTTCCTTGCCCCGCAGGTGGCCAAGGTCATCGCATCAACCGCTGAGGCGGACCAGTGCCTCGCCAGCCACCGGCGGGAAATCACCGTTCTGTTCTGTGATCTGCGGGGTTTCACCGCGTTCACCGAGAGTGCCGAGCCCGAAGAGGTCATGGCGGTGCTGCGCGAGTATCACGAGACCGTCGGTAGGTTGATATTCAGCTACGAGGGCACGCTCGAGCGCTTTCTCGGCGACGGCATCATGATCATTTTCAACGATCCAATCCCGTGCGCCAATCATACGGAACGGGGCGTGCGTCTCGCGCTCGACATGCGGCAGGAAGTGGAGAAGGTGCTCACGAGATGGCAGCGGAAAGGACACGCGCTCGGCTTCGGCATCGGCATTGCCTCCGATTACGCCACCTTGGGACAGATTGGCTTTGAACAACGGCGCGACTACACGGCTATCGGAAGGGTCGTAAATCTGGCGTCCCGCCTCTGCGACGAAGCCAAATCGGGACAGATCGTAATCAGCCGACGTGCGCTGAGCGCCGTGGAATCGGGGGTGGAAGCAAGGCAGCTCGGCGAGTTTGCCCTCAAGGGCTTCGGCCGGCCAGTGCCGGCATTCGAGATTCTGCGCTGGTACGAGGCAGAAAATTCATCGCCGGCATAAGCCAAACGGTATGCGGGAAGCAAATCCCGGCTCTCGCTGCGTTCATCCGGCTACTAAATAAAATGGCGTGGGATAGCTTTTACGGAATCACCCGCTCCAGCTATTTGGTGGAGCATGATCTTTTCCGAAACCGGTTCCCAGTTTGAGGCGGGGCCGCAGGGCCCCGCCCATTATTTGGGTTTCACGCCGCCTGCTTCGCGCCCGCGTTTCGGATCGGCTCCCAGATGCTGATCTTGTGCGTCTCGGGCATGAGGAAGAGAGCGAGGACGAAGCACACTGCAGGGACCGCGATCGGGTAGATAAGCGCGCTCCCCAAACTACCCGTCGCCGCGAACGCTGCCGAGGTGATGAATGGCACCAATCCGCCACCCCAGCCGTTGCCGATGTGATAGGGGACGGACACAGACGTGTAGCGGATCCTGGCGGGGAAATACTCGGCAAGGAAAGCGCCGATGGGCCCATACACCATGCCCACATAGGAGACCAGGATGGCGATGATAACGATGGCGACCCCATAATTGATCTTGCCTGGTTGCGTGACACTGCCCAACCACGAATAGAGCGGATAGTAGGTTACCGCAGCAAGCAAGAAGCCCGTAAGAATCACCGGCTTGCGGCCGATGAGGTCAGAAAGCCAGCCAAACAAGATCAAGGTGGGCGTGCCTATCAGCAGCCCGGCACCCACGAGGTAAGCTGTTGTCAGCGCATCGACCTTGGAAACCTGCTGCAGGAAATACAACGCCCAGAATTGGCCGCTGTACCAGACCACTCCCTCCCCTATCACCACGATACTGGCGATCAGCACGAGCTTGATGTTTGCGCTCGCGAACGCTTCTTTCCAGGGATTTTTGGTCATTGCGCCCTTAGCCTTGATCTCCTGGAAGATTGGCGTCTCGCCCAGCTGCAGGCGGATGTAGATCGCGATCGCCACCAGGAAGAAGGAGATAAGGAATGGAATGCGCCAGGCCCAGGCTTCAAATACCTGGTTGCCGAAATAGGTGCGTGTGGCGATGATGACGGCGAGAGACACGACGATCCCGAGCGTCGGCGATGTCTGCAGCCAGCCGGTGTAGTAGCCGCGCCGCTCGTCAGAGACATGCTCGGCCACATAGGTGATGGCACCTCCATACTCGCCGCCCAGGCACAGCCCTTGAATCATGCGCAGGCCGAACAGAATGAAGGCAGCGGTCAGGCCAATCGACTGAAAGCTGGGAATCAAACCGATTGCACCGGTGCCTAACCCCATTCCGGTGAGCGTAATCAGAAACGTGTATTTTCGCCCCACACGATCGCCCAGCCATCCAAAAATGAATGCGCCCAACGGACGGATGAGGAACCCCGCAGTGAACAGCGCGATAGTGCTCAGCAGAGCGGCGACCTTGTTGGTGGGGTCGAAGAATTTGACTGACAAGATGGCGGCCAAGCTCCCAAATATGTAAAAGTCGTACCACTCGATGACGTTGCCCACGGCGGCAGCAACAATCACGCGCCGAAAATCCTTCGGTATTTCCATATCCCTTCCCTCCTCTGCCCGGTCTTGGCGCCGAGGCGCAATCGATCCGCAAAATATCACCGCGGGTCAGCGGCCCTTATACGACTTTCGGAGGGGGTGCTGGGATACGGTTTCCGTAAGCAAGGAATGCGGGTGCGGCAAAATGGCAGCCCAGCACATTGCAATTAAATATTGCTGATGGGATGCGGACGCCGTCGAAGCTTCCTTAAGGAGGTGGCCCGCAGCTCACTGGATCAAGCGGCGCAAACGCTGCAGCATTCCGCACCGCGAAATCCACCCGTGCAGGATGATGGTCCGCAAGAACGCGTAACGCGTCCCTCACACCAGCTCCGGCCAGGGTACGATGGTCGATTTCACCGTCCTCATGGCCATGGCGTCGCTGACCGCGCGGGAAATGCCGTCCTCGTCAAATGGATAGAGCGTCTGCATGTCCAACCACGGATATTTCGCGCGCGTGCGATAGAGCATGTCGACACCGAGCGGCAGATCATTCCCGGTAAAACCCCAGGAGCCCAGCACGTTGATGTCTTTCGTGCAGATGCGATGCCAAGAGGTCGAGATGGAGCCCGCATCCGTGAACTGGCCCATCTCCACATAGGTGCCGCCGTCGCGCAAAAATTCGATGCCTTCCGGCCCGGCGCTGGGATGGCCCGAGCAGTCCATAACCAGGTCGGCACCGAACCCGCCGATAATCTCACGCACCCGTCTGATGCGCTCGTCAGCCTGTTTGAGCTCTTCGATGTTGACGGTCGCCTCCGCACCAAACTTGCGCGCAAGCACAAGGCGCGGCTTCTCGGGAGCGCCCACGCAGATAACCCGACCCGCCCCCATCTCCTGCGCCGCCGCCACCGCAAGAATGCCAATCGGGCCCGAGCCCTGGATCACGACGCTCTGGCCCCAGGAAAATCCGCCTGCGCGAATGGCGCGGTTGAACGCGCGGATGCACGAGGTCAGCGGCTCCGACAGGGCGCCAAGCCGCAGCGGCATGTCGTCCGGCAGCTTATACACTTTGGTGCCGGGCAGCATGTCGAGATCGACATAGACGTATTCCGCCCAGCCGCCCCACAGATGCGGCGGTTTTTCGAAGCCGAGATAGCGTCCGTAATAAACCGGAGTGAGGCATTTATTGGCGTGCTCGGGATAGTGGACGCAGTAGTAGCAGCGGCCGCACGGCATCAATGGCGGGATCATCACTTTCGACCCTACCGCAAGTGCCTTCCCCATAAAGTCTTCGGTGAACTCTTCTCCCGCTTCCACGATTACCCCGCCGAGCTCGTGCCCGAGTGTGAACGGCCACGGCAATGGCTTGGGCCAGTGTCCTTTGAGAATGTGAAGATCGGTGCCGCAGACGCCGCATGCGCCCACCTTGATGAGCGCAGCTTTTTTCGGAATGTCCGGCCATTCCACGGAGCGGATCACCGGCTGGGTGCCGGGGCCCGCGAAGGTGGCAACGCGGATCATATCATTGCGCATGGGCGATTAATCTGCGGCGGAGCGAAGGCTCCGGGTCGCTTGCACGTCTACGTGCCCGTGTGCATCGAGCACGACACTGTAGTCGCGGCGAGCATCGTCCGTGGTGATAAATCCATCGCGCACGTCATCGGCAACGCGCTGTGGATCGCGTCTGCGTGGATCCCCAAAACCGCCGCCGCCCGGCAGCTCCAGGCGAATGGCATCGCGCGGGGGTACAGTCTGTCGACCCTTCGGCTTGATCGGACGGCCCGAGCGCAGCGACACTGCCCCGGGAGCGCCGGCAAGCCCCCTCTCGCGCCCCCGCGCCGGGTGGTGCACGCGCTCGAAATTGCACAACAGCGCGATGGCGGCCGATCCCGCACCGCCCAGCTCGATCACCTGGCCGAGACCGCCCCGGAATTTGCCCGCTCCGCCGGAGCGCTCGCGAAACTCGCGGCGATAAAACACGATCGGGGCAATGCTTTCGGTTGCTTCCACGGGAATGGTGCGTACGCCCGAAGGAAATGCGGTTGCACTGAGGCCATCCTTCGTCGGCCGCGCGCCGGCACCGCCGCAATGAAAAATGACACTGCTGAATTCCGGCAATGCAGTCGCATCGCTGCCCGCCTCTACCTCGTCGACGAGAGAGCCGCCGCCGAAGATTTGCGGGTTCCAAAGCGAGGACGCGCCTTCCGCAGGCACTCCGTCCGGCATCACCTGGTGCAGGCAGCCGAACACGACATCCGGCAGCATGTGGCCGACCGTATGCCGCGCCGCCACTGGCCATGGCCGCTTCACGTTGAGCACGCAGCCTTCCGGGGCGCTCACCGTAATGGGCGCAAGAGAGCCGGCGTTGTTCGGCACGTCGGGCGCGACAAGGCACTTCACGCCGAATGCGGTATAGGCAAGACAATAATTGTACACGACATTGATGCCGTAGCTTGAGGCGGGCGAAGTGCCGTCGAAGTTCACATGAATGCCATTCTCAGAAATAGTTAGGGCGGCGCTCAGGGTGAGCGGCTTGTCGTAGCCATCCATGGTAAGCGTGTTGTAATAGGTTCCGCTCGGCAGCGCCCGGATGCGCTCGAGCGTCGCTTCGCGCGACGCATCGACGATTGCGTCGCCGAGGCGATCGAGATTGGCGATCTCGAACTCGTCCATCATCTCGATGAGCCGACGGCTGCCCTTGTCGTTTGACGCAGCAGTGGCGTAGATATCGCCCTCGACCTGCAGAGGCTCGCGCACATTGGCGCGCACGAGCCGCAGGAGATCCTCGTTCATGGCTCCGGCGCGAGCGAGCGGCATGATCGGAATAGCAAAACCCTCTTCGAACACCTGCCGTCCGTCCGGACCCATGCCGAGGCCGCCGATATCCACGACATGGATGGTGTTTGCGAACAAGCCCACCGGCTCGCCGCGATAGAAGCTCGGAGTGACCACGGTAATGTCGTGCAGGTGTCCGGAGGTCAGCCATGGATCGTTGGTGATGTAGTGATCTCCGGGTTTCATCGTCGCAAGCGGATAGACGTCGAGAAAATGTCTCACCGCATTGGCCATGGAGTTGACGTGCCCGGGGGTGCCGGTGACCGCCTGCGCCAGCATGCGCCCATGGCGATCGAATACGCCCGCGGAAAGATCGCCTGCCTCGCGCACCGACGTGCTGAAGGCGGTGCGCAGCATGGTCTGGGCCTGCTCCTCAACCACCGCGATCAAGCGGCTCCACATGATCTGCGTGTGAATTTGCGCAAGCGCCGCGTTTGCACGTGCGACCATGATCAGCCTTCGCGTCGGGTAAGCTCAATATAGCCGAAGACGTCGATGCGCGCGTCAAAACCCGCGCCCACGACGGTGGAAGTCTCGCGCTCGGCAATGATCGCAGGACCCGCGATGCGGGCTCCGCACGCGAGATCGTCCCGCCAGTAGGTCGGCACATCGCGGAACTCGGCGCTTGTCGGATCGAATAACGATGTGCGGCCGCGAGGACGGGCTTTGCTCGGCTCTTCCGCCGTTGCATCGGCAAGTCGCCCTTCTGCGGGCACGCTCAGCGCGACCACCCAGCTTAGAATTTCGATTTCGACGTTCGGGATGGCTCGGCTGTAGAGGCTGCAGTAGGCCTTTTCGAACAGCGCGCGGATGAGGGGTGCATCGCCCTCGGCCAGCGTGCGCACCGGCAACTCGACGGCGATCTCATGCCCCTGGCCACGATAACGCATGAAGGCCGAGCGCCGCTCGACCAGTTCGGCAAGCGGCGCGGCGCGTCTGACAATTGCTTCGGCTTCGCCGCGCATGTCGCTCAACAGCCGATTCGCCGCCGCGCCATCGAAACTGCCGAGCCGCATGAGCCGGCTGCGCACGATCTCGTAGGCCACGGGAGCGCGCAGCAGGCCAACCGCCGAGCCAACCCCCGCATTGGCCGGCACGAGTATGCGGTTGATGCCGAGCTTTTCGGCAAGACGCGTGGCATGCAGGGGCGCCGCGCCACCGAAGGCGACCAGGGTGCGCCGTCGCAGATCCTTTCCGCTTTCGATCGCATGGACGCGCGCCGCGTTGGCCATAGTCTCATCCACGATTTCACTGATGCCCAGCGCTGCGTGCTCGGCGGAAAGATGGAGGGGGGCTCCGATCCGCTCGGCGATAGCGCTTTTTGCGCCATTCACATCGAGGCGAATGGCGCCGCCGGAGAAGGTCTCGGGGTGGATGCGACCGAGGATCACATCGGCATCCGTGACGGTCGGCTCGATGCCGTCCCGGCCATAGCATACGGGTCCGGGCTCGGCCCCTGCGCTGTCCGGACCTACGGTAATACGGCGGAGCGCGTCGATCCGCGCAATTGAGCCGCCTCCCGCACCGATTTCGACCATCCCGATTGCCGGAATACGCAGCGGCATGCCGCTGCCCTTGAGAAAACGATAAATCCGCGCGACCTCAAAAGACCGCGCCGTCTGCGGCTGGGCTTGATCGATGAGACAGATCTTTGCAGTCGTGCCGCCCATGTCGAAGGATAAAACTTCCGGCAACGCGTGCTGACGCGCGATGCAGGCGGCAAAAATCGCGCCCGCGGCAGGACCCGACTCTACGAGACGCACCGGAAAGCGGATCGCGGTTTCCACATGCGTAATCCCTCCCCCGGATGTCATCAGCAGCAGCGGACATGTAAAGCCGGCGCGCGCAAGCTCGCGCTCGAGCGTAGCGATATACGTGCCGATCAGCGGTTGGATGTATGCATTGGCGCAGGCGGTGGAGAATCGCTCGTATTCCCGCATCTCCGGCGAGACTTCGCTCGAAAGAGTAACTCGCATTTCAGGAAACTGGTTGGCGATCATTGCGCCAACGCGCCGCTCATGCTCGGGATTGGTGAAACTGTGCAGGAATCCAATCGCTACCGCTTCTACCGAGTTTGCGGCGAGCTGATCGAGCGCGTGCGCCGCGTTCGCCTCGTCGAGCGGGACCAGAACCTTGCCTTGCGCATCCACTCGCTCGCGCACTGGAAAGCGCAGCCGCCGGGGCACCAGCGGCGGCGGTAAATCAATATTCACGTCGTACTGCTCAAACCGGTTCTCGTGACGAATTTCGACAACATCCCGGAAACCTTCCGTCGTGAGCAGGGCGGTCTTGGCCCCCTTCCGTTCGATCAGCGCATTGGTGGCAAGGGTCGTGCCGTGCACGATCAGACGCACGTCGGCCGGCGCGATCCGCGCTTGCGAGATGACGGCGCGCACGGCTGCGAGCACGCCTTGCGCCGGCGAGCGCGAGGTCGTCAAAATTTTTGCGGTAAAGCGCCGCTCGCCGGCCTCGAGCGCCACGTCCGTGAACGTGCCACCGATATCAATGCCGAGTCTGGCCGCAGGCAATGTTGTGCTCCCCTCCCGCACCGACTTGCCGTTCGAATTGGAAGACTGGCTAATGCGTGGGCTGGGGCTGTGACTGCGCCATGAAATACACGTCTACTTTCATGCCGGGTACAAGAGGGCCTGGATCCGCCAATTCGACGAATACTTCCACCACGTTTGCATTCTCCGCCTTGCCGGCGCTGATGCGCGGCCGCCCCAGGATCGGCGCGATGAAAGATAACTTGCCGCCGAGCTCGCGCTCCGGCAGCGCTGTCGCGCGCACCACCACCGGAGCGTCCAGATAGATCTCGGCAAAATCGGCCTCGTCGACTTCCGCGCGAACACGCAATTTGGAGATATTGCCGAAACGCAACAGGGGCTGGGTGGAGGTGGGGCCCGCCATCTCGCCAGACCTCGCATTGACCTGCAGCACCGTTCCATCAGTCGGCGCTCGAATGTGCGTCTTCTCCAGCGCCGCTTGTGCGCCTGACAATTCGGCGCGCGCCATGTTTAACTGGCCTTCGCTCTGCGTCGGCAAAGGCATGCCTGACTGTGCCTCGACCCTGCGCAATTCGGTCTGCTGTTCTTTTAACTGATCCTGCAGGCGAACCAGTTTTGCCCGGGCATCGTCAACGGTGCGTTGCGAGCCGCCACCTCGATGCTTTGCGGCCACAGCGACATCAAGCGCGGCCTGCGCCTCGAACACGGCGTTTTCGGCATCGGCCGCCGCATCCTCAGCCTTGCGCCGCTGCGCCGCTTTGCCGGAGACCGCCTCATCATTGCGCGCGCGCTTTTGCATGGCGAATTGCGCCTGTGCCTTGGCAAGCCGTGCGCGGGCATCCGCTGCGTCCAGGCGGATCAGAAGCTCGCCGGCGAACACCCGGTCGCTCGCACTCACCAGGACCTCGGCGACACGCCCGGTGGCGGCACTCATCAGGCTGACATCTCCCGAGGCGGGTTCGACGTGGCCAGGCGCAACTGCCCGCCACTGTCTGCCGCCTGTTTCCGCCGCAATGTCCCGCGCCGGCTGCAGCGCCGCTGCGATGACCGTGAATGAGAATATGGTAAGCATCGCGAGCTTCATTCCCGCTGAGCACAATCGGCCATTCTTTTTCTGTGTGCGCATCATGGTTTACCCTGCTCCAGGTCGTTGTTTAATGCATGCCCTCCCGCCGATGCTGAATTATAATGGCTGGGGCCATCCGTGCCATGGATCCGGCGCGCATGAATAAAGCTGATCCTCATTCGACCGGCGTGCTCGGGGCGCTACCGGGCGAATTCGCCACCGGCCTCTTCTCAAAGGCGCGCGTGGTCACGCTGAAAGCCGATCAGACCCTGTTTATGGCGGGGGATGAAGGCAATGGCTGCTATCGCGTGGACGAGGGTCTGCTCAAAGCGAGCGTGAGCGCGCCGAACGGCAGTGAGCGCATCCTGGCCATATTGGGTCCGAGCGCGGTTATTGGCGAGCTGTCAATGATCGATGGCGCTCCTCGCTCGGCCTCCGTGTTTGCGCTGCGCGATTCCCGGTTGAGCTTTGTCAGCAGGACGGCCTTTGAGACTTTCGGCCAACAAAGCCCCGAGCTATGGCGGCACGTGATGATGTTGCTGGCGCGCCGCTTGCGCAGCACCAACGAGGCCCTTGCGGCGACTAGTTTTCTCTCCGTGAGAGGCCGGGTTGCCCGCGCGCTCCTTGCGCTTGCCGAAGCATTCGGCCGAGACGTGGGCAGCGGACGCATTCTCGTCCGCCAGAAGGTAACCCAGAGCGATCTTGCCGCCATGGCAGGCATTGCGCGCGAAAACGTCAGCCGCGTGTTGAAGGACTGGACCAATCGGAAATGGCTGGCCAGGCTCGCCGGCTATTATTGCTTGGAGAACAGGAAGGCCATTGAGGGCGAAGCCGAGCTGTAAGGACGCGCCCGTCAGAGGTCACTCGCGGGTGGAGGTCCCGCCAGCGGTGACAGGACGCACGCGATCGCCGTCGCGAACGAATGATCCGGCACGCGCGATCACGATCTCGCCCTTGGTGGCGAGAAGGGTTCATGACCAACAGGTCAGATGACAGAACACGGAGATACCGGCGTTCGCCCTCCCTCTGTCTTCTGCAATCACCGCCTCACCGAGTAATAATAGTAATCCTGGATAGAGGTCGGATGAATAATGATGGTGCGCGGGCGGCCGTCGCTCGCGTAGGCGCTCACCGGGACATCGCGCAGATTGTCATCAAATCTGCGCAGTGCACGCCGCGCTTCATTCGTTCTTTTTGCAGTATTGGTATCTGCGGCCTGTTTGGCTTTTGCCGCATGACGCTCGGTACGGACCGATGATCGCCTTTGAATTGGCGCCGTCGTTTCCGTCACATTCGGAGCCGACGAACGGGCTTGCGGTTTCTCAGGCGGCACTTCTTCCTGAACTGCGGCCGGTGGAGCGGACGCAAGTGGCTCGCGACGCACGCTCTCTGGCTGCCGCGCAAATGCTGATTTCGGTTCGCTGCCATTTTCATGGCTCTCAACGTGCTGATCCAACGGCAGCGATGGCGGGCTGCGCTCCTCCGGCACGGCCAGTGGCAGTTCGGTAGCGCGCGGAAGAGCCGATTGCTGCTCCGTTCTCGCCGGGCTCTGCTGCGGCTCGGCGCGTGCCCAGGGCATTCCACGCGGCGCGTCAGCTGCACCCATGTCAATCCGCTCGACTGCGAGCGGCAAAAAGACCGCGCCGAGCGCGCTCGCGCCCGCGACTACCAGAAAGCTTGCAGCAATGAGCGAGCCTCGGCGCCAATCCAAGAGGGTCATCTCTCCTTCAGGCCACCCATGTATGGCGACCCGTCAATTTGTTACTGTATAGCATGGGGGTTTTGCCCCGCCAGCCGTGTCTATTATTGTGCTGAATGCTGCGCGGTAACTGAGTAACTGGGCACGTTTGAGGGGGAGCGATGCGCAAGGTTGCAATCGGCGACGTCACAATAACCAGCATCATCGAGCGGGACGGGCCGTGGCGGCGCCCGGAGGAGATGTTTCCTGCCTATGATCCGCAGATCGGGGCGAGACACCTGAAAGAGCTTGACCCCTTCATCTTTGATCCGGCATCGGGCCGGATGGTCATAACTTATCAGACGTTTATCGTGCGCACGCCCAGGCACATAATTCTCGTGGATACCTGCACCGGCGAGGACAAGGGCTATCCTCCGCCGTTCGACTTTCCCAAGCAGCCATGGCTCGACGGTTTCCACGCAGCCGGCCTTCGGTTTGACGATATCGACTATGTCTTCTGCACTCACCTGCACATCGACCACTGCGGGTGGAACACGCTGCTGCGCAATGGCCGGTGGGTGCCCACCTTCCCGAAGGCCAAATACGTATTTCACAAGCGCGAATACGCGGCCTGGGAAGAGGCGACCAGGCGTGGCGAGAATCCACCGGGCAATGTCTGGCGCTTCAACTGCGAGCCGGTGGTAGCGGCCGGCCAGGCGTTGCTTGTCGACGACGATTTCGACTTGGACGACACGGTGTGGCTCACGCCGACGCCCGGTCATTCACCCCACCACTGCTGCGTCAACATTCGCGCGGGCGGGCAGCGCGCAGTCGTGATCGGCGACCTCATGCATCATGCCTTGCAGTGCCGCGAGCCCGATTGGTCGACCATATTTGACTGGGATCGCGAGCAGGCAGCGCGGTCGCGGCGGCGTTTTCTTGGCGACGTCGCCGGCACCGGCACCTTCGTGCTGCCTATCCATTTTCCCCATCCCACGGCGGGCCGGGTGGAAGCCGACGGCGACCGCTTCCAATACAACTTTTGCAGCGATTAGTTTCCTGCCAGATTAGCTGTCTGCCTTCACGCGCAACTTGGTTGCGATGGGCCCGGTATCTCCAAGGGCCTCGTTATAGCGAACCTCGTCACCGCGCGAGAGGCGATCGAAGTCGCCGGACAACACAGAGTTGCGGTGAAAATAAAGCAGGCTGCCCTCCTTCGTGAGCAGGAATCCAAAGTCCTCTTCAGGTCTCAGCTCTGCAACCTGTCCAAGCGACTGGCTCCCGGCATCGTGGGCTGATCGCTGTGAGCGATCTTCGAGCTGCTCCTTCATGTCGTGCAGGCGCCGCTCGGCGACACGAAACGCCTCGTTTATTGCCTTGTGCAGGTCAGGATGCTGGTATTTGCGCAGCAAGCGGTCGGGCTCGTGACTCACGACGATCTCGGCACGGCCGGGAATGCCCAGCTCTATATGCACGACCGGCGGGATCGTGCCGGTCAGGTCCTTGTTTCGTTGATCGATGCGGACCCGGCAAGAAACCAGGCGATCGAAGATTTTCTCCAGCTCGGCAACCCGGGTGCGGATTTCCTGCTCGGCCCACTCCGAGCTTTCGATGTTATGAAAAGCAATTTCCAGCGGAACCTGCATGGAAGCTCCATACCTTTGGCGCTTTTAGTCGCTTGAATAACGTGCATGCGCTTCGATTAGTTGCACTCTGAGGAACCGGACGGAATGACGATCCTGAAATACTGCGCGTTTATCTGCTTTGGTCTTCTGCTTGCCATCGGCCTGCGCAGCCCGGCGATGGCGCTCGATGCCGGGTTTCACAGATGGCTGCAGAACCTTTGGCCGGATGCACAGGCCTTGGCGGTTTCGCGCAGAACGTTCGAGGAGGCGACCCGCGGCGTCGAGCCCGATTTGACGCTGCCGGATCTTGATGTTCCCGGGCGTGAAGGCGCGCCGCCGCGCGGCCAGGCGGAATTTGTGCAAACACCGGCAGACTACATCAAGGAGAGCACCATCAACCGACTTGCCGAGCAGGCAAGGAAATTGGCCGCCGAGCACGCCCGCACCTTGGCAGCGATCGAGGAGAAATATGGTGTACCCGGGAACGTGCTCCTCGCGATCTGGGGGCGCGAAACCGCATTTGGCACGTACAGGCTGCCAAAAAACGCGATTACGGTGCTTGCGACGCAGGGATATTACGGCCGACGCAAGGACATGTTCCGACAGGAGTTGCTCTACGCGCTCAAGATGCTGGAAGAACGGCACGTCACGCTCGCCGAGATGCGCAGCTCCTGGGGCGGCGCGATGGGCTTGACACAGTTCCTGCCCTCCGAATTCTACAAATACGCCGTTGATTTCGACGGGGACGGCAAGAAAGATATCTGGCATTCCGTCCCAGATGCACTCGCATCGGCAGCGCAGCAGCTCGTGGCAAAAGGCTGGCAGCGCGGCGTTCACTGGGCCTATGAAGTGCGCGTGCCGCCCGGCACCGACTGCACCATAGGTATTCCCGAATATACGCGCCCGCTGGGTGACTGGATAAAGCAGGGTTTCGTTCTCGCCTATGGGCGCAAGCCCAAGCCAAACGAGCTTGCAGAGCCTGCCTCCCTCCTTCTGCCGGAAGGAATCTACGGCCCTGCCTTTCTCACTATGCGCAATTACTACGTGATCAAGGAATATAACTTTTCAGATCTCTATGTTTTGTTCGTGGGGCATCTGAGCGAGCGCATCAGCGATCCGCGCCCGTTCGAAACACCCTGGAGCAAGAATTCGCAACTGCGCACCGCGGAAGTGGAAAGCATGCAGCGCATGCTGAGCAAGCTTGGCCTCTACAAAGACAAGATCGACGGCAAGGCCGGCATGCAAACCCGCGCCTCGGTGGGGGCCTATCAAAAAGCCCATCACTTGAAGCTCGACTGCTGGCCCACGGCTGCGGTTCTGGACGACATACAGCGGCGAGCCGGAAGGTAAGGAGCCGTGGTCCTGCTTAGCTCGCCGGTATAGTCGCCGGCGTTGCGAGGAACTTTTGCGGCGCGTGCGACGTTGAATGCGTGTTGGAGTGACAATCCCGCGTTCGCGACCGCGCAGTCGCTTCAGCCGAAGACCCCGGACCGTCGCGGCCGGGGTCTTTCATTTGGCGCAGGGACAGGGAAGCAGGGACAGGGAAACCGCGCGGCTGGTCAGCTCGCCTGCTGCACGCGTGCCCCGGCCTCGATCTTGTGAGCAAGGAATTTTGAGTCTTCCCGGTACCAGTCGTGCTCACAGGCGCAGAATGGGCAAAACTTTCGGGCAAAGGGCCCTGGAGAACGCCGGAATTCCTTTGGATCAGCATCCATTCCCATGAACATGTAATGGCCTGTCAGGCGGCATTTGGTGATGACCTGGGCCATCAAATTCCTCCGTCGCGAATTGAATCAACGCACACCGAGAACAACTTGCACGTCACGGCAAGGTTCCAGCTCGCGTGTATCGCTCGCGTAACTGTAGCCCGCATGAGCCGAAGGCGACATGCGGGACCAGACCCGGATATCGCTTCGCTCATCCGGGCTACGATTCGGTCACTCCAGGCGGATGTGTGCATCCCGCACGATCTGGCCCCACTTGGCCATCTCGCTTTTCAAACGCTGCGCGAACTCTTCCGGGCTGTTCGCTATCGGCACAAAGCCCAGCATTTCCAGACGCTCTTTGACATCTGGAAGCGCGACAATCTTCGCGATTTCCTGATACCAGCGATCGACGATCTGCTTCGGCGTCCCGGCAGGCGCGACGATGCCGGTGAGCGTATCGCTTTCGAGATCAGGCACTCCAGCCTCGACATTCGTCGGCACGTCAGGAAGGGCGGGCGAACGCTGCTTGCTGAGCACCGCGATGCCCCGCAGCTTGCCTTCCGTGATGGTGGTCATCGCCGGCGGCAGGGCAGTGATGGCTATGGGGGTATGACCGCCTATGGTGGAATTGATCGCCAGGCCCGCGCCCGTAAACGGCACGGTGACGAGATCGAGCCCGAACTTCAGTTTGAGCAATTCACCGACAAGGTGTGGTGTCGAGCCGGTGGCAGGCTGGGCGAAACTGTATCTGCCCGGATTACTCTTGATCAGCGCAATGAGCTCTTGCAACGTTCGCGCGGGCACCGAAGGGTGAGTTGAGATGACATTCGGCGACGCTGCAACGAGCGTCACAGCGGAAAAATCATTGATAGGATCGTAAGGTATCTTTGCGTAGAGACTCGGATTGACAATGAAGCCGGTGCTCACGGCGAGCATGTTGTAGCCGTCGGGCGCGGCCTTGGCGGCGAGCACAATGCCGGTATTTCCGCCGGCGCCGGGGAAATTCTCGGTGTAGACCTGCTGTCCCCATGCCTCCGAGAGTTTTTGCGCAATGATGCGCGCAATTACATCGGTGGGTCCTGCGGCCGAAAAAGGCACGATCAGTCGCACCGGATGTGCCGGGTAGGGTTGCGTCCGCGCCGGCTGTGCCAGCGAAGCGAGCATCAGCGGAAGCGCAATCAGACATACGGGCACTCGCGGCATGGCCTTTCTCCTTCGTCCTTTCTCGATGTTATCATCAAGCCAGCTCTGGAGCCGAATATGATTGAGTGCGCCAGAGGGCTAACGGCAAAACACATTCCATTGCCAGCCATGGAGGAATGACCGAGATGGGGAGAAAGCTCACACGCCAGGACCTCCATGAGGCGGCGGAGAAATACAAAAATTGGGGCAAGTGGGGACCGAGCGACGAAATCGGCACGCTCAATTACACGCGAGCCGAAGACATCGTTGCGGCCGCAAAGCTCGTGCGCAAAGGCAAGGTGATCTCGCTCGCGCTCAATTTCGACCACACCGGGCCACAAGGCGCCAAGAGCAGTTATCCGGCCATGGGTCGCACCAATCCCATTCATACGATGATCCGGACCGGAACGGATGCGTATGCGGGCGTGCTCGACAAGCGCGGCATCCGCGCTGCCGATGACATGGTGACGATGCCGCTCCAGTGCGGCACGCAATGGGATGGGCTTGGACATGTGTTTTATGAAAGCTCGATGTGGAATGGCTACGATTGCCGCGAGGTCACCTCGTCAGGCGCGCAAAAATGCGGGATCGAGAAAACGAAGAACAAGATGGTCGGGCGCGGTGTGCTCCTCGACGTAGCGCGCGCGCTCGGCAAGGACAGTTTGGACGACGGCTACGGCATCACCTGCGCCGATCTCGACAAAACCGCAAAAACGCAGGGCGTGGCTGTCAGACGCGGCGATTACGTGATCGTGCGCACCGGACAGATGGAGCGGTGCCTCGCCGCAGGCAGCTGGGATGGCTATCCGGGCGGCGATGCCCCGGGGCTGGCCTTCGAGACGCTCGAATGGGTGGCCCGCACCGAGCTCGCCGCCGTCGCCAGCGACACCTGGGGCTGCGAGGTGCGCCCGAACAACAGCGAACCCGAGATCAACCAGCCATGGCACTGGATCACCATTCCGATCATGGGAATGACGATGGGTGAGATATTTTACGTCAAGGACCTCGCCGACGACTGCGCGGCGGACAAGGTGTACGAGTTCATGTTCGTGGCACCTGCCATTCCGATCACCGGCGCAGTGGGCTCGCCAACCAATCCGCTTGCGATCAAGTGAGGTAAGGGCGGTTTCATGTCACGAGCGAGCCCCGGACATAACCGCAAAATGAGCGGGGCGGAATGTCTCGCAGAAATGCTCAAGGGATACGGCGTCACACACGTCTTTCACGTGCCCGCCGTGCTGCGCAAGACAATGGCGGAGCTCGAGCGCCGCACCGCCATCAAGCGGCTGCACGTGCACGGCGAGAAGGCGGCGGCCTACATGGCGGACGGTTACGCGCGTGCTTCGGGCAAGCCGGGCGTCTGCATGGCGCAGGTGATCGGAGCGCTCAATCTCGCGGCCGGACTGCGCGATGCGTGGCTCGCCCATTCGCCTGTCATCGCCATGACCGGCGGCCGCGAGCCGAAGACGAAATTCCGCAAGGTTTATCAGGAGGTCGATGATCTCCCGGCATTCGAACCGGTGACGAAGTTCAACGCCACGATCGATGACGTCGCGCGCTTCCCGGATATGGTTCGGCAAGCCTTCCGCGTGGCCACCTCGGGAACGCCCGGTCCGGTGCATATCCAATTCCGCGGCAACGAGGGGCAGATCGATGCGGATGAAGCGGAGCTGGAACCGCTATGCGAGCGCCAGTTCACCCATGTGCCGCCCTTTCGCCCACGGCCGGAAGAAGCGAGCGTGCTTGCGGCCCTGGCATACCTGCAGAATGCAGAGCGTCCGGTGATTGTGGCAGGTGGCGGCTTGCGAGCCTCCTGCGCGGCAGCCGAGCTTGTCGCTTTCGCCGAAGCGCTGCAGATCCCCGTCGCAACCTCGCTCAACGGCAAGGATACGATCCCGGGTACGCATCCCCTGTGCGTCGGTGTTGTCGGCACCTATTCGCGCGAGAGCGCGAACCGGGTGGTCAATCGCGCCGACCTCGTTCTCTTTATCGGCACAGAAACAGGCGGTATGACCACCCATTTTTGGGCCGTGCCGCAGATCGGCACGCCCGCGATCCAGATCGACATCAATCCCGAAGCGATTGGACGTAATTATCCGCTGCTCGTCGGCATCCTGGGCGATGCGAAGGAGACGCTCGCGGCGATGCTGAAATGCGCAGATGCAAGAACCGCGCAAGAACGCAAGCTGTGGATCGGGGAAGTGCAAAGCATCTGTCGTGAGTGGTCAGCCAAGTACGATGGCGTATTGAAATCGGACGCATTGCCGATGCGGCCGGAGCGCCTTTGCGCCGAGCTCACACGAGTCGTGCCGGAGGACGCGATCGTCGTGGTCGATACCGGCCACGCGGGCATGTGGATGGGCGGCATGTACGATCTCACCAGCCCTCGACAGAGTTATATGCGCAGTGCCGGCCATCTGGGCTGGGCCTTTCCGGCCGGTCTCGGGGCAAAATGTGCCTGTCCGCAACGGCCGGTCATCACGTTCACCGGCGACGCCGGCCTGTGGTATCACATCGCCGAGATCGAAACTGCCGCCCGATGGGGCATCAATGCGGTGACGATCGTCAATAACAATGCGAGCGGCAACCAGTCGAAGCGCGGTTTCGATCGTGCCTATGGCGGCACGCAAACAGCGCAAGCGCGAGAACTGTGGACGTTCACCCAGGTGAACTTTGCCCGCATTGCGGAAGACATGGGGGCTGCGGGAATACGCCTGGAGAAGCCCGGGGATATCCTGCCGGCGATCGAAGCGGGGCTGAAAGCGGGACGGCCGGTGATCATCGACGTGGTCACCGACATTGACGCCCTTGCACCGGTTGCGATCATGTAAGACGATGCTGCCGAAAGGGAACCTCGCGCCCGCCCGGACGTTTACTCTTCCCCTTCCCCGGAGAGGCCCATGAGTGCGACCGTGCATGTCGACGAGATTAGCGTCTGGTCGTGGGTAGCCGTTGCGGTGTTCGCCTGGGTGCTCGTGGCACTCCTGCTGCTAGCCCCTCGCAACATGACCCATATTGCGGGACCGATGGCGCCGTTCGCCGATCCCGCCCTGGTCGCACCGGAAATTGCGGCAGAGCCTCGCGCCTAGCGTCTGGCGGACGCGGCGAATCGGCAGCAGAATTTTCTCAAGTCATGGAATATCATCCACCCGTGTCACCGGAGGACCGTCATGAGCGTTTTCGGGAATTATCATGGGAGCAATCTTCGGCCACCGTAGCGCTGCTGCGGGCCAATCTGCGGCACCTTCGACTGCCGGCTCGAGTACAACTGGTTCTGCAACTGCACCGTCGCGCGCCGGCGGAGCTGCCCAGACGTCGGCGCGGCCGTCAGTCGACGTCGAAGCCGTGCTGCGCGAAAAGGCCGCCAACAACCCGGAGAAACTCGACTGGCGCCACTCGATCGTCGATTTGATGAAGCTCCTTGATCTGGACAGCAGCCTCGCGGCACGCAAAGAACTCGCAAAGGAGCTCAATTACACCGGAGCGCTCGACGGTTCTGCGCAGATGAACATCTGGCTGCATAAGCAAGTGATGACGAAGCTGGCCGAGAACGGCGGCAAGGTGCCGGCCGATATGATGAAACACTCGGCTTGATGTTTCTGAGGACACTCGACTCCCGATTCGGCCGGAACTCGCGTGAGCCTTGCGGAATTGGTTTCGTGACTGCACGAGACCAAACCGGATGTGCGGCGCAGCGACGGGCGAACCGGCTGAATGAATGATTCCACGCACCACACTGACGGAATTTTCCTCGGCCCGCTGCTAGATGCTGTCCGGCGGAATCCTGTTGCGGGCGTTTTGATCGGCGCCGGATGCGTGCTGCTCCTTGCCGATCGCATGCGCATCAGCCGACGTGTGGCGCCTCGCGTCCGCAGGCAAATAACCGGACAGGCTGGGTCGATACTCAATGAACGGCCCCTTGTTTGCGCCGCTGCGGGCGCCGCCTTCGGCGCAGCCCTTGCGGCGGTTGTTCCCGTAAGCAAAACCGAGGACGGACTTCTCGGACCGACTGGCGACGCCCTCAAACAGAAGCTCGCCGATCTGGTCGGCACGGAATACCAGAGCGCAAAGAACGATGCCGCCAGAGCTGCGCAAGAGCTGATATGGGTGGCAGCGCGCCAGGCACTCGCGTACGCGGCGGCGGCTTCGAGCAACACTGGTGGCGTTGCCGACAAATCGCCACAGCCCACTTGATTGCTAGCTTCGGTGCACACCCATGACTGCATCGTCCGCCTCACATCACCACACCTCAGTCTCCTCTCTTCTGCGCTATGCTGCATTGGGCGCAATTGCGTATGCTTTGCAGCGTCGTGGCAACACGCGCGAGCCGGAGCCGCAGGTCGCCCGTCCGGCGCAGCGAAAGGATGACCGGCCGGCGCGGCCGGCCACAGGGGCGTTCGGCACGACACGCAGCACGGATGAGCCGCGCCACGTTCAACATGAGCGCGCGCGCCAGCCTGGCCGCGGCCGCAAGGCCACCGCGCCCTGGCAGATCCCCTGGGCGGGATGGAAGGACATTCTCTGGCGCACGTACCAGCAGCTCAACGAGGATCGCCTGCTCGCGGTCGCGGCGGGCGTCGTGTTTTACGGTTTGCTGGCGCTCTTTCCGGGCATCACCGCCCTGGTGTCGCTGTATGGGCTGTTTGCGAAGGCATCCACGATTAATGAGCACCTGTCCCTGCTTGCAGGATTCCTGCCCGGAGGAGCCATAGACATCATCCAGGAGCAGGTGAATCGGCTCGTGTCGAAAGGGGATGCGAAGCTCAGTTTCGGTTTCGTGTTCGGCCTCGGCGTGGCTCTTTGGAGCGCCAATGCGGGTATGAAAGCCATCATGGATGCGCTGAACGTGGTCTACGACGAAAAAGAAAAGCGCGGTTTCATCAAGCTCAATCTGGTTTCCCTCGCGTTTACCTTGACCGGAATCGCCGCGACCTTGCTGGCGCTGGGAGCCGTGGTCGTGGTGCCCGTCGCCTTGAGCTATTTTGGGCTTGGAAGCATGGGAGCAATTCTATTGAACGTGCTGCGCTGGCCCCTCCTTCTCGCGCTCATTGTCGTCGGGCTTGCCGTTCTGTATCGGTTCGGCCCGAGCCGCAGAGAACCCCGCTGGCAATGGCTGAGTGTAGGAAGCGTATTCGCCGCCATCGCATGGCTCGTGAGCTCGGGCTTGCTGTCCTGGTATTTATCGAATTTCGCGAATTACGACGCGACCTACGGCTCGCTCGGCGCTGGTATCGGCCTAATGACGTGGATGTGGGTCTCTGCGATCGTTATTCTGTTTGGCGCCGAGCTCAATTCCGAGATTGAGCACCAGACTGCACGCGATTCGACCATCGGCCGTGAGAAGCCACTGGGCACGCGAGGAGCCGCCATGGCGGACACAGTGGGCGCCGCTGCGGGGTGACGAGCAGAGGCCCGCGACGGCTCGGGCCGTCAGCGCGATGAGTAAAGCAGCGGACAGGAGATAAGCATGGGGTTGATGGATGTGTTGCGGGGAATGAGCTACGGGCCGCGCGGCAAGCCATCGCCTGACGCGCAGCATAAAGGCATGTCGCCGTTGACCATCGCGCTTTTGGCCATGCTTGCCTACAAGGCGTTCAAGGGAGGCGGACCGTTCCGCCACACGCCGGGTGGTACGAATGTCAATCCGGAAGGCAGACGCATGCAGCCGGAACCGAACACCCCGGGCGCCGGCGGCAGCCTATCGGACCTCCTTCGCGGCGGATTGGGCGGCTTGCTCGCCGGTGGCGCCGCAGGCAGCGTGCTCAACGGAGGCCTTGGAGAGCTGCTCAGGCGATTCGAGCAGAGTGGCCAGCCCGAGGTGGCCCGGTCCTGGGTGGGCAGCGGCCCGAACAAGCCGGTCGGCCGCGATGATCTTGCCAACGCGCTGGGGGCGGACACGCTGGACGAACTGGCCGAGCATACCGGCATATCTCGGGATCAGGTCCTTGCCGAATTGCAGGAGCGCCTGCCGACGCTGGTCGATTCCCTCACGCCGCACGGCCGCATTCCGTCGGAGGAGGAATTCGCGCGCATGTAGGACGCCGCTTCTCACAGTTCGACCATTGAAGAAGCCGGTGCCGGCAAGCGTCACAAACGCAAGTGACGCGAGATGAAAGTCGCCATCTTCAACATTGCGAAAATCCTGACAGGCGATATGGAAGCACCCGTCGTCGGCGGCGACGCGATTGTCCTCGCAGATGGCAGGATCGAAGCGATTGGCTCAGGCATTGGCGCCCCCGATTGTGACGTGACGATCGACGCAGCCGGCATGATGGCCATGCCGGGGCTCATCGACTCGCATGTGCACATCACATTCGGCGACTATACGCCGCGGCAAAGGACCGTCGGTTTCCTGGAGAGCTATCTGCAGGGCGGGGTGACCACCTGCATCAGCGCTTCCGAGGTCCATGTGCCCGGGCGCCCGCGCGATCCCGCCGGTGTGAAGGCGCTCGCCATCGCCGCCAAGAAATGCTTCGAGAGCTATCGTCCCGCCGGCATGCGCGTGCACGCCGGCTCCATCATTCTGGAGCCGGGGCTTTCGCATTCGGATTTCGCCGAGATGCAGCAGCAAGGCGTCTGGCTTGCCAAAGCGGGCTTTGGCGCGTTTGCGACCCCTTACGACTATGCGCCTTATGTTGCCATGGCACGGGAGCACGGCATGGTGTCCATGGTGCATACCGGCGGCTCGTCGATACCCGGCTCCGCCGGAATCTGGGCGGACCATTTGCTGAAGATCAGGCCCGACGTCTCGTATCACGTTAACGGTGGGCCGATTGCCATGCCTGATGAGGACTTCCCGCGGCTCGTAAACGAAAGCAGCATTGCATTGCAGGTTTGCACCGCCGGGAATCTGCGCACAACGCTACGGCTCGCGAAGCTCCTGTCCGAGGGCCGCGCGCTTGAGCGCATGCTGATCGCAACCGACACGCCGACGGGCAGTGGCATCATGCCTCTCGGCATGCTCTACACAATCAGTCACCTGGTTTCACTCGGCGGCATTGAGCCTGACATTGCCGTCGCGATGGCAACGGGCAACAACGCCAGGGTATATCGCCTCACTAGCGGCGTGCTTGCGCCGGGGCGAGATGCCGACGTGATTCTTGTCGATGCCTGCCGCGGCGGATCCCGGAATGATGCCCTTTCGGCGCTGCGGAATGGCGACATCATAGGCGTGGGAGCTGTCATCACCGCTGGCATTCCGCGCTTCGTCGGACGCAGCCGCAATACTCCCGAGACGGTCCGGCGCGCAAAGGTCGCGCATTGCCGTATCCCACAGACTTTCGCCGCGGAAATTTGATTGATCCGGACCGGGTGATGAAAGTTTTACGATTGCATCGGCATCATGCCCCGCGAGTCGGGGGGCGCGGATGTCGACGTGGGCAGACGAGAAAGCAGAAAGAAATCGGCGATCGGTCATACGACTCACGCGCAGATTGCCGGCGATTTTTCCGGCCGTAGTTCTGCATCGCGCGCTGAGCCGACCGTTCGTGCCGCCGACGCCCCGGCTCGCGATAGACTCCTATTGGCGCGCGCATCCCATTCGGGCTGACCGCCTGGCGCGCGCGCTCGCGATGCGCGGCGGCGCGCCGCACGGCTGGTCCTGGCGGCTCGACCGCCGGCGACGGCATGGACTGCCAGGCACGTTCCGCATACCGCCTGCCCCCTATCGGGAGCGTGCATACGCGAAAGGTCCGGGATTTTGCGTCGTGTGCGGCCAGCCGGTTTATCGATTTGCGTGGCATGTCGACCTGTGGGACGCAGGTCCCAATAAAAATGCAAGCTGGCATGCTGCGTGCGTCATTGCCTGGCAATTCTGGAACGCGCCAAGCGAGAAAGCCGCACTCCTGCGGCGGTTGCAGGCGCGCCGCTGCGGCCAAACGGGCGGGCGACTCTGGAAATCTGCCGAGGTCGATCACCGGATCCCGCTATTTCAGGCCTGGGCCGAATACCGGGGGACACCATGGCCGGAGCTGCTGCGATATTGGGGCCTCCCCAATCTCCAGGTGATCAATCGCGACGTTCACGTTGCGAAATGCGCAGCCGAGGCACAGCATCGACACTCGGTTCGCGCTGCCAATTACCAGAGCGAGGTGCGCTCTGCCTGACATGGCTGCGTTCAACATCGTGCAAGTCATAAGCAGGCGCAACACGCCCGTGCTATGGTTTAGGAAAGACGACATGCCGAGTTTCGCATGCGCCTGCGCGACTGTTACGACTTCCACGACTTCCGGGAATTAGCCCGGCGACGGCTGCCGCGTCCCATTTTCGATTACATCGACGGAGGAGCGGACGACGAGGTCACGCTCCGACGCAATACGGCAAGCTTCGAACGGTGCGATCTCGTGCCGAACGTGCTGCGTGGGGTGGAGATTGTGGACATCTCTGTGACGACTATGGGCCAGAGACTCGCGATGCCGGTCTATTGCTCGCCGACCGCGCTGCAGCGCCTGTTTCATTATGAAGGCGAGCGTGCCGTCGCCGCTGCTGCGTCAAAATACGGCACCATGTTCGGCGTATCCTCGCTCGGCACCGTCAGCCTCGAGGAGCTGCGCAAAAAATATAAAACCCCACAGGTGTATCAGTTCTATTTCCACAAGGACCGCGGCCTGAACCGCGCCATGCTGCAACGCGCGAAGGACGCCGGCATCGACGCGATGATGCTGACCGTCGACAGCATCACCGGCGGCAATCGCGAACGCGACCTGCGCACGGGGTTTACCATTCCGTTTCGGCTCACGCTTGCGGGAATGCTTCAATTCGCGATCAGGCCGCAGTGGGCAATCGAGTATGCGCGGCATGAAAAATTTCGCCTGCCGCAGCTCGAGGAGCACGTCAACATGAGCGGCGGGGCGATGTCGATCGGGCGGTATTTCACCGAGATGCTCGACCCTTCCATGAACTGGGACGATGTGGCCGAAATGGTCCGAGCCTGGAACGGGCAATTTTGTCTCAAGGGCGTGATGTCGATTTCGGACGCGAAGCGCGCGGTCGAGATCGGCTGTACCGGTATCGTTTTGTCCAATCATGGTGGCCGGCAGCTCGATGGCTCGCGCACTGCATTCGATCAGCTCGCCGAGATCGTCGATGCCGTAGGCGACCGGATCGATGTGATGATGGATGGAGGCGTGCAGCGCGGAACTCACGTGCTCAAGGCGCTTTCGGTCGGCGCGAAGGCCGTGGGTATCGGGCGCGCGTATCTCTATGCTCTCGGTGCGGCCGGTCAGGCTGGAGTGGAGCGGGCGCTCGCACTGCTGCGAGCGGAAATCGAGCGGGACATGCGGCTGATGGGCTGCACCTCGGTGCGCCAGCTCTCCCGCGAGAACCTGCGTTTCAGGTAGCCTGCTCCACAGTCCTGATCTCGATTTCGGACGTGAGCGTGCGGTGCACTGGGCATTTGTCGGCAATCTCGATGAGGCGTTGGCGCTGCTCTTCCGTGAGATCGCCGTGCAAGGTGATGGCGCGATCGATTCGATCGAGCATGCCTTCCTTGGTCTCGCAGTTCTCGCAATCAACAGCATGGATGCGCGAATGCGCAAGCGCACGATCACGCCATCGAGCGGGATCTTCTTGCGCTCAGCGTACACGCGCAGCGTCATGGATGTGCAGGCCCCCAATCCCGCAAGCACAAGATCATAAGGGCCGAGACCGCTGTCGAGGCCTCCAACTGCGACCGGCTCGTCGGCGAGGATGCGATGGCGGCCCACCTTGATCTCCTGTTGGAAGCGTCCCACGCGCGTCTCTCGCACGACGACCACATTCGCATCCTCCGGGAGCTCAGGGGCAGCATGGAACAGGTCAAGATAGCGCTGCGCCCAGGCGTGGATGACATTGGCCACATAGGTCGCGTCGCTGCGGCGGCTTAAGAGGTGATCGGCTCCGGCAAGCGAGACGAAACTTTTCGGGTGCTTCGCCGCACCGAAAATACGACCTGCATTCTCAATACCGACGATCTCATCCGTCGGCGAATGGAAGACGAGCAGGGCCCTGTGCAAGGCGGCGACGCGCTCCTGCAGCTTTTGCTCGGCGACATCGTGGAGAAACGCCCGGCTTACGCGAAACGAGCGGCCACCGAGCGCCACGTCAACGTCACCGCTCGGGCTCTCCGTGCCGCGACTCCTCACCAGCCCGGCGACGTGGGCGGGATCGCTGGGCGCGGCGACCGTGACCACAGCGCGCGCTTCGGGCACGTCTTCTGCCGCGGCGAGCACAGCCGCTCCGCCCAGGCTGTGCCCGATCAGAAGAGCCGGGGCCTGACGCTTGCGCCGAAGCTCGGCAGCGGCTGCCACCAGATCCGCAACGTTGGAAGAAAACGTCGTGTTGGCGAATTCGCCGTCGCTCGAGCCCAGCCCGGTGAAGTCGAAGCGCAGCACCGCAATCCCGAGCGCCGTGAGCCCTTCGGCGATGCGCTTTGCGGCATGAATGTCCTTCCCGCAGGTGAAGCAATGGGCAAACAGCGCATAGGCGCGCGGCTGATCGATCGGAGAATCGAGCAACGCGGCGAGGCGCTCGCCTGCCGCATTAAAGAAGTCAAACCGTTCGGATGGCACATCCCCCTCCTGGGTGAATCAGATTACGACCGCTCATGACAGGATCGGATTCGGGAGTTTAGCCAGCACATTCATGTTTTCACAATCAGCCCCGGTTCGCGAAATCAGATGCAAAAGCGAATTCGCACGCTAAAATCAGAATTCAGAAAGTATAATCCTTGAAGCTGGCGCGCGTGTGCATGGCAAGCCGAACCGGCTACGCTCGGACTAAGGTGCTAATAGACCAAACGTAGAGGAGAGACGATCCATGAAGCAGGCCTCATTGTTTGTGATCGCCGCCGCCATGGCGTTAACCGTTGGCGGTGCAATCACGTTCTCGGCCGGAGGCGCCGATGATGAAGGCTCGCCGATCTTCGGAATCAAAATCCCGCCCGAATACCGCGACTGGAGACTGATTTCCGTGGCCCACGAGGAAGGCAACCTCAACGATCTGCGTGCCATTCTGGGCAACGATGTAGCGATTAACGCCTACCGGGAAGGAAAGCTTCCGTTCCCGGATGGCACAATCATCGCCCGGCTTGCCTGGAATTACGTCCCGTCGGAGGAAAACAACAAAGCCTTTGGCCGCGAGCAATCTTTCGTGGCCGGGTCACCCAAGAACGGCGTTCAGTTTATGGTCAAGGATTCAAAAAAATACGCCTCGACCGAGGGTTGGGGGTTCGCTCAATTCGATGATGGCAAACCCGCCGAGGAGGCGCTGCATAAAACCTGCTTCCCCTGCCACCAGGCCATCAAAGCTCGCGACCTGGTGTTCACCCGTTACTCACCCTGAAGGCCGAACGTGCAGTCGCGCATGGACGCCTCTCGGACCGTTTCGTGCAAAGCTCCAGAGAATGATCCCAAAAAGTGGGAACCGGTTTTCATAAAAGATCATGCTCCACCAAATATGTAGAGCAGGATAGCGATTCGAAGAAAAGCTATCCTGCTCTAGCTGCACACTTCACCGAACCGCGGCATTGCGGGTGAGCGGGTTCTGCGCGTCTGGCAGATCATGCAGGTGACACGCCGCGAAATGGCCGGGCTCGGTGAGCCGCAGCTGCGGCTCCTCGACACGGCAGCGGTCGAACACATAGGGGCAGCGGGTGTGAAACCGGCACCCCTTTGGCGGATTGACTGGGCTCGGCACGTCGCCCTTTAGCACGATGCGCTGGCGTGAGGCGCCGGGTTCGGGCACCGGAACAGCCGAAAGCAGCGCCTTCGTGTAGGGATGGCTGGGCGCTGCGAAGACATTGCGCTTCGGCCCGAGCTCGACGATCTTGCCCAAATACATCACGGCTACGCGGTGCGTCATGTGCTCGACGATCGCAAGATCATGACTGATGAACAGGAGCGACAGCCCAAGCTCCTGCTGCAGGTCGTGCAGCAGATTGACGATCTGCGCCTTGACCGAAACATCGAGGGCGGAAACTGCCTCGTCGCACACGATCAGATCGGGCTCGGCGGCGAGCGCGCGCGCTATGCAAATGCGCTGACGCTGTCCACCCGAGAACTCGTGCGGCCAGCGGCTTGCCGCTTCCCGTGGAAGTCGCACCTTCTCCAGAAGGGCTGCAACGCGCACATCGATCTCTGCCGCGGAGTTCGCGAGTGCAAAGCTGCGCATCGGCTCAGCGATGACGTCGCGCACGCGCATGCGCGGATTGAGGCTAGAGAACGGGTCCTGGAAAACCACCTGCACGCGCCGCCGAAGCGGCCGCAGCGCGCGTGTTGACAGGTCGTCGATCCGGCGGCCATCAAGCACGACCTGGCCGGCCGTGATATCGAACAGCCGAAGAATGGCGCGGCCCACCGTGGACTTGCCACAGCCAGACTCGCCGACCAGCGCCAGCGTCTCACCCCGCGCGATGTCAAACGAGACACCGTCTACCGCATAAACCCATTGCTGTTTGCCAAAGCCGAGGGCGGCGAGCCCGGAGCGCGCCGCGAAATGCTTTTTCAGATCGTTGACCTGAAGCAGCGGCACGCTCATGCGGGCACCGTTTCCTTGGGCGCGAAATGGCAGGCCGCAAGATGGCGTGGAGCTTTCAGCTCAATCGCCGGCGCGATGTTCCGACAAATGTCCTTCGCCAAAGCACAGCGGCTCGCGAACACGCAGCCTGGGATGCGTTGCTTAAGACTTGGCACGACGCCGCGGATCTCTGCGAGTCTGCTCGTCTCACCGTCGAGCGAGGAGCCAAGCCGCGGCAAGGCGCCGAGAAGGCCTTGCGTGTACGGGTGCCGCGGCGTGCGGAACAAGTCGGCAACAGAAGCCTCCTCGACCTTCCGGCCGGCATACATCACCAGCACGCGTTCAGCGACCTCCGCCACCACGCCGAGGTCATGAGTGATGAGTATGATAGCTGCACCGACACGTTTTTTCAGGTCGCGCATCAAATCGAGGATCTGCGCCTGAATGGTGACGTCCAGGGCCGTGGTCGGCTCATCCGCGATCAGAAGCTTCGGATTGCAGGCGAGCGCAATCGCAATCATGACCCGCTGGCGCATGCCACCGGAAAGCTGGTGCGGGTATTCGCCCGCGCGTCGCTCGGGTTCCGCAATCCCGACCAGCCGCAGCATCTCCACCGCACGACGCTCCGCTTCTTTTTGGCCGAGCCGCTGATGCAGCCGCAGACTTTCGCAGATCTGGCGACCCACCGTGAGCACCGGATTGAGACTCGTCATCGGCTCCTGAAAGATCATGCTGATCTGATTGCCGCGGATATCGCGCATGGCGCGCTGGTCCAGCGCGAGGAGATCGGTGCCGTCGAAGCGAATGCTGCCGGCAATCTTTCCCGGCGGCTCAGGAATGAGGCGGAGAACGGAGTTGGCCGTGACCGACTTGCCGCAGCCGCTCTCGCCGACGATTGCAAGCGTCTCGCCGGCCCCCACCGTGAAAGAGACGCCGTCCACGGCGCGATTCACCCCGTCCGGTGTACGGAAATGGGTTTGCAGGTTCTGGATCTCCAGGAGCGCCATTGTCAGCGTCGCCTCATAGCCGCTTCACCATGCGGGGATCGAGCGCATCGCGCAGACCGTCGCCGAGCAGATTGACGGCAAGCACCGTGATGGACAGGAAGATCGCGGGGAAGAACACGATGTAGGGCTTGACCTGCCAGAGCGCGCGTCCTTCCGCCATGATGTTGCCCCACGACGGGATGGTGGGCGGCGTGCCGGCGCCGATGAAAGACAGAATCGCCTCGATGATCATCGCACTGGCACACACATAGGTGGCCTGCACCGTCATCGGCGCCACCGTATTCGGAAGGATATGGCGCAGGATGATCATGGGCGCGCGCGTGCCTGCCGCGGTCGCGGCGTCGACGTAGGGCTGCTCGCGCAAGGACAGAACGACGCTGCGGACGAGACGCGACACGCGCGGAATCTCCGCGATGGTGATGGCGGTGATCACATTGCCGACGCTGCCGCGCGTGAGCGCCATCAGCGCGATCGCGAGCAGGATGGGCGGAATCGACATGATCCCGTCCATCACCCGCATGATGAATCCGTCCGCCCAGCGCACGAACCCGGAGATGAGCCCGATGACAAGGCCGGCAAGCGCGGCGAGCACCGCCACCGCGAAACCGACCAACAGCGAGACGCGCGCGCCGAACAGGACGCGCGAATAGATGTCGCGCCCCAGCATGTCGGTGCCGAACCAGTAGAGCGCCGAAGGCTCGCGCGTCCTGCGCGCCGGCGCGAGCGCCGTGGGATCAACGGTGCCCAGCCACGGCGCAAACACCGCGATGAACAGCATGGTCAGCAGCAGCACCCCGCCGATCGCGATAGCCGGATGCCGCCAGACGAAGCCCGTGAGACCACGCCGCACCCGAACCGGTGGCACGATGTCCGGCAGCTCCGGTGCAGCGGCGATGCCGGGGGGTGCCGCGGAAAGCAGGCGTGGGTCGGAGGCGACGCTACTTACGGACATTGCGCGTTATCTCGAGCGTCATGCGCGGACTTGTTCCGCGCATCCACGTCTTTGCGCCGCAGCCAAGACGTGGATGGCCGGGACAAGCCCGGCCATGACGCCGTGGTCGTGACGCAGTAATCATCAATACCTGATCCGCGGATCGAGCACGGTATAGAGAAGATCGATGCCCAGGTTGACGAGCACGTAAACAAAGCTGAACAGCAGCACGATGCCTTGAATGACCGGATAGTCGCGCCGCAGGATGGCGTCCACGGTAAGCCGGCCAACGCCCGGGATCGCAAACACGGTTTCGGTAACCACCGCGCCGCCGATCAGCAGCGCAATGCCAATACCGATCACCGTGACGATCGGCACTGCCGCATTCTTGAGTGCATGCAGGAACAGAATGCCGCCATCGCCCATGCCCTTGGCACGCGCGGTGCGGATGTAGTCCTGTTGCAGCACGTCCAGCATAGTGGCGCGCGTGATGCGCGCAATCAGCGCGATGTAGACGAAGCCGAGTGCAATTGCAGGCAGGATAAGATTTTCCAGCCATGGCCAGAGCCCTTCTCGGAACGGCGTGTAACCCTGCACCGGCAGCCAATCGAGCTCGAGCGCAAACACATAGGCGAGCAGATACGCAACCACGAATACCGGGACCGAGAAGCCGAGCACCGCGAATACCATGATGACTCGGTCGATGAGCGTATCCGCCTTCCAGGCAGCAATAACTCCCATGGGCACGGCGACGCAGACCGCGACCAGGAGCGTGACGACCATGAGCGAAAGCGTCGGCTCGATGCGCTGGGCGATCATCGCTGAAACCGGCAGGTTGGTGAAAATGGAGGTGCCGAGATCGCCGTGCAGGATCTGCCAGACCCATTCGCCGAACCGGATCAGGAACGGTCGATCGAGGCCGAGGCTCTGGCGAATGCGCTCCACATCGGCAGGCGTTGCCTGATCGCCCGCGATCACTGCGGCGGGATCGCCCGGAGCAATGTAGAGAAGACTGAAGACGAACAGTGCGACCACCGCCATGACCGGAATGGTCGCCACGATGCGCCGGATGATGTAGCTCAGCATGCGCTTACGTCTTGCTCACGCCCCAGAAGAACGGCAGCGGCCCCTTAACGATCCCCGTGACGTTTGACCGCCAGGCCTGATGCGTGAGGAAGAACCCGGTCGGACCGTAGATGACGTCCTCGCATGCGGCGCGGTTGAGTCGAGCGATCGCCGCCTTCTCTTCGGCGAAACTGGTTGCCTCGTACCATGCGGTAATCTCGCTTTCGACCTTCTCACTCGTCGGCCAGCCAAACCAGGCCTTCTCGCCATTCGCGCGGATCGCCGTGTAGCTTGAAGGATCGACGCAAACGGCGCCGGCGTGCCAGGTGTGGAACATGTTCCAGCCGGATTTCTGCGCGCGCCGGGCAGCGGTCGTGCCCCAATCGATGGCATTGTAATCCACGTTCATGCCTAGGCGCTTGAGCAGATCGGCCGTGACCTCGCCCTGCCCTTTCGCGATTTGCAAATCCTGAGCCACCAGACACGTGACCGGTTGGCCCGCGTAGCCGCTTTTGTCGAGCAGGCGCTTGGCCGCATCGAGGTCGCGACGACCTTTGAGGATGTCGCCTCCCTCTTCGCTGTAAAGCGGGGTGCCAGGCGTGAAGAAGCCGGGCAGCGGCTTCCAAAAGGCATCGTATCCGATGACGGCGCGCATATAGTCCTCCTGGTTCATGGCGGTGAGGATCGCGCGCCGCGCATGCACGTTGTTGAACGGCGGATGCAGGTGATTCATGCGGAAGCTGCCGAGATTGCCGAGCGCATCGGCGACATCGACTCTCACGCCACGGCTCTTCGTGAGCACCGGGACGAGGTCTGCGATGGGAGTTTCCCACCAGTCGACTTCCCCGTTTTGCAGGGCAGCCGAGGCGGTTGCCGGATCAGCCATCACGATCCACTCGATGCGATCGACAAGAATCCGTTTTCCACCCGCAAGCCATGAGCCCGGCTCCTGGCGCGGCACGTAATCGGAAAAACTTTCGAATACTGCCCGCGCACCCGGCACCCATTCGTCCCGGACGAGCTTCATCGGCCCGCTGCCGACATACTCGCTGATCGGCCTGAAGGGGTCGGTCGCCGCAATGCGCGCCGGCATGATGAAGCATGACGGCGTGCCCACCTTTCCGAGCGCGACCAGCAATTTCGAATAAGGCCGCTTCAGGCGCCAGCGGAACGTGCGGTCATCCACCGCGATGAGCTCGTCCTCGATGGCCTTGATCATCAGGCCCATGTTGTCGCGCGCTTCCCATCGCGCGAGACTCGCGACAACGTCCTTGGCCAGTACCGGCTCACCATCGTGAAACTTGAGTCCGGGGCGCAACCGGAAGGTCCAGATCAGGCGATCGGCCGATAGTTCTTCGGCTTCGACCATTTGACGCTGCGGTTTGAGCTGGTCGTTGACGCCGTACAGCATGTCCCAGACCAGTGCTGCTCCGTTGCGCACGTTGTATTGCGTGTTCCAGATCGGATCGAAATTTGCGAGATCGGCCTGCGGCACGAAGCGCAGGGTGCGTGCCGCCGCCCGTTGCGAAACGGCCGGACTCGCGATCCCGCCCGCTGCGGCGAGTGCACCCGCGCCACGCAGTGTTTTCAGAAATTGCCTACGATTCATTTGCGCAGGACCTACGCACGCGGAGTGATCACGCCGCCTTGGCGACGTTCCAGAAAAATGGCGCCGGGCCGCGCTCTATCCCGGTCACGTTCTTTCGCCACGCCTGTTGGAACAGATACGATCCGAGCGGGGCGTAGATTGCGTGATCGAGCGCGGCGCGGTTCAGGCGGCGTGCCGCCGCCTGCTCCTCGGCAGGCGAATTCGCATTGAACCAGGCAGCGATCTCCGCTTCGACCTCCGGGATATTCGGCCAGTCGAACATGGCCTTCTCGCCATTGGCGCGCATGAACTTGTTTGAAGGATCAACCGCGTCCACACCGAACACTTGGGTGTGATAGAGATGCCACCCGCCCTGGCCGGGAGAAGATTTTTGCGCCCGGCGGGCGACTACGGTACCCCAATCGGCGGCGATAAAATCGACATTGACTCCAAGCCGATGCAGCAGGTCGACAGTGACATCGCCCCAGGCTTTGTGGGCCGGCAAGTCCTGCGCGGCCATTAAGACGATCGGCTCACCCGCATAACCGCTTTGCGCCAGGAGGCGCTTCGCGGCTTTCAGATCGCGGGGACCTTTCAGAATCTCTCCGCCCTCCTCGTTGTAAAGCGGCGATCCTGGAACAAAGAATCCGGGCATCGGCTTCCACAACGTTTTGTCGTCACCCACATAGGCGCGCATGTAATCTTCCTGACTCATGGCCATCAGGATGGCGCGCCGAGCCCGCACGTCCTTGAACGGCGGGTACAGGTGATTCATGCAGAGCAAGCCGGTGAAGCCGAGCGGATCGCAGATATCGCAGGTGATGCTGCGGTTCTTGCGCAGGATCGGAATGAGATCCGGCAGCGGCCGCTCCCACCAGTCCACCTCCCCGCTCTGCAGCGCCGCCGCGGCCGTGGCCGGATCTGGAATGACGACCCACTCGACGCGATCCACCAGCATGCGCTTGCCGCCCGCAAGCCAAGAGGCGGGTTCCTGACGCGGCACGTAATCCGGAAATTTTTCGAACACCGCACGCGCACCCGGCAGCCACTCGCTTTTCATAAAGCGCATGGGGCCGCTGCCGATATGCTCATTGATCTGCTTGAACGGATCAGTTGCAGCGATGCGCATCGGCATGATGAAACAGCACGGCGTCGAGATCGTGCCCAGCGCCGACAGCATTCTCGGAAACGGCCGCTGCAGTGACCAGCGGAAGGTCCAATCATCGATGGGGGCGAGCTCATTCTCGATTGCCTTGATCATCTGGCCCATCGGCTCGCGTGCGGCCCAGCGCCGGATGCTGGTGACCGCATCCCGTGCCAGGACCGGCTCGCCATCATGGAATTTCAAGTGCGGCCGCAGCCGAAATGTCCAGATCAAACCATCTGCAGACACTTCTTCGGACTCGATCATCTGGCGCTGCGGCGCCAGCCGGCTGTCGACGCCGTAGAGCGTGTCGTACACCAGGAGGCCGGCATTGCGCGCAATGTAGGCCGTGGTCCAGATCGGATCGAAATTGGCGAGATCGGCATGGGGCACGAGGCGCAGCGTCCGCGCGGCTACGCCTTGTGACATCGCGGGCTTGGCAAGCCCGCCAATCGCAGCAGCCGCTGCGCTAGCCCGCTTCAGGAATGCTCTACGATCCACGTGCCGCCCTTTGTGCGGCTCAGGCGGCCTTGCCGACCTCCCAGAAGAACGGCAGCGGACCTTTGACGACGCCGCTCACATTTTTGCGCCAGGCCTGGTAATTGAGGAAGAAGCCCGTCGGCGCATAGACCACGCCCTCGAGCGCCGCCTTGTTCAGCCGCCGCATCGCGGCCTTCTCCTCCTCAACCGACGTGGCGTCGAACCACGCCGTTATCTCCTTCTCCACCGGCGGAATGTCCGGCCAGCCGAACCAAGCTTTGTCGCCGTTCGCACGCACCCCGATGGAGACGGCGGGATTCACGCAATCGGCACCCGCATGCCAGGTGTGAAACATTTGCCAGCCGCCGTGGCCCGGCTCCGTTTTCTGCGAACGCCGCGCACCGACGGTGCCCCAGTCCGTTGCGACGAAATCGACGTTCATGCCGAGGCGCTTGAGCAGATCGGCCGTCACGTCTCCTTGCGCTTTGGTGTAGGATAAATCCTGCGCCACCAGGCAGGTGACCGGCTGGCCCGCGTAGCCGCTTTGCTCGAGCAGCTTCTTCGCTCCATCGATGTCGCGCTTGCCCTTGAGGATCTCGCCGCCCTCTTCGTTGTACAGAGCAGTACCAGGCGTGAAGAAGCCTGGCAGCGGCTTCCACAGAGCGTCGTCATCGCCGACGATGGCGCGCATGTAATCTTCCTGGCTCATGGCCATGAGGATGGCGCGGCGCGCGCGCACGTCCTTGAACGGGGGATAGAGATGGTTCATGCGAAACGCGCCGATGTTTCCCAGCGGGTCGGCGATGTCGACCGCAATATTGCGGTTCTTGCGCAACAGCGGCACCAGATCGGGAATGGGAGTTTCCCACCAGTCTATCTCTCCACTCTGCAATGCCGCTGCGGCGGTCGCCGGATCGGGCATGATGACCCATTCGATCCGGTCGACCAGCATGCGCTTGCCGCCCGCCAGCCAGGAAGCGTGCTCCTTCCGCGGCGCATAATCGGGAAACTTCTCGAATACGGCTTTGGCCCCGGGTACCCACTCGTCTTTGACGAACCGCATCGGACCGCTGCCGACATATTCGGTGATCTGTTTGAACGGATCTGTCTGCGCGATCCGCTCCGGCATGATGAAGCACACCTGCGTGCTGACCTTGCCCAGTGCCAGCAGCATCTTGGGAAACGGCTTCTTGAGCACCCATTTGAAGGTGCGATCGTCGACGGCGGTGAGCTCCTGCTGGATCGTTTTGATCGATAGTCCCAACTGATCGCGGGAAGACCAGCGGGCGAGGCTTGCCACCACGTCCTTCGCCCGCACCGGCTCGCCATCGTGAAACTTCAACCCGGGGCGCAACCGGAAGGTCCAGGTCAGACCATCAGAGGATACCTCCTCCGATTCCGCCATCTGCCGCTGTGGCTGCAGCTTGTCGTCGGACCCATAGAGCGTGTCCCACACCATGGCGGATGCATTGCGCACCACATACTGCGTGCCCCAGATGGGATCGAAATTTGCGAGATTGGCTTGCGGCACGAACCGCAGGGTTTTTGCTGCGGTGCCCTGCGCGATAGCCGGCGCCGGAAAGTTGGCCGTCACTGCCAGCGTGCCCGCACCTGCGAAGCCTTTGAGAACCGTTCTGCGATCCATGAGCTGATCTCCCACTGTCCGGTGCTGCTCTCCAGCACTCATTCGTTCAAGCAAAGTGTATGCCAGCATGGCGCGACACGCCCGGCGGCGTCAACGCCCGGTTGCCCACGTCATGCCCGGGCTTGACCCGGGCATCCATCCGCTTCGTAAATGCAGTTGCGCAAAGTATCTGACGTTTATGGAACCGAGATTGTCGGATCAATGCGGGAAAGCGAAGAAGCCGCATTCTGGGTCTATATCCTAGCCAGTCGTCCGGGTGGGGCGCTGTATGTGGGCGTGACGAATGATCTAATTCGCCGGGTTTACGAGCATCGGGAGGGGTTGGTCCCCGGGTTCACAAGACGTTATTGTGTCAAGAGACTAGTTTACTATGAGCACCATGAAACAGCTCTCGCCGCGATACAACGCGAAAAGAACATCAAGCATTGGCCTCGCGAGTGGAATATCGATCTAATAGTCTCGATGAATCCAGAGTGGCGCGACCTTTACGACGAAATCGTACAATAGAAAACGTCGTCATGCTCGAGCTGAGTGCCGCATGGAGCTGATTGGCCAGCAATCCTCTTTGCGAAGAAGATGGACCCGCGGGTCAAGCCCGCGGGTGACCGTGATTACTCCCGCGAGAACACCGCGACCAATCAGTTCGAGGGGCGCGGATGCCACCAGCGGCCGCCGATCACCACGCCTTCCGCGACAATCCTGCGATCGCCGGTGAGGTGCTCGCCGACGACATCCACATAATCGAACCGGCCCTCGTTCACCGACAGAATGCTCGCGTCCCCCGCGCTGCCCGGCTTGAGACTGCCGAGCTCCAGTCGCCGTAAGGCGAATGCTGCATTGGCTGTTGATGCGGCAATCACGTGCGGCAGCTCCATCCCCAGACACAGGAACTTCGACATGGTGGTAACCTGGTCGAATGCCGGCCCATTGATGCACAGGGCATGCACGTCCGAAGAGATCGTGTCCGGATAAAAACCGTTGGCGAGCATGGCGCGCGCGGTCTTGAACGCAAAAGAACCCATGCCGTGGCCGATGTCGAACAGCACGCCGCGCTCTCGCGCCTCGCGTACTGCCGGTTTGACGGTGCCCTGCGCCGTGGCCGGCGAATTCGGCCACGGGCGGAATGCATGGGTCAGAATGTCACCGGGCCGCAGCCGCGCGATCACTTCTTCATAGCTCGGCGGCGGCTCATCGATATGCGCCATGACCGGCATGCCGACCTCTTCCGCGACCTGCAGCGCAATGTCGAGCGGCACCATGCCAGAGCGTCCGGAAGCGTGCGCACCGATGCGGACCTTGATGCCGATAATGATGTCGCGGTTGGCATTCGCCACTTCGATTGCATCGCGCGGCGCCATCAGGCGAAGCTCCTCGCTCTCGCCCACCATGACGCGGCGGGAGAAGCCGAAAATTCCGGCAAACGAGACATGAAGAAAAGCAAGAATGCGCACGGCGCTAGGCTCGATCACGTGCTTGCGAAAGCCGGCAAAATTACCGGGTCCGGCGCTCCCAGTGTCGATCGCCGTCGTCACGCCGGATTTCCGGCAGAAATCCTCGGCGTCGATGCCCAGCGAAGTGCCTCCCCAGTACACATGCGTATGCAGGTCGATCAGACCCGGCGAAACGATGGTGCCCGAAACGTCGCGAATCTCGGTCTGGGAGTCGGCCTTCAATCCCGTTCCGATCTGCGCCACCTTGCCCTTGGCAAAGGCGACGTCGGTCACGGTGTCGAGCTTCTGCGAAGGATCGATTACGCGGCCGCCGCGCAGGATCAGATCAATGGTCATGGACGATTTCCGCTGTGCCTCGCTCGCCATGGCTGGGAATCTCAAAGCGCCCGGCAGAATATCCAAATGGATTTCATCGGTCACCGGGTATCCAAGTTTTTCCTGCGGTGGAGCATGACGTTTGGTCGAAAGCCGGTAAAATGGCTGTGCAGCCCTCACGCATGAATGGCAATGCGGTTGGATCATTTGACACGCCGAGAATTCACTCTCCTGCTCGGCACCACCCCGGCGCTCGCAGTGCGCGCATACGCCCAAGCAATCCCGAAGCCGGCGCGCCTCGGCTACATCTGGATTGGTGCAAAGGGTTCGGAGCATTCGACGCGGGAGGGATTCCGGCAAGGTATGCGCGATCTCGGCTATGCAGAGGGACGTCATTTCGTTCTGGAAGAGCGTTACGCCGACTCCAACCCGGATCGACTACCTGAGATTATCGCGGAACTGCTGCAGCTGAACGTGGCGTTGTTCCTATCGCCCGGTGTTCAGATAACCCGAGCTCTGGTTCAAGCCACCTCAACAATTCCCATCATTGCCACGACGCCCGATCTCCTTGCTTCCGGGTTCGTGAGGAGCCTGGCGAGACCTGGCGGCAACATTACCGGCATGTCGCTGACCGCAAGTGCAACGCTAAGCGAAAAATGGCTGGAGATACTCAAGGAAACCTTTCCCCAGGTCACGACAGTCGCGATACTGAGCGCTTCTGGTACCATTTACCTCGATCGCATCCAGATGGCGGCGGCAAGCCTTGGCCTTGAAGTAAAATATTTCACTGCACGGGACCCTGAGGAAATCGATCGCGCGCTTGAGGCAATAGCGGCCATGCGCCCCAGCGGATTGATTGTCGAATCGGACGCGAATCTCGTCTCTAACCGCGAAAAAATCATCGGCTTCGCCGCGCGCCATCGACTTCCTGCAGTGTATGGAAATCTCGATTACATCCCTGACGGCGGGGTCATGGCGTATTTCACCAGCATTTTCGACACATGGCGTCGACTGGCAACATACGTTGACCGGGTGCTCAAGGGAGCCAAGCCGGGCGATCTTCCGGTCGAGCAAGCGACCAAATTCGAGCTTATCGTGAATCTCAAGGCCGCCAAGGCCATGGGCCTCTCCATTCCGGAAACGATCCTGCTGCGCGCCAACCAGGTGATCGAGTAATTCTGCCTACCATCTCGGGTAGCTTATGATGAGAACATGGTCCGTGTATGTGCAGGCTTCGGTGGCCACGGTTGCCGTCGCATTTGTTTTCCTGGCCGCCTGCGTCGGCGGCTATTTGGGTATCGCGCGCAGCTTGGCTCAATCTACCGCATTGCCGATCTGGACGGTGCCGGAGATCAGCGCGCTGCCTGACGATGCACATGGGCGCCTGGTGCGGCGGGGGCGCGATCTGATCACCGCCACCTATGCCCATATCGGTCCCGAGGTGCCGGATCCGGCCAAGCGCTTCGCCGGCAACAATCTTGCGTGCAGCAATTGTCATCTTCAGGCCGGCACCAAAAAGTTCGGCATTCCGCTGTTCGGAATATTTGATGAATTCCCGCATTACAGCGCGCGCTCCGGCGCGTCGATGACCATCGAGGATCGTCTCGATTTCTGCATGACCCGCAGCATGAACGGCAAGGCCTTGCCGCGGGGCGCGCCTGAAATGCAGGCCCTGGTCGCATACATCAAATTCCTTTCGACAGGGGTGCCGCCCGGCGAAGTTCTCCCGGGCATGGCCGCCGGCAGGATGCCGGAGCTCGATCGTGCGGCCGATCCCGCGCGCGGACGAACGATCTACACGAACAGCTGCGCCGCGTGTCACGGCACCGAGGGGCAAGGCATGCGCCGCAGCCTGCCCACAGTCGACCTCGGCTATCTCATGCCGCCCCTGTGGGGGAGCGACAGCTTCAACGACGGAGCCGGCATGGCGCGACTGATTACTGCGGCAAATTTCATTCACTTCAACATGCCGCACGGCACCGATTATCTGAACCCGCAACTGAGCGCGGACGATGCCTGGGACGTTGCGGCCTACGTGCTTTCGCAACCGCGCCCCCATAAAGCAGGCCTCGACAAGGACTTTCCCAACCTGCTGGAAAAGCCGGTGGACGCACCCTACGGCCCGTATGCAGACGGCTTCTCTGCGGAGCAACACAAGTTCGGCCCCTTTGCTCCGATCACGGCTGCGATAGCACGGCTGAAGGCGGAACAAGCGGGCGGACAGCCCGAACCCGCTCGTCGGCGTTAATCCACTCCGGCCATGGCGAGATAGTTGACTCCGGCAAGTAATTGTTCAATCCTCGCTGCCCATGCGTTTGGCCGTCGCCGATGCCGAGCGGATCGCCGCAGTCCGTCGCTTCAACCGTTTCTACACGCAAAAACTCGGTGTGCTGCAGCGTGGCTGGCTTGACAGCAAATTCTCGCTGACCGAGGCGCGCGTCCTGTATGAAATCAAGCAGCGGCGCCGTTCGACGGCGAGCGATATTGCCCGCGATCTCGGCATCGATGCCGGATACCTCAGCCGCATGCTGCGGCGATTTGAGAAGGGCGGACTGATGCGCAAACAGATCTCACCGGACGATGCGCGTCAGAGCTTCCTCTCCCTGACTGCGCGCGGGCGCAAGGCATTCGACCCGCTCGAAACCCGCACGGAGCGGCAAATAGGCGAAGCGCTCGCGCGCCTCAATGCGCCAGAGCAGGATCATCTCGTTCAGGCGATGCGGGCCATCGAGAGAATGCTGGATGCAGAACCCAAGGCGAAGAGCAATATCATTCTGCGCCAGCCACGCCCCGGCGATCTGGGCTGGGTCGTTGCGCGGCATGCCCAGCTTTATGCGCGCGAATATGGATGGGCGGAAGAGTTCGAGGGCCTGTGCGCGCAAATCGTTGCTGATTTCGCGAGCAACTACGACAGCAAGCGCGAGCGCTGCTGGATCGCGGAAATGGATGGCCAGAACGTCGGCTCGGTTTTTCTGGTGAAGGATTCCGAGAAGGTCGCCCGCCTGCGTCTTCTGTTGGTCGATCCGAGTGCGCGCGGCCGCGGGCTCGGCACGCGGCTCACAGATGAATGCATCCGCTTCGCCCGCCAGTGCGGGTATCAGAGGATCACGCTGTGGACGCACAAGGTGCTCACCGCGGCGCGGCACATCTACGAGCGCGCAGGCTTTCGGCTCACCTCGAGCGAGCGCCGGCGCAGCTTCGGCCAAAACGTGGTCAGCGAGCATTGGGACCTGATCCTCTAGGCGAGGAGGAGCCCGCTGCCATGTCAGGGCTATGGCGCCTCACCGCGACCGAAGCGGTCGCCAAGTTGCGCAAGCGCGAGGTCTCGCCCCTGGAGCTCGTGGACGCCGCCGCTTCCCGGATCGAGGCTATTGAGCCGAAGATCAACGCGCTGCCCATTCGTTTCCTCGACGAAGCGCGCGAGCAGGCAAAAGTTTTTCGATGCGAGGTGCGCGACGATCCGGGGTGGCTCGCGGGCCTGCCGATCGCCGTCAAGGACTACAACGACGTCGCCAACCAGCTGACCACCTACGGCTCGCCGATTTTCGCGCAAAATCGCGCGCCCGCCGATGACCGCACGATCGCGACCTTGCGCGCGAATGGCGCAATTCCGCTGGCGAAATCGAACGTCCCGGAGTTCGCCGGCAGCCACACCTTCAATCCGGTGTGGGGGATCACGCGCAATCCATGGAATTTCTCACGCACGGCCGGCGGCTCATCGGGCGGCGCCGCGGCGGCGCTCGCAGCAGGCGAGGTGTGGCTCGCCAATGGCTCCTGCCTGGGCGGATCTTTGCGCATACCCGCGAGCTTCTGCGGCATTGTCGGACTGCGGCCGAGTCCGGGCGTCGTGCCCCGTGGAGATGGATTGCCGGCCTTCGACGACCTGTGGGTCGACGGCCCGATGGCGCGCAACGTGCCGGATGTCGCACTCATGCTCGATGCCATGGCCGCATTCACATCGCACGATCCTCTCTCGCGCTCCGTGCCGAAGCACGGTTTCCAGGCGGCTCTGCGGCATGCGCGACCCCCGGGACGCGCAGCCTTCAGCTCCAATTTCGGCTTGCGCAGCATTGATCCGGACGTCGCGCGCATCGCTCGCGCCGGTGTACATCGCTTCACCGAAATGGGTTGCATGCTCGACGAAGCCGCACCGATTTTTCCTGCGCCATCGACTGTTTTCAAGTGCTGCGCGCGCTCCTTCTCGCCGAGGTGCGCGGTGATCTTCTCCCGGGCGAACGCGATCGCATCAACCCGGACATCATATGGAACATCGAGAAGGGGCAAAAACTCACGGCCGAGGAGATCATTAACGCGCGGCGCCAGCGCCATGCCGTGTTTCAGCGTGTGGCGGAGTTCTTCGACTCGTACGATCTGCTCGCCTGCCCCACCGTTGCCGTACCGCCATTTGCCGTCGAGCAACGCTTTCCGACGGAGATCGCGGGCGAAAAGCTCACCACGTATATCGATTGGATGTTTTTGACCTTCATCATCACCCTGGTCAGTTGTCCGGCGATCTCGTTGCCGTGCGGACTGACCGAAGACGGGCTGCCGGTTGGAGTGCAGCTCATCGGGCGGCCGCACGGGGACGCCGAGCTGCTGGGCATCGCGTTGCTGCTGGAGCAGGCTCTCGGCTTTGCCGATCGTGTGCCGCTCGAGATCTAGAGATTGGAAATCTGCAGCAGGCTGCGGTCTCCAATCCAGGTCTTTGCCAGCTCCGCTTCTGCTCGCGCAGCTCCCGCGCTGTCGCCGCGGGCCTTGTACACCTGCGCGAGCCCGAAATAGGACCAGCCGTTTGCCGGGGCACGCTTGAGCGCGAGCAGGAATTGCTGTTCCGCCTCGTCCAAACGGCCCGCCTGCAGCAGGGCCGCGGCCAGCGACTGGCGCACGGGATAGTACCAGTAGGGCGGCTCCGTATAGGCAACTATGTCCTGAATGGCCGCTGCTTCCTCGAAGCGCTTCACTGCCGTGCCGTAGTCGCCCTGCGCTTGCGCAACGCGCCCGCCGATCACCGCGCGCGCGAGGCTGAGCACCTCTTTCGCCGGAATGCCCGAGGCGGTGAGCAGCGAGAAATCGGCGGTGCGCTCGATCGTTTCGATTGCATTCGCTTCCGAGGTCGCCGCGGCGCCGTCGCGCCGCGCGGCGTGCGCAACGCCGCGCGCGTAATGCCAGATCGCCTTCACATACGGAATGCTGTCGCCCGGATCCGCTAAGGCCAGAATCGCATCCGGCGAGCTGAAAAGCGCATGCGCGAAGTAGGGCGCGGCCTTCACCGGCTGCACCAATGCGATGCCGCGCGCCACCTCGTCGGGGATGAGACCGCGTAGCTTCTCGGCGGAGGCGATGACGGTTGCGCCATCACCCGCCATCTGAGCCGACGCCATCACGAAGTGCACGTTGTGCGGATAATAGCCGAGACGATAGACGCCCATGGGCGCGTTGGTGGCGGCGAGATATTTCTCATCGACGTCTGCGGCGACCTTGTTGTCCGCGAGCGCGTCAAGGTAGCGGCCAACGCGATAATAGATATGGCTCGGCATGTGCACGAGGTGGCCCGCGCCCGGAATGGCTCCGCGCAGGCGATCGGCATACGGTTCGGCGCGCTGCGGCCGGTCCGACGCCTCGACCGCGTGAATGTAATAGTGGATGGCCCCCGGGTGATCCGGATTTCTTGCGAGCACGCGCTCCAAGGTCGGCACGATCGGACCGCTCTGCGGATTGGGCTCTCGTCCGCCGGGCTGCCAGTAATTCCACGGGCTGAGGTCCATTACGGCTTCGGCGTAGAGGACCGCGATCTCGTCGTCGTCGGGAAATTGCGCCGCGACCTTTGCCATCGCCGAGGCGTATGCCGCATCGAGCGGACCGCGCTCGGCCTTCACATCCTGCGCATACCGCAGCAACAATGCGGCGATGAGCGCCTGCTCGCGCGGGCTCGCCTTCTCGGCAAGCGCGCTCGCCTTGCGCGCGGCCGCATAGGCCGGAAGCACCGCGTCCTCCTGCATGGGGAGATTGATGTTAGGGCCAAGTACCAGCGCCTCGCCCCAGAAGCACATGGCGCATGCGGGATCGAGCTTTTGCGCCTTGCGGAAGGCGCGCTGCGCCTCGCCATGATTGAACGCATAGGTGAGGCGGAGGCCCTGATTGAAATAGGCCTGGGCTTCGGGGCTTGCAGTTGTGATCCTGTAGCTGACCGAGCCAAGTCCCTCCCACAGCGGCGGTTCGATGTCGGCAAATTCGGGTGCGGGCGTCGCCGCCTTCATTTCCGTCGGCGGCACTTCCGTGCGCGTCTGCGCCAGGCGAATCGTTGCGTTCGCTACGCGGATGGAATCGGCGGTATGGCAGATCGGCCATTGCGAAGATGCGAGAGGCGGTTTCGAGCTTACCTCTGCCTCCGTGGTGAACGCAGGCAGCAGCAATGCCGAAATGACGCCGGTCGCAATCGCACACGGAACGATGGCACGCGCTCGCCATGACGGGATCATGCTGACCTCCATCCTGTGCCGCCCTCAACCCCTTTGAAGTGGACGCAAGGTACTCCCGGCTGCGCAGGCCCGCAACGAAGTTCGAAGCGGCCTCAATCGGCTTCGCTCACAGGCCTCCGAACGCCCCACGCTTGCAGCACGGCGGCAAGATCCTCGCGCACGAAAAACCGCGCGCTCTCCTGGTCGTAGTCGCTGCGCAAGAGCTCGTCATAGTCGGTGAAGACATGGCGCGCATAGGCGACGAGCGACAGCCAGGCGGCGGCTTCCGGGGCAGCGGATTTCAGCCCCGGGCTGGTGAGTGCGTGGTCCAGCACGCTCTCGAATTCATGCCTGGGGATCTTTGGCGCGAGCACGCGCAGGGCACTGGCGATGGCGTCACGCCTGCTCACGATTTGGGTTTGGTCAGTTCACTTTGTTTTGTCACTTTTGGCTTTGGTTAGTTCACTTTGTTTCGTGTCTCAGCTGAAGGGTACCGACCAATGAAGGCGCCACGGCGCATTGTAAACAACAATGAAAATACAATGCCCCCTTTGAAAACACACGATAAATCCCAAGAATCATGGTCCGTATCAATAACGGAACAGGCCTGTTTCGACCAAATATCAGTAAATCCGGTCATGGCTGATGCCTGCTTGCGAGGGAGACCACCTGGAGATCCTCGACCCAAACAGCCCGCGCGCGGAGGCAGTCGCAATTGGCGATATTGGCCATTTCTACCATATTGCTGTACATAAGCAAGCGCCGAGCGAAACAATGTTCCCTTTTTGTTCTACCACGTCGGGCCCGCAAAATCAACTGCATTATCGGCTCGCCTCAGTGATCGGCTGCGCGATAATCCACAGGCTGAGCATCGTGTAGGCGATCATCAGCGCGAGCAGCGGATATTGGCTCCGCCGCGCCAGCGCCCCATCGCGAAACAGTGCGAGGGCGGTCACGTGCCCGAGGTAGACGGCAATAACGTGCCCGGTCACGATCGCAATCACGGAAAGGTACCAGATGAACTTCGCGTCGACGACGCCGATGTCGATGCGGTAGAGCGTCGTGCCAAACAAATCCCAGCCCCATCCGAGCGGATCCGAGATCAACGGAATGATGAACTGTCCGGCAATCATGAATAAGGAGAAATAGTGTGCGAGCGAGTAGCCGATCGCGATGGGCACGAGGGAAAGCACAAACCACCCTGCAAGTTTCCAGGTGTCTGCTCCTGTCAGGCGCGCCATCCCTGCCATCGTTGCGAGGTACAGCGCCGCCAAGGCCAGGGGGACCAGCAGCAGCAGGGCCGACATGGCCATCATCACGCCCGCCGGATCTGCAAACCACCCCTCGATGAGCCCAACCCATAAAGGCGTTTCCATCAGCCCGTCTGCTGTCACGGTTCCGAGCACGAGCAATGTGAACGCGATCATTGACGGCGCAAGCGGCGTTTGCGGAATCAGTCCGGCCGCATAGGGCCGCAGCACGATCGAGCGCTTGGAAACGTGCAGGGGAGCAAAGCGGGCGAACAGGCCAAATACCACTGCAAAGACTTCGCCGCCGCGCAGCCACGCCTTGCGGCCAAAAAGGGCAAAGCCTGTCCAGGTAACCGCGGAGTAGACCAGCAAGCCGAGCGCGATGTTGCGCGGCACGTCGCGACCGGGTGCAACCAGCTCCAACCAGGCGAATATCAGAAAGAGGATCGCAGCCGGCCAAGCGCCGAGCCAGCGAGGATAAGTTTTCAAGGGGGAGAAAGGGCCGGCGAACCGGTGCGCCAGACTATAGCCTCCGCTCCAGGGATTGATCAGCGTCCACACATTGCCGACGAATGCCGAGAGAAAGCTAAGTCCGACCCAGCCGATCACCCAGAACGAAACCGGCGCGATATTCTTGAAGGGGCGCTGGATGCCAAACAGTCCAGCGGCGACAACCAGCGTGAGCAGCGCAAGACCCAATGCCTGACATACGGCCACGAGCGGCCGGGGAAGAGAGAGGCGAAGGAGGACAGGCCGAGAAATTTTGCTGCGATTGCCGGCGCGATGGCCCAGCATCGCCAGGATCAGGAACGAAAAAGCGACCACCGCGGCGGCGGCTAAGAGGAAAAAGCCCAGCGGCAGCGGCAGATCGTAACGCTGCGCCAGCGCGTGCGCGTGCGCCTCGCTGGCCAGCCCAACCCACGGAATGACCGCGGCCGTACGCAACAAGACCCTCACGCCTGGCGCAGTGCGCAAATTTCTCCTCGGGGTGGTGCGTCAATAAAGAAGGCGACGGGCGAAACAGGAAAAACTATACTGCTGCAAGCGCCACATCGAAGGAGGTCGCCATGAAGCGATCTGTCGCAGTCGCCGTCCTGAGCCTTGCCGGCATCTGTTCTGCCGATGCCGAGATTCTGGCCATGCTCAATTACGAGAGCAAATCCCCCGAGGCGCTGCGTGTCTACCAGTCGCCGGTGCCGGGACAGACCCGGCAGGAAGCGATCGCTGTCATCGACGTCGATCCCAAATCGCCCAATTTCAATAAGGTCGTCGAGACCATTGCGCTGCCGCCGGATCTGGTCGCCCATCACATCTTCTACAACCGCGATGCATCAAAGGCGTATGTCACCGCGCTCGGAAAAGGCGAATTGCGCGTCATTGACATGTCGAAGCGCCCGTTCACGTCCAAAACCGTGGCTGTTCCGGAGTGTCAGGTCGGCGAGGATGTTGTCTTCTCCGCCGACAACAAGCGCTGGTTTCTGACCTGCATGGGCTCCTCGCGGCTCATCATCGGCGACGCGACGACAGACCAGGCGACACAAAGCGTGTCCCTGCCGCAGCCTTATCCGCATGGGATCGCGATCCACGACGCCATAGACCGCATCCTGATCACCAGCACCGTGCGCGCGACTGATCTGCAGGATGCGGGCGACCACATCGTTGTGGTCGAGGCGAGCACCGGAAAAGTGCTCTCCTCGCTCAAGGTTTCGACGAAGCCCTCGCCGGCGCGCGAAGCGCCCGTCGAGATCCTTTTCGTGCCGGGAGCGAACCCGCCGGTCGCCTATGTGACCAACATGTACGGCGGCTCGCTCTGGACCGCCACCTGGAATCCGGAAAAGAAGGAGTTCGACGTGGCGCAGGCCTTCGATTTCGCGCCGCTGAAAGCGGGTGTGCCGCTCGAGATCTATGTGAACGGCAAAAACGATCGGCTCTACGTCACGACGGCCAAGCCCGGGCATCTGCACATCTTTGACATCAGCAAGGATCCCGCCAAACCTGTGCTCATCAAATCGATCCCGACCGCAGAGGGAGCGCACCACGTCGCCATTACCAAGGACGAGCAGCTCGCCTTCGTGCAGAACTCGTTGCTCAATCTTCCCGGAATGAGCGACGGGTCAGTGACCGTTATCGATCTGGCCAAGGGCGAGGCGGTGGGCTCGGTCGACACCCTGAAGAGCCAGGGTTTCAACCCGAACTGCATCGTGCTGCTGCCGCAGTGGAATTTCGCCGCGGGTCACTGATGCGCATTAGACGAGGGCAATCGTAGCCCGCATGAGCGTCAGCGACATGCGGGAGAGCAGACCCGGATATCGGTCCGCTCATCTGGGCTACGGCTCTGCTTTGCGGGGAGAGGGCCTAGAGGTCGGGGACCGTTTCGGTTTCCTTTGCGACCGGCTTTGCGCGAGCAGGCGCCGGCTCGCCGATCTCGCGCAGGATCTCGGCCGTGTGCTCGCCGAGAAGCGGGGACGGCCGGGCTGAAGCCATGGGCTCACCGTCGCGCATGATCGGCGTGCGCACGCCCGGAATGCTGCCCCGCTTGGCCGCCCTGCTCGGGCGATCGATGCGCATCCCGCGGTGCAGCACCTGCGGGTCGGAAAACACCTGATCGAGCGAATTGATCGGGCCGGCGGGCACCTGCACGGCTTCGAGCTTCGCGAGCAGATCGGCGCGGTTGAAACGCCGGGTGAGCTCTGAAACCCTGCTCACCAGAGCCTGCCGATTGTGCAGCCGGTCGGAGTTCACCCGGTAATCGGAATGCTGTGCCAGCTTGGGCTCGCCGAGCACGTTACACAATTTTGCAAACTGGTTGTCATTGCCCGTTGCAATGATGATGTGCCCGTCAGCAACGGGAAACACCTGATACGGGACGATATTCGGATGCGCATTGCCCAGGCGCTTGGGGACGTTGCCGGACACGAGATAGTTGAGCGCCTGGTTCGCGAGCACGCCGACCTGGGTATCGAGCAGCGCCGTGTCGATGTGGCATCCCCGCCCCGTCTTCTCGCGCTCGATCAATGCGGCCATTATCCCCGCCGCGGAATAGATGCCGGTGAAAATATCGGCGACGGGCACGCCGGCACGCTGCGGCTCCCCGTCAGGCGTGCCGGTGAGATCCATGATGCCACCCATTCCCTGCGCCATCAGATCGTAGCCGGCACGGGAGGCATAAGGGCCGTTCTGCCCGAAGCCTGTCACCGAGCAATAGATCAGCCGGGGATTTTCCTTGCTCAGGCTCGCGTAATCGAGCCCGAACTTGGCAAGCCCGCCGACCTTGAAATTCTCAATCAGCACATCGGAGCGCGCCGCGAGCTTGCGCACGATGCGCCTGCCTTCCTCGCTCTCGAAATTGAGCTCGATCGACCGCTTGCCGCGGTTAGTCGAGTGAAAATAAGCGGCGCCAATGTGCTTCCCGTCGACGCCCTCGACCCAAGGCGGCCCCCAGCCGCGGGTGTCGTCGCCCGCACCCGCGCGCTCCACCTTGATCACATCGGCACCGAGATCGGCGAGAAGTTGTCCGGCCCAGGGCCCGGCCAGAATGCGGGCAAGCTCGAGCACCCGGACGCCGGCGAGTGGCGCTGCCATTAGATAACTCCTTGGCTGTACTCTTTTTGCGCGAAGTGCCGCTTCTCTGGCCTGCGCAGGCAGGCTTGTCCATAGCCCTCAATTGAACCACTGGCACGATTTGTGAATTGGTCACCGGCAACCTATTTAGTTTGGCACCGGCTGACGCGATTGGGCAGGAAGTGAGCACCACCTCGTTCTTTGGCGACATGCTGCAATCCATTGCCGAGCGCGGGCGGGCGCTGGTTGACCGTTCGCACCGGCGCGGAGCCGACGAGCAGCGCTTCACGAATCTCATTCAGCTCTGCGAAGACCTTCTTTCCGGTCGCGGCGAGGCGTCCGGGATCGGCCTCGCCGGCGAGATTCTCGCCCAGTACGCAGAGCTCACCATCGGGCCTCGCATTGCCTTCTTCGAGGCCCTCGCCAGCCGCTTCGGTCCCGACCAGGAGCGGCTCAGCGCGGCAGTGACGGCGTGGCTCAACGCACGCACGGAAGCCAACGCGTCGAAGATGCACCGCGCTTCCGAGCCGCGGCGGCTCGAGTTGCTGCGGCGGCTCAATCTCGCTCCCGATGGCACGCGCGCCCTCGTGCGCATGCGCGAGCAGCTGATGGACGCCCTCGATCGCCGGGCCGATCTGGAAGTGCTCGACGATGATTTCCTGCATCTGTTCTCGTCCTGGTTCAACCGCGGCTTCCTCGTGCTGCGCAGGATCGACTGGTCGACGCCCGCGCGCATTCTCGAGAAGATCATCCGCTATGAAGCGGTGCATGAGATCCGCGACTGGAACGACCTGCGCCGGCGCATCGATTCTCCGGGCCGCCGCTGCTATGCGTTTTTCCATCCTGCGCTTGGCGACGAGCCGCTTATCTTCGTCGAAGTCGCGCTCACTCGCGGCATTCCGTCAGCCATTGCGCCGATCCTGTCGACCGAGGTCACCCGGGACGATCTCGAGCGCGCGACGTCGGCGGTGTTCTATTCCATTTCGAATTGCCAGCGCGGCCTCGGCGGCGTTTCCTTCGGCCATTTTCTAATCAAGCAGGTGGTTGAGGAAGTTCGCCGCGAAATGCCGCGACTGTCCACCTTTGTTACGCTTTCGCCGGTGCCGGCTTTTGCCACATGGCTCAAGCGCGAACGCGCCGGCGCAGCGAGCATGGCGCTCGCCGAGGAGGATCGCGCGGCACTCGCCGGCCTCGATCGGCCCGAGTGGTGGCGCGATCCGCAGATGGTGGAAATCGTGCGCGAGCCTTTGCTCCGCGCGGCCGCGTGGTATTTCCTGCGCGTGCGCAATTCCCACGGCACCCCGCTTGATCCCGTGGCGCGTTTTCATCTGGGCAACGGGGCGCGTCTCGAACGCATCAATGTTCTCGCCGACACATCACCGCGCGCGCTTGCGCAATCGCACGGGGTCATGGTGAATTATCTCTACGATCTCGATGATATCGAAAAGAACCACGAAGCCTACGCCCAGCAGCACGCGATCATTGCGGCATCGGGTGTGAACAGGCTGGTGCGCGCGCCTTTGCGCGAAGTCAGCGCAAGCGAGACCTAGCTGCGGCCATAGACCGGTACGACGGCGCCGCGCGTGACGCGATTTTCCGGCGACGCAAGAAACAGGATCACGGCTGCCACTTCCTCGACCTTCGGCCAGGCAGCGTGATCGGCTTTCGGCATGGCCTTCCGGTTGGCCTCGGTGTCCATGGTGGAAGGCGCAACCGCATTGACCAGGATCTCGCGGCTTGCGACCTCCTCGGCCAAGGCGGTGGTGAGCGCCGCGACCGCGGCCTTGCTCGCCGCATAGGCCGCCACGCCGCTTCCCAGCCGCCATTCGAGCGCCGGCCGGCTCGCCACGTTGACGATGCGTCCTCCCCGCCCCTCACGCAGCATCGCCGTGACCGCGGCCCTGCAGCACAGAAAGGCTGTCGTGAAGTTCATATCGATCTGTTTCATCAGGTCGGATTTGCTGGTGTCCGCCAACGGACTCATGGCAAAGCCGCCGGCGAGATGAATGGACGCCCAAAGCTGCGGCACGTTTTTGTAAAACGTGGCCACTGCCGTCTCATCGGCCAGATCGGCAACCTCAGCCAGAATGACGCTTGCCTCGTTGCGCAGCGCAAACCGCTCCGCTTCCGCTCGGTGTATGAACGGTACGTGGCAAACGGCTCCCGCGCGCACGAGCAAATTCACCACAGCCGAGCCGAGCGCGCCCGTTCCGCCGGTTACGATCACATGCCGCTCACGGTAATCCATTGTGCCCTCCTGTCGTTTGTCGTGAACATAAATGGCTGACTTCGATCTCGCCATTGTGGGCGGCGGCATTAACGGGACAGGGATCGCGCGCGACGCGGCAGGGCGCGGCCTCTCGGTGCTGCTGGTCGAGCAGAACGACCTGGCATCGGGCACCTCCTCGGCTTCCACCAAGCTGATCCACGGCGGCCTGCGCTATCTCGAGCACGGCTGGTTCCGTCTGGTGCGCGAGGCGCTTGTCGAGCGCGAGGTGATGCTGCGCATCGCGCCGCACCTGATCCGCCCCATGCGCTTCGTTTTGCCTGCCGAGGCAGGAGGTCGCCCCGCCTGGATGCTCCGCATTGCCCTCTTCATCTATGATCACCTTGGCAGCCGGAAGATTCTTCCGGACACCGCGACCGTTGCGCTCGACGCGAGTGCGCTCGGCAACCCTCTTAAAGGGGGCCAGGGTCGCGCCTTCCTGTATTCGGATTGTTTTGTCGACGATGCGCGTCTGGTCGTTCTCAACGCGGTGGACGCAGCCGAGCAGGGGGCCGTCGTCCGCACCCGCACGCGATGCGTGAGCGCCACGCGTGGCAAAGAATGGCAGATTCTGCTGGAAAGCCTTGGACGTCGTGATTCGGCCACAGCGCGCGTGCTGATCAATGCGACCGGCCCCTGGCTCGATCTTTTCGCCGCGCAGGCACTTGGCGGTCGCCTGCCGCTCCCGCTGCGCCTCGACAAGGGCAGCCACATCGTGGTGCCGCGCCTGTTCGAGCATGACCACGCCTATATCTTTCAGTTGCGTGATGGACGGGTCGTATTCGCGCTGCCGTTCCAGCAGGATTTCACCTTGATCGGAACGACAGACCGCAACTTTGCCGGGAACCCCGGCACGGTTCGCGCTGATCCCGATGAGATGGCTTATCTCTGCGAAGCCGCCAATCAGCATTTTCGCATCGCGATTAATCCGCAGCAGGTTGTCTGGTCATTCGCCGGAGTGCGCGCGCTCTGCGACGACGGCTCGCGCCGCTCGCAGGACGTCAGCCGCGACTATCTTCTGCATCTCGACGAAGACGCGGGAACGGCGCCCCTCCTCACCGTGTACGGAGGCAAGATCACCACCTATCGTCGCCTGGCCGAGCATGCGCTCGCCCGGCTCGCGCATCTCTTCAAGCTCGGCCCGGCATGGACGGCGAATGCGCCGCTGCCGGGCGGCGATTTTACGCCCGAGCGCGTCGAGGAGCTCGTGACGGCAACACGACGCGCGCGTCCCTATCTGAGCTCGCGCAATGCCGAGCGGCTCGTGCGCAGCTATGGCACACGCGTTGAGCGCGTGCTCGGCCCCGCGCAGCGGCTCGAAGAGCTCGGCCCCTGCTTCGGAGACGAGCTCACCGCAGCCGAGGTGCGCTATCTCGTGGAGCGCGAGTGGGCGCAGAGCGCGGACGATGTGCTGTGGCGCCGCACCAAGCTTGGCCTGCGCCTTTCTGCCGACGAGCGCACGCGCCTCGCCCGCTTCATGATCGAAAGCATCGGCAGCCAGAGCGCCTGAAGCGGCGCGGGGTTTGCCAGGTGGTTAGTCGGCAACCCCCAGTGTCCCCCGCGGGCATGACGGATTGCGCTTGCGGCTGGTTATCAGGCGAGCGTTAAGCCGCAGTGCACGACGAAGTGGCGGAAGTCGCGATCGCGGGTGATCAGCGCGACGTCGTGGTCGATGCACGATTGGGCGATAAGCGCATCCCTCACTCTGGCTTTGAAGCCCTTTCTTAGAACAATCCGGCGCGCGTGCCCTGCGCGTATCCAATAGCCGTCATGCATCTCAAGTATTGGAAGTTCCCGAATCTGCTTTTCAATGGCGGTTGAGCTGACCGGATCGCTCAGCATTTCGGTGAGCACGATTGGCGGCAGAACGAGATCGCCAGCCGCCAAAGCGGTCGCGAGCCGCTCGGCATCGACTCCCGATTTACCATTGAAGTAGGCGACCAGCGAACTCGTGTCTGCCGCAATCATTCCCGATCGTATTTCAGTTCATCGCTGGTCATCGAGAATTTCACTTTTCCGCGAAGCTTCAGCAGTTCTTGTTGCGCCTTCATCGACGCCAGTTTTTTCAGCGCCACTCTGATGGTTTCGGTCACGCCTGCGCCCGTATAGGCCTGCGCCATGGCGCTGGTACTCAAGCTGGCGTATATGCTGGTGCGCAGCTATGGCCCACGCGTTGAGCGGATGCTTGGGTCCGAAAAGGGCTGGAGGATCTCGGCCCATGCTCCCGCGAGGAGTTCATGGCAGCTGAGGTGCGCTATCTGATGCAAAGCGAATGAGCCAGGCCGAGGACCGGAGATCGCATACTAAAGTTCGCATGTCGGGCAGGCCCACATGCGTGCTCGCTCGCGCCTCAGGATGCCGGGTCAGGAATTGGGCGACTAACTTCGAGGTTAACGAATGGTTTGCACATCGTTTGTAAATTTCGCGCGAACGGAACGAAAACGGCGCCTTGGCGCCGGCACGGAAAACCCCAGATTCCGTATACAGTTGCTTTGTTAATTACCGGAGTTTCGCATGGCGCCGCGCGCTTACTGGAAAGGCTACCTGAAGCTCTCGCTCGTCTCCTGTCCGATCGTTCTCTATCCCGCAACATCGGAGCGCGAAAAAATCAGCTTCCACCAGCTCAACAAGAGTACCGGCAACCGCATCAGATATCGGCGGGTAGATGCGGAGACCGGCGATGAGGTGGATACGGCCGACATCGTCAAAGGCTACGAAGTGGCAAAGGGCGAGTATATCGAGGTGGAGCCGGAGGAGCTCGAGGCCGTGGCCATCGGCAGTAAGCACGTCATCGACATCGACCAATTCGTCCCGCGCAACGAGATCGACGAGCTCTATCTCAACAACCCTTATTACATCGCCCCTGACGGCGAGGTCGGCGAGCAGGCTTTTGCGGTGATCCGCGAGGCCATCCGCAAGGAAGGCATGGTGGCGCTGGCGAAAGTTGTGTTCACCTCACGCGAGCACATCATCGGGCTCGAGCCCCGCGGCAAAGGTCTCCTTGGCATCACGCTGCGTTATCCCTACGAGGTGCGCGACGAGAAGGATTATTTCGACGACATACCGGATCAGAAGATTCCGAAAGACATGCTAGACCTCGCAACGCACATCGTGAAGACCAAAGAGGGGCACTTCCACCCTGACAAGTTCGAGGACCAATACGAGGAGGCGCTCAAGGATCTTCTGAAACGCAAACGGGAGGGCAAGCCCATCGAGAAGCCCGCGCGCGAGCCAGCCAAGGTGATCAACCTGATGGATGCGTTGCGACGCAGTGTCGAGGCGAGCGGCGGAGCGTCGAAGGGCAAGGCGCGCCATGCGACGACGCGTCGGCGGGAAGCGGCCGAGACTCACAAGCGCAAAAAGCGTCGCGCCGGCTAGCTAGCCACGCGAAAGGCCGCCCTGGATCACGCGCAGCACCGGCGGAGGCGGGCTGTCGGACTGCAGTGTGCCGACGACTCCCCGTAGCTCTTCCAGCATGCGCGGAGGGCTGATGCTTGCAATGGCGACGCGGTCGCAGCGCTGCGCGGCGGAGATGAGCGTTCTGCGCGTCGCCTCCGTCTGGCAGGCTTGCCGCAATTCGCGCCTGAGCGCCTCGTAAAACCCCGAGGCAAGCAGCTGGCAACGCACAACCGGGTCGCCCTGCTCGACGCTGACCGCCACTTCGGCAACAGCCTGCCGGCCCATGGCAAGCAACCGGGCGCTGACCAATCGAGCCTCCCGTGTTCTCGTTTCGTACGTGATAAGCGATTCGTCCCCCGTTTGGCTACTGGGGACGTAAGGGCCAGCTACAGCTTCGTGATGCCTGCCTGCGCGATGATGTCGGCGAACATGGGCACTTCTTTTGCCACCCGGGCCATGTGTTCCTTGCCCGGTTTAGCGGTCACCTCGAAACCGGCCTGGGTGAGCTTTTCTCGCATGTCCGGTCTGTGCAGGACCTCGAGCGCGACCCGCTCGAGCTGACCGACGATTTCAGGCGGTGTCTTCGTCGGAGCCATGAGCGCCGTATACGTTTCGAAGACAAAATCCGGGTAGCCCGACTCCAGCATGGTCGGGATTTGCTGCAGATCGTGCCAGCGCGCGCGCCCGGTGACCGCAAGCCCCTTGATGGTTCCCGCCTTGAGGTGAGGATGCGCGGGTGCGAGCACGCCGGAGCTGAGCTGCACCGTGCCGCTCATCAGCGCCTTGAGCGCGTCGCCGCCGCCTGCGAATACCACGCTTGCCATACCTTGCAGCCCCTCGTGCAATTTGAGGACTTCGGCTTGCAGCTGCGGCGTGGTCCCGATCGGCGGAACGGAGACGTTGAATTTTTCCTGGCTGGTTTTTGCGAGCGCGACAAACTCCTTCATGGTCGAGACAGGCAGATCGGGCTTCACCGCAAACACATGCGGAGAGACGGCGAGCTCGCAAACGGCGACAAAGTCCTTGAACGGGTCGTAGGGAAGCGACTGGTACAGACCGGGGTTGACCGCGTAGGCGCTCGTCGCAAGCAGAATGGTATAGCCATCGGGCTCCGCGCGCGCGACCATACCCATGCCGATATTGCCGCCGGCACCTCCCTTGTTCTCCACGATGATGCTCGCGCCCAGGGGCTCCTGCATGGCGGCCGCCATGAAGCGCGCGATGATATCGGACGGACCACCCGGGGTATTGGCGACGACGATCTTGATCGGCCGATCGGGATAGGCCGCATGCGCCGTGCGCGCGCGCACCAGCACGCTTGTGGCGAGCGCAGCCGCGGCACCCTTCAGCAGGCGCCGGCGTGTCGGGCTGCTCGGCATCTCTTCGCCCATCCACACAACCGTAGCCCGGATAGAGCGGCAGGTATATCCGGGTTGCGTCGGACACGCACTGGCCGGCCGAGTAGGCCAGGGGTTCCGCTAACGCTCACCCCGGCTACGGGCCATGTTTACGCGTTGCGGTTGCGCCGTTCCTGCTCGCCCAGCAATGCGGTGAGATCGGAATCGACCATGTCTCGCACCAGAACCTCGAAGCTGATCTCATGCTTCCAGCCGAGCTCGCGCTGCGCCTTGGTCGCATCGCCTCGCAGATGATCCACTTCGGTCGGCCGGAAATAACGTGGATCGATCTCGACCAGAACTTCTCCGCTTCGCCTCTCGATGCCCTTCTCATCCGCGCCGGCGCCCTCCCACACGATGGTGCGGTCAATATGCGCAAAAGCCTTTTCCACGAACTCGCGCACGGAATGGCTCTCGCCAGTGGCAAGCACATAATCGTCCGGTTTCTCCTGCTGCAGGATGAGCCACATCCCGCGCACGAAATCGCGCGCATGGCCCCAGTCGCGCCGCGCGTCGAGATTGCCAAGAAAGAGCTTGCGCTGCATGCCGTGCTTGATGGCAGCAACGGCGCGCGTGATCTTGCGCGTGACGAAGGTCTCGCCACGAATCGGGCTTTCGTGATTGAACAGGATGCCGTTTGACGCGTGAAATCCGTATGCTTCCCGGTAGTTCACCGTGATCCAATAGGCATAGAGTTTTGCGGCGCCGTAGGGAGAGCGCGGATAAAACGGCGTCGCCTCGTTCTGCGGGACCTGTTGTGTCTTGCCGAACAGCTCGGAGGTGGAAGCCTGGTAAAACCTGGTCTTCTTCTGCAGCCCGAGAATGCGGATGGCTTCCAGCAGGCGCAGCGTTCCGAGCCCATCGGCATTCGCGGTGTATTCGGGCGTCTCAAACGACACCTGCACGTGCGACTGCGCGGCGAGATTGTAGATCTCGTCGGGCTGGGTCTCCTGCACGACCCGAATGATGTTGGTCGCGTCGGTGACGTCGCCGAAATGCAGATGAAACGAGACGCCGGACTCGTGTGGATCGTGGATCAGATGATCGATACGCGCGCTATTGAACGAGGACGAGCGTCGTTTGATCCCATGCACCACATAGCCTTTTTCAAGGAGAAGCTCGGCCAAATAGGCTCCGTCCTGACCGGTGACGCCCGCAATCAGCGCGACCTTGGGTGCTCTCTCAGGCATGATCGGCGAAATGCATCTTGTCGATGAACGTATCGACGAGCGCGCCGAGCAGCTGGCCAATTCCATAAATGACCGCAAACAGTGCCGCTGCCGAGACTGCCGAGCAAACGAGCGGCAACAGGCTGCGCTGTTCGCGGGCGAGGAGCAGGCCTGCGAGCAGAATCGCGGCGGCGAACAATGGCCCGGCGATCATTGCGATGCGATGATAACTTGCTCGGGCAACGGATGCTGTGTGGGTGTCGGCCGTTTTGCCTTGGACTGGCCGGACGACGAGGGCCAGGCGAGCCGTGCCTTCCCGCGCGCTGCCTGCAACGCGTGCTGCCGTTTCCAGATCCCCTGACCCATTGCAACAATTACGAGAGCCACGGCTGCAATGCTCACCAGCCCCAGCGAGGCGTAGTTGATGCTCATGATGGAGGCAGTCCAGCGCACTGCATCGGAGCTCACGCCAAAGACGTGCTGCAGGACCCAGAGCATCGGCCAGCCAAGCAGCGCCACCAGCCCGCCAACGTGCAGCGCCGCATAAAAGGCAGCGACAGGGCCGAGAAACAGCACGGTTGCGACCATTCTCCGCGGATCGCCTGCGCACAGGAGCAGGAATGAGAAGAGCAGCGTGACAACAAGAACAAAGATGAACACGAGCGCGGCCGCACTCAAGCCTGTATGCGCCGCGAACACGAGCCACGGCCCCAGCGAGCTATGCGCCAATTCTCCGAATGGATTATGCAAGAAAGACCGTGTCGCGAGCCACATGGAAATCAGGATCGGCTCTCCGGAATGAGCCCGCCTCGATACATGAGGATACCATACGTGAATAGTCGATTCGGTGCGGCCCGGTCAGATGTTTCATCGGCTAACCTCTATTTCCGCGGCGGCTTGAAAGGCGCTGCTCCCCCATCTAAGACCCGATTGGTACGATCATCGCACTCAGCAGCATTTCGTGAAATACGTGATCTTGCGCGCTTGCGCTTGGCTCATTCCGGGCGCGGCGATCATCATGAGCGTGCTTCCGCCAGCGTTTCGGCCGGTCACCGGCCTTTCGCAGCTGTTCGAGCATCTGTTTTGGTTTCTCGCCTGCGGGATGGTGTTCGGAGCGCAATGGCCGGAGGCGCGAGTGAGCATCTATATCGCCGGTGTCGCGTTTTGCGGCGGGCTCGAGCTGATGCAGGTCTGGGTTCCAGGCCCACACGCGCGCGTGAGCGATTTTCTGGTCGATGCGTGTGCGACAATCGTAGGGATTTCGCTGGTGCATATTCTTCAAAGGATTCGCTCTATCACGCGTCCTGCTCCGTCTGAACAGGAGGGCGTCCGTCCTCTTAAGCAAAAGCCTAGGCATCCGGGATGGGACCCTCGGCCGGCACCGCGCGCGGCCTGCGATCGCTGCCCACCGCCACATACGTGAAAATGCCCTCGGTGACCGCAATCTGCTTCTGCCCGGTGCCGCGGCGCACCCAGCTCTCCACTTTAACGGTGATCGACGTCGTGCCCACGCGAATGATTTGCGCATAGCACGTCACCTCGTCGCCGATCAGGACGGGACGATGAAAGCTCATGCCCGTAACGGCGATGGTGGCCGTCCTCCCCTTGGCGCGACGCGCCGCGACAGTGCCGCCCGCGAGATCCATTTGCGACAACAACCAGCCGCCAAAAATGTCGCCGAACGGGTTGGCGTCGGCCGGCATGGCAACGGCGCGGATCGCGGGCTCCCAGTCGGGCGGTCCGTTCGATGGATGGGTCGCCGCTTTGTCCCTTTCCATACCGCGCTCCTAGTAAGACTTGGGCAGGCCAAGCGCCTTCTCGGCAATGAAATTGAGGATCATGTGCGGGGTAATAGGGGCGATGCGCGCAATCATGATCTCGCGCAAATAGCGCTCCACGTGGAATTCCCTGGCATAACCCATGCCGCCGTGGGTCATGACCGCAGTCTCGCATGCATGAAACGCCGCCTCGGCGGCAAGATATTTTGCGGCATTCGCCTCGATGCCGCAGTCGCGCTTGCGGTCGTAGAGCGCGGCGGCTTTCAGCATCATGAGGTTGGCTGCTTCGAGCGACGCCCACGCGTGCGCAAGCGGATGCGCGATGCCCTGGTTTTGACCGATGGGCCGCCGAAATACCTTGCGCTCGCGCGCATAGCGCGCCGCGCTGTGCAAAGCAGTGCGGCCGATGCCCACCGCTTCGGCGGCAATGAGGATGCGCTCCGGATTCATGCCGTCGAGAATGGCACGAAACCCCTCGCCCTCGGCGCCAATGCGGTCGGCAACCGGCACGCGCAGGTCGTCGAAGAACAGCTCGTTTGAATCGACCGCATCACGGCCCATCTTGGCGATGGCGCGGACGCTCACGCGCGTGCGATCCAGATCGGTGTAGAAGAGCGTGAGCCCCTCGGTGCGGCGTTTCACTGCCTCGAGCGGCGTGGTGCGCGCCAGCACCAGCACTTTGTTTGCGACCTGCGCGGTCGAGATCCAGATTTTCTGTCCGGAAAGGACGTAATGATCGCCTTCCCGGTCGGCGCGCAGCTTGATCGCCGTGGTGTCGAGCCCCGCTTCCGGCTCGGTAACGGCGAAGCAGGCCTTGTCCTTCCCGGCAATGAGCGGCGGGAGCATGCGCCGCTTCTGCTCGTCGGTGCCGAATACGACCACCGGCTGCAGGCCGAAGATGTTCATGTGCACCGCCGAAGCGCCGCTCATCGCAGCGCCGGATTCGGCAATTGCCTGCATCATGACCGCAGCCTCGGTAATGCCGAGACCGGAGCCGCCATAGGCCTCGGGCATGGCAATGCCGAGCCACCCCGCCGCGGCAACCGCTGCATGAAAGTCGTGCGGAAATTCCCCGGTGCGATCCTTCTCGAGCCAATAGCCAGCATCGAACGGACCGCAGAGCTTGCGGATGGAATCGCGGATCTGCTCCTGCTCGGCGGTGAGACAAAGATCCATCGCTTTCAACCTGCAGATATGCCGCCGTTCACGCTGATCACCTGGCCGGTGAGCTTCGCCGATTGCGAGCCCAGGAGGAACAGAATGACGGCGGCAACGTCGGCTGGCTCGGGCACGCCCAAATGTGCGCGCTCGATCGCCTTCTCAAATAGTTTCCCGCTGAACCGATCCGCCATGAGCCGGTCGTGGGTGAGCGTGTTTTGCACGAGCGAGGGGGTGACGACATTGACGCGGATCTTCTGGCGTTTCGCTTCCATGGAGAAGGTGCGGGAAAACATCGCAATTCCCGCCATGGCCGCGCCAATCACCGACTCTCCAGGCGTCGGCACTTTGGCGGCATCGGAGGCAACGTTCACGATCGCGCTCCCCTCCGGCATGAACGGCAGCGCATAGTGGCAGCAGTAGAGGGTGCTCAAAAGCCAGTGCCGCACCACAGACTCAATCTCGTCGGGGGAATAGTCGCGAAAGAGTCGCGGGTTGTGATCGCCACCCGCGCAGGTGACGAGAATGTCGATCGCGCCGCCGAGATGCTGTGCCGCCTCTTGGATCAATGAACAGGCGCCTGCAGCCGTCGACACATCGGCGGTAACAAACGACAGCTTTGCCCCGGTTGCGCGCTCATTGATGACACGAGCGGCGCTTTCGCCGCGCTCGGCCTTGCGCCCGTTGAGCACGACATGCGCCACTCCGGCCTGCGCCAGCATCAGCGCCGCCTCAAACCCGATTCCAGACGAGCTGCCCGTTACCAGTGCGCGTTTGCCATGGAAGCTGTGCTCCATTCCTACCTCCTGCACATGGATCAATGCCGATTTCATCCCATCTGGCGGCGGAGCTTCAAGGCGGCTTGCTCACCTGCTAGCTTGCAGCGCGCACCACGAGCCCATGACATGAACAAGCCGCACCTCGAATTCACACGCATCGATCTCACTTCCGGCTGGGCGTCTCCGCCCGGATATCCTCCCGGGATTAAGCAAAAAGTCCTGGCGAGCGATATCGACGAGAGCCGCAAGTCCGGCAGCCGGACACGGCTGTTGCGCATCGCACCCGGCGCCTTCACCACCTCCCCTTTCGTGCATGATCATTGGGAAGAGGTCTATCTGATCTCCGGCGACCTGGTTGTGGGTAATGACGAGCACGGCGAAGGCGGAGAGAAGTTCGAGGGCCCGACCTATGCCTGCCGGCCCCCCGGGGTGCTGCATGGCCCGTTCAAATCCGAGCAGGGCTGCCTGCTCTATGAAATCCACTACTATGACGAGAGCACCACCACTAAATAGGATTGGGCATCACTCACGCTGCGCGAGCCTTGTGGGGGCGGGTTTCAAACCCGCCCTTTCTCCGCATTGAGGCGAATCATCTTGGCTTGCGTGCGCGACGCGCAATCCTGGGCCACAATATTTTGCGGATCAACATTGCGAAACAGGGTGGGTTTGAAACCCGCCCCTACAAGCGTCACGATAGTCGTGCCCGTCCCCTGTTTCGGCGCGGTTACGCGACATCCCACGAGCCCGCGCCTTTCAGGGGCAGGGAGCGAAGTGAGGCTGCGGCATCATATTGAATGCTCTAAGATCGGGATCTAATGGCCGATAAAAAAGAAAACGAGCTGACGGTCGCCCTCTGGCGCGGCGGCAAAAACGGGACCTACCGGATCTATCGCGTGCCGCGGCGCGAAAATCAGACCGTGCTCGACGTGGTCACTTTCGTGCAGCGCCACCTCGATCCGACGCTCGCTTACAGGTTCGCATGCCGGGTGGGCATGTGCGGCTCCTGCGCCATGACCGTGAATGGCCGTCCCCGCTGGACGTGCCGCACGCATGTTTCGAAGGTCGCCAAAGCCGGGCGCCTGCAGATCGGCCCGCTCGAGAACCTGCCGGTTATCAAGGACCTGGCAACGGACATGCAGCCTTTCTTTGAGAAATGGCAGGAGGCGAAAGGCGTCTTCCAAGCGTCGCGCACGCGCCAGGATGCCGTCGCGCAGATCCGGCCGACCAGTCCCGCGCGCGTGGCTGCGGACGCCGGCATCGAATGCATCAACTGCGGCATCTGCTATGCGGCCTGCGATACGGTGCGCTGGGATGCGGCGTACCTCGGCCCCGCCGCCCTCAACCGCGCCTGGACACTCGTCAATGACGAACGGGACGCCGGGAATGCGATGCGCCTTGCAGCCGTCGCCGCCTCGGGCGGCTGCCATCTTTGCCATTCGCACCAGTCCTGCCAGGAGCACTGTCCGCAATCGCTCAATCCGACAGCCTCGATCGCTGGCCTGAAACGGCGCACGACGGCCGCCTATCTGCGCGGCAGGATCAAGCCATGAACGTGCGTCTCTACGTGTGGCAGCGCGCGACCGCGGCGCTGATGGTGCCGCTCGTCGCAGTGCATGTGGCACTCATATTCTATGCCATGGGCCGGGGGCTCACCGCCGCCGATATTCTGGGACGCACCCGCGGCAGCGTGCTCTGGGCTTGCTTTTACGGCCTGTTCGTTTTTGCAGTGTCGATCCACGCGAGCATAGGCATCAGAAACATTCTTGCCGAATGGTCGCCCATGGGCGACCGGAACGCCGGCAGGCTCGCCGCATTGTTTGGAGTTCTGCTCATGGCACTCGGGCTGCGCGCGGTCGCCGCAGTGGTGCTTTCTTGAGCGTTTATCTGCAGCACCGCACCAGCGCGCTGTGGCTGGCCGCGCTCCTGCACCGGCTCTCCGGCATCGCGCTTGCGATCTTTTTGCCGTTCCATTTCCTCGCGCTCGGATTGGCGATCCAGGGCGAAGCGCGCCTCGAAGGCTTTTTGCGCTGGAGCGATGCGGTTTGGGTCAAGCTTGCCGAAGGCGGGCTCGTTTTCCTGCTGCTTGTCCATATGTTAGGTGGCGTCCGCATTCTGCTCGTCGAGAATTTGCCCTGGAGTGACCGGCAAAAAGAGCTTGCGAGCGCAGCGGCGGCGCTCTCGGCGCTCATTGCCTTCATCTTCCTCGCACGCGTTCTGATATGAGTCTCGAGCGCACCAACACCGATATTCTCATTCTCGGCTCGGGCGGCGCCGGCCTGTTTGCCGCCCTGCATGCCTGCGCCGCCGATCCCGAGCTCGACATCACCATCGCCAGCAAGGGACTGCTTGGGAAATGCGGCTGCACCCGCATGGTGCAGGGCGGCTACAACGTCGCGCTGCATAAAGGCGACTCCGTCGAGCGCCATTTCATGGATACCATCGAAGGCGGCAAGTGGCTGCCGAACCAGGAGCTCGCCTGGACGCTGGTGAGCACCGCGGTTGAGCGCGTGCGCGAGCTCGAGAACGAGATCGGCTGCTTCTTCGACCGGAACCCGGATGGCACGCTGCACGGCAAGGCGTTCGCCGGCCAGACCTTCGACCGCACGGTACACAAGGGCGACCTTACCGGCATCGAAATCATCAACCGGCTGATGGAGCAGGTTTGGGCACGTCCCATTCGGCGGCTCGAGGAGCACCGGGCGGTGGCGCTCATTCCTTCGCGCGACGGCGCCATCGCCGGCGTGCTGATGATCGACGTCCGCAGCGGCAAATTCCTGCTCGTGGCTGCGCGCGCGGTACTGCTCGCCACTGGCGGCGGGCCGACGATGTACCGGTATCACACCCCCTCGGGCGACAAGAGCATGGACGGCATCGCCATGGCGCTCCGCGCCGGGCTGCCGCTGCGCGATATGGAGATGGTGCAGTTCCATCCCACGGGCCTGCTCGCCGGGCCCGACACGCGCATGACCGGCACGGTTCTCGAGGAAGGGTTGCGGGGCTCAGGCGGGCACCTTCTCGACGGCCGCATGCGCCGTTTCATGGGCGATTACGATCCGATGCTGGAGCGCGCCACACGCGATGTGGTCAGCCGCGCGATGTATACGGAGATGAAAGCGGGCCGCACCACGCCGCACGGGGGCCTTTATTTAAAGATGAGCCATCTTGGCCCGGACAAGGTCGCAAAAGAATTCAAGGGCATGGTACAGCGCTGCCGCGACTGCGGATTCGACCTCGCCGGCGGCCTGGTCGAGGTGGTGCCCACCGCTCATTATTTCATGGGCGGCGTCATCTGCCAGACGGATACTTCGACCAACATGCCGGGCTTGTATGTCGCGGGCGAGGATGCGAGCGGCATGCATGGCGCCAACCGACTGGGCGGCAATGGCGTGGCGAATTCGACGGTGTTCGGCGGGATTGCGGGCGACGTGATGCCGCGCCGCCTCCCCGCGGAGCCGGGCTGGCGCCCGCCGGATGAAGCGGCGCTCGAGGCGGAAATGGCGCGCGCGCTGCATCCCTTCACAAAGCCGCGCGGCGACCTCAACGAGCTGCGGGAAAAGCTCCTCGACATCATGTGGAACGATGTCGGGGTGGTGCGCGACCGCGCCGGTCTCGACCGCGCCATCGCGCGGCTTGCGGAAATCGAGGCCGAGTTGCTGGCGACGGGGATTGCCGTGGACGAGCGTGCGTTCAATATGAGCTGGCACGATTGGCTCAATCTGCGCTCGTTGTGCGAGATCAGCGCGGTCATTGCTCGCGCCGCCCGCGCGCGCGAGAATTCCCGCGGCGCGCATTACCGCTCGGATTTTCCCGAGCCCGGCGATCTTGCCACCTCGCGTTTCACTGTGGCGCGGCAGACCGCATCGGGCATCGAGATCAGTGATCGTCCGGTCGAGTTCACCATCGTGCAGCCGGGCGAGAGTCTGCTGGAAGGCAAAGCCGCCGCCGAATGAGTATATGAGTTGCTGCCATGATTGCCCTCGCCTCCCTCCAGCGAACTGCCGAAGAGTTGATGGCCAAGGCCGCCATCGAGATCCCCGACGATTACCTCGAGGGCCTGCGCCGCTGCGCCGACACGGAGAAAGGGGACCTGTCCGCCTTCGTCATCAAGGCGATGCTGGAGAACTACGAGGCGGCGAAGCATGACCGCCGCGCCATGTGTGGCGATACCGGCGTGCCGCGCTGGTATGTGAAGATCGGCAACGAGGCGCGCATCGAAGGCGGCCCGGTCGCGCTCGAAACTGCGCTCCGCCGCGCCACCGCACACGCCACGCACAGCGTGCCGCTGCGCCCCAATCGCGTGCATCCGCTCTGGCGCACCGATCACAACAACAATGTCGGCATCGGCGCGCCCGAGATCGAATACTCTTTCCACCCCGATGCGGACTGGATCGATCTCACCACCGTGCACAAGGGTGGCCTGTTCGGCACCGATTACCGCATGCTGTTTCCCGGCGACGGCATCGATGGCATCAAGCGCTTCTATCTCGACACGCTTATCGCCTTCGGCAAGCGCGGCCTCGCCTGCCAGCCGGCGATCGTCGGCGTCGGCCTTGGCGGCTCCAAGGACATCAGTGTCGTGCTTGGCAAGCAGGCGGCCTGCCTGCGCGTTGTCGGCTCGCGCAATCCGGACCCGAAGATCGCCGCGCTCGAGCTCGAGCTGAAAGAGCTGGGCAACAACATCGGCATGGGTGCCATGGGATTCATGGGCTCATCGATGGTCGTCGATTGTCACATCGAGGTGGGCTATTGCCACACCGGCGGCATGCCCATGTCGGTGCACATGTTCTGTCTGTCATCGCGCCGCGCCTGTGCCCGCGTCTTTGCCGATGGGCATGCGGAGTTCCGCACCGACCCGATGTGGTTCACCGACTACATGCGCCGTGCCACCGTGGAATGGCAGGAGACCCCGGCGCAGCAGGCGGCGGAGTAGCGAGAATGGGCGAGCTCAAGACCGTCCACCTGAAGCTCCCCGCCACGACCGAGGATTTGCGCAAGCTGGAGATCGGCTCGGTCGTCTATCTCACCGGACGTGTGTTCACAGCGCGCGAGGGCGTCTACAAGCACGCGATCGAGGACGGCGCCGGCATGCCGGCCTCGAAGGAAGCGCTCGGGCTTGTGAACTTCCACTGCTCGCCGGCGGCGAGGATCAACCCCGACGGAACGTATTCGGTAGGCGCGATTGCCAGCGCGCCGATGGAAGACCCCGACGACGTTCCGCCGCACGCACTGGCAAACGTTGAATCCGGCTACACGGTAGGCGCCGTCAGCGCGACGGCTTCGTTCCGCTTCGTCAAATGGCTCGACCGCTGGTTCAAACTCTCGGGGTGCAACATCATCATTGGCAAAGGCGGGATGACGAGCGAGATCTACAAAAAGTCATTCGTGCCCAATCACGCGATTTATTTGACCACGGTGGGCTACGGGACCGGCGCACTCCTGGGCCGCGGCATCAAGAGCGTGGCCGAAGTCTACTGGATGGAGGAGCTTGGGCTCGCGCAGGCAGTGTGGGTGCTGGACGTCGAGAACTTCGGACCGTTTCTCGTCGAGAGCGATCTCGCTGGCAACAGCCTGTTCGAGCGCGAGAACGAAAAGATCGCGCCGGGCTTCGCCAAGCTCTACGCGGGCACTGCACCCGCCACCTTGCGCCGCTACGGCGAGACGGACGACAAGACAAAAGAAGTGATTTGATGCAGCAGTAGTTTGTAGGGTGCGCAAAGGCGCGCCTCTTCATCGCTCCACCAAACACATATCTAAAACCGTCATCCTGAGGCGCGAGAGAGCGAAGCGAGCGAGCCTCGAAGGATGCGGCCCGGACCGGGGCCGTCGTCCTTCGAGGCTCGGCGCGTTGCGCCGAGCACCTCAGGATGACGGATCAAGATGCGCGTTTGTGGGAACAGGCCAACGTTATGGCTGAGCGCAACGCGCCTTTGCCCACCCTACGTCGCGCCGAGCTTCTGCAGCACCTGCTCGCGCAGCACGGGGCGGCGAATTTTCCCGGTCGGCGTGAGCGGCAGCTCGTCGCAGATCTGCAGCATTTCGGGGAGCTTGTAGTCGGCGACCTGCCCCTTCAGAAACGTGACGATCTCACCCAGCTCAACGCTTTGTTGCGGCTTGGGCACGACACAGAGGCAGTTCTTCTCTCCGACCCGCTTGTCGGGCAGGCCGATCATGGCCGCGTGCATGATCTTGGGATGCGTGTAGAGGATTTCCTCGACCTCGCGCGGGAAGAATTTCTGGCCGGCGCGGTTGATGATCTCCTTGCTGCGGCCGGTAATGCGCACATTGCCGGGTTCGTCCGCGTACTGCGCGAGATCGCCGGTCCTGAACCAGCCGTCTTCCGTGAAGGCCTGCCGGTTGGCGGCGGGATTGTTGTAGTAGCCGAGGTGAACCGAGGGCCCGCGCGCCGCGATCTCGCCGATCTCGCCGCGCGGCACGTCGTGGCCGGCCTCGTCGATGATCTTCAGCTCCATGTCCGGGACGAGGCGGCCGATGGTGCCGCACACCTTCTCCGGATCGTCGCTGAACCAGGTGTGCGTGTGGAAGCCGCTCTCGAGCATGCCGTAGACCTCGATCAGGTGACCAGGCATGCGCCGGCGAAAATCGCGGATGGTCTCGATCGCGGCCGAAGCTCCTCCGGTGATCACCACGCGCAGGGAGGAGACATCGAATTTCCCGAGATCGGGCTCGTTCAACATTGCCACCAGCGCGGCGGGCGCGCTTGCGATGTAGGTGACGCGCTCGCGTTCGATCAGCTCGAGCGCTGCGCGCGCGGAAAACCGCTCCATGAGAACGGCGCGCGCTCCCGCCATGATGGTCTGCAGCAGCAGGATGTATCCCCAGTTGAGCCCCACGGGCAGATAGATCAGGAGAACGTCGCGCTCGGTGACCGCCATGTCGATGTTGGCCTGGCGAATGACGCACATTGTGGTGTTGAAGCTGTGCAGCACGCATTTCGGATCGCCGGTCGTGCCGGAGGTGAAAGCCATGCGGAATATCTCATTCGGGTCCATGTGCACGCGCGCATCGGCTGCAATGGGTGCGTGCTGCGCGATTCCAGCCTCGAGATCGAAGGTGCCCTCGGGCGCGCCGCCGCTGATGATCACGTGGGTCAATCCTGGAATGGAGGCCTGCAGCGATTTCGCCATGGCGACATAGTCAAAGCCTTTGAACTCGCGCGGGCACACCAGGGCGCGGCTTTTCGAAAATTTCAGGATGTAATCGAGCTCGCGCGCGCGGAAATCAGGATTGACCTTGTTGGCAATCGCCCCGATCAGCTCGAGCGAGAAGAACACGACGGGAAAGACAATGCGATTCGGGAGTTGAATCGTGACCACGTCGCCGCGTCTGATGCCGATGCTGCGCAGGAACGCCGCACAGCGTTCCACCTTGTGCTTCAGCTCCCCATAGCTGATCCGTCCCGTTCCATCCGCGAAGAGCTCCCGATCCGGATGATTCTTTACCGCTTCCTCGAGAAACTCGAATGAGGTGCGGTTCAGCCAGAGTCCGAATTTGCTGTAACGCTCCGCCAGTTCAGGCTTGAGGACGGTCTCATAGTCCATGCTTTCCTCCTCAGCGGACGGCGCGCAATAATCCCCCGTCCACCTGTATTGTTGCCCCCGTAATGTAGCTGCCGCGCGGAGAGACAAGCAGCGCGACCAGCGCCGCGACGTCATCGACCGTGCCGATGCGCTTAAGCGGAACCTCGGCCTTCAACTGATTGCGCATGATCTCGGGATCCGCACCTCCGGCGGCGAACACCTTCTCCAGCCGGCTCGTCTCGATGTAGCCCGGGCAGATTGTGTTCACGGTGATCCCAAACGGCGCGGCTTCGATCGAGAGCGTTTTTGCAAAACCGATAACCCCGCTCCAGGTGGCGACCGACAGTCCGAATTTCGCGAGCGGCTGGATGGCGGAAATGGCCGTGATGTTGAGGATGCTGCCTCCGCCGCGCGCCTTCATGTGCGGCAAGGCGCCGCGCGCCATGCGGACCACGTACATCAGGTTCTGCTCGACGGCCTTCTGCCAGGCGGCATCATCGAACGTGTCGAGCGACCCGAGCGGGGGCGCACCATCGTTATTTATGACTATGTCGATACCCCCATGGACCTCGACAACACGGCTGACCACACGGCTGCAGTCCTCCGCGCGGCGGCAATCGGCGGCAATCGGGAGAACCTCGGCGCCGGCCTCGCCGCGTATCTGCTCGGCTGCATTGGCGAGATTGGCCTCCCGACGGGCGACGATTGCAACCTTCGCTCCCTCGCCCGCCAGCGTGCGCGCAATCCCGTAGCCAATACCCTGACTCGCGCCGCCCACAATGGCGACGTGATCCTTCAGCTGGAGGTCCATTTCACCCCCAAACCGTTCAGGAATCTTTCCGCGTTACGGTGGAAAATGCCGTCCAGCACATCTTCCGCATAGCCTTCCGCACGCCAGTCGCGGATGAGCCGCTCGTAGGTGAAAAGCGGATAATCCGCGCCGAACATGATGCGATTTTTCAGGCGGCGCGGGATTTCGTGCTTGAGATCGGCAGTGTGATATTTCGGCGACCAGCCGTGCAGCTCGTACCAGATGCTGCGCTTGTGCATCAGCACCGCGATCGTTTCCGTCTGCCATGGCCAACCCGGGCGCGCCGCGACGATTGTCAGCTCCGGATGGCGCGCTGACACGAGATCGAGATGGCGCGGGTGGCAATGGTCGAGAATGACGCCGCCGCCGCCGGGAAGGCCTGCACCCAGCCCGGTCGTGCCGACAAAAATGAGAACCGGAATTTTCGCCTCGATGCACAGCTTGTAATAGGGCGTATAGGACGCATCGCTCGGGGGCGGCGAGAGCGACCCTGAAACGGCATAGCCGAGAAAGCCAATACGTTTGTCGATGCATCGGCGCAGCTCGTTCACTCCCGCTTCCCTCATCTTGGGATCGATATGAATCCAATGGCCCAGAATGCGGTCCGGATACGCTCGTTCTGTCGCAAAGGCGTAATCGTGCAGGCTTTGCATCTCCTCGATCGGCCGGAACTTGGAAAAGCCGAGATCGAGAATGGCCTGCACATCGGCGGCGCGGAAATGCGCGGCCATCTCCGCTTCGCTCATGTATTGGGGCGCCGAGTTCCAGGTTGCCCTTTGCTGTGCCAGCTCCTCCTCGCTCTGCAGCGGATAACCGCGGCGCGTTCCCCAATGGGAGTGCACGTCAATGATCTTCACGGGTTCGCTCCCAGATATAACGCGTGAATCTCGGCTTCCGCAGAAAGCTCGGCGGGTCTGCCTTGCAGCGCCACGCGCCCGCTTTCGAGCACATAACAATAGTCTGCAAGCTGCAATACTTTGCGGGCATTCTGTTCCGCAATGAGGATGGGAATTCCGCGCTCGTGAATCTGCCGGAGGACGACGATGATGGCGTCGAAGACCTTGGGCGCGAGCCCCAGCGAGGGCTCGTCGAGCAGGAGACAGCGCGGCTTGGCCATGAGCGCGCGTCCCACGGCGAGCATTTGCTGCTCACCACCGGAAAGCAAACCTGCCGGTTGCTGCGCGCGCTCGCGCAGGACTGGGAATAGCCGATGCACGAATTCGAGCTGCTCGGCGAATTCGTGCTGATCGAGCAGGTAGGCGCCCATTTCGAGGTTTTCGTGCACGCTCATTTCCGCAAACAGCAGACGTCCTTGCGGAACCTGAATCAAACCGCGGCGCACCAGCGACTGCGGCCAGCTGCCGGTTATAGTGTGATCGAGGAACCGCACCTGGCCGGAAAAGACGGCGGCAAGCCCGGAAATGGCGCGAATGAGCGTCGTCTTTCCGGCGCCATTGGCGCCGAGCAGCCCGACGATCTGTTCGCGCAAGACATGCATCGAAACCTGACGCAGCACGGTGACGCGTCCATAACCCGCATCGAGACTGTGGACTTCGAGCATTGCGCGTCTACTCGCCCAAATATGCGTCAATGACGGCCCGGTTGGCCCGGATCTCTGCCGGCGTACCTTCTGCAATGATGCCGCCCTGGTGCAAGACCGTGATGCGCTCGGCGAGCTGCATCATCACGCGCATATTGTGCTCAACAATCAGCAGAGTGATGTCGCGCTCGCGGGCGAGCGCCCGCGTGGTGGCAATCGTCTCGTTGGCCTCGGCATCGCTCATGCCCGACACCGGCTCGTCGAGCAGCAGCAGACGCGGGCGCACTGCAAGCGCACGCGCCATGTCGATCCTTTTCTGAATCCCGAAGGGCAGATCGCTCGCCCGCATCTTGGCGTGCGGCGCCAGCGCGAACGCCTCAAGCAGAGCCCCCGCTTCGCGCCGCGCTTTTTTGTCCAGTCGCCCGGTGAGTCCAAGCGCCGCCGGCGCGAGATGATACACATAATGACGATCGACGCCGGTGAGCACGTTGTCGAGCACCGTCTCCTCGCGAAAGAGTTCAACGTGCTGGAAGGTGCGCCCGATGCCCATGCCGCAAATGCGATCGGCCTCGAGCGCAGTGATGTCCTGCTGCTCGAATTTGATGCTCCCCGATTGGGGGCCGACCACCCCGGTAATGGCATTGATCAAGGAAGTCTTTCCGGCGCCGTTCGGGCCAATGAGGCCCCGAATCTCGCCGCGTTCAATGGTCATGGAAATTTCGCGCAGCGCGGCAATGCCGCCGAAACTCACCGCAACCCTCTCAATGGAAAGCAGGCTCACCGGCGCAACTCCGCCGGCCTTTCCGGCGATGGCCTGCGCGCCTGCAATATGCTTGTGGCCAAGAGTCCGGCGATGCCCTGCGGCATGAACAAGAGCGTCGCGAGCAGGACCCCTGCATAAATCAAATCACTGTATTCCTGCGCGCCGCGCAGCAGCTCCGGCAGGCCTGTGAGCAGAACCGCGCCGATCACCGATCCGAGGACCGAGCCGAGGCCGCCGACCACGATGAAGGTGATTTGTCGCAAAGAAGCGGAAATACCGAATTCGCCCGGATCGATGAATCCGACGACGATCGCCTGCAAGGCGCCCGACAGCCCCGCAAAGCCTGCGGCAATCGAGAAGGCAAGAAGCTTCATGCGCGCGAGCGGAATGCCGAGCGACTGCGCGGCATAGGCACTCTGCCGCACCGCGTTAAAAGCGCGGCCGAACCGGGATTGCTGGATATTGCGGGCAAAAAGTACCGCAAGCACCGTCGCTGTGAGGACGAGATAATAGAGCGCGGCATCTGCTTTGAACGGCATGCCGGCAAAATCCGGCTTGCGCACGCCGAGCCCGCGCACACCGCCGGTGAGCTCCGGGAATTCCTCCAGGCCGATCTGCACCAGCTCGAGAAATCCCAGGGTGACCAGCGCAAGGTAGAGCCCGGAAAGCCGCCGCGCGGGAAATCCGAGGCAGGCCCCGAGCAGGGCCGCAATGGCGATCGCAACCGGAATGGCCAGCGCGAAGGACCATCCCATGCGCGCCATGAGCAGCGCGGCGGTGTAGGCACCCACGGCCATGAATGAGGAATGGCACAGCGAAATCTGGCCGCAATTGCCGGTGAGGAGATTGAGTCCCAAAGCCGCAATGACGTTGATCATCATCAGCTCGAGCAGATAGGTCTGATAGCTCGCCACGACTGCCGGCAGCGCGCACAGAGCCGCGCCAAGTATCGCAAAAAGAATTCCGCGCATCGACCTCATACGCGCTGCTGAACGGCACGGCCGAACAAGCCGTGCGGCTTGAGCAGGAGGAGGAGAATGAGAATCCCGAACGGCACGATGTTCTTGAAGGTCGCACCGAAAAACGCGCCGCCGAAGGTTTCGAGCACGCCGAGCAGCAGCCCGCCGAGCACGGCGCCGCCCAGGCTGGTGAAGCCGCCAATCACCGCCGCGACCAGCGCCTTGAGGATGAGATTTCCGATCTCTGGGTTCACGCCGATAATGGGCGCAAGGAGAAGCCCGGCGAGCGCAGCGATGGCCGTCGACATCGCCCAGGCGGACGCGAAAACGGAATTGATGCCGATGCCCATGAGACGCGCGGCAACCTCATCAAAGGCGACGGCGCGCATGGCCTTCCCGAACTTGCTCGCGCGGAAGAACTGAATAAGCGCAAGCACCAGCGCGGTCATGCTCCCGATGATGACGAGATAAGCGGGATTGACGCGCAACGGGCCGAGCGCCAGGGGCGGCCCGACATAGGGCGCATCGAGCGGAAAGCTGTTGTCCTGCCAGTGCAGCCGGATTGCTGCCCGGATCATAAGGCCGACCGCAAACGTCGCGATGACCAGCGTGAACTCCGGCGCGGCAATGATCGGACGGATCAGCAGGCGTTCAATGAGAATGCCCAACAGTGCGGCGATAAGGACCGTGGCAGGCAGCACCGCCGCAAACGGAAGCATCTGTGAAAGGACAAGACCCGTATAGGCGCCGAAGGTGACGATCTCGCCCTGGCCGAAATTCAACACGCCGCTCGCCTTGTACGGGATGACGAGCGCCAGTGCGACCATCGCATAGATGCTGCCCACGCTGATGCCTGAAAGCGCAAGCTGAACCGCAACCGGCCAGGTCATTCATCCCTCCCACGCGCAGCGGGGGAGCGACGCCAGTCACTGATAGCGGGCGAGGACGTCGCTCGGGCGCTTGGGTTCCCAGGCGATGGGCTCCCAGTGGCCGTTCTTCACCTGCAATGGCTGCAGGCGAAGATTGCCGATGTGATGCTTGCTGCTGAACGTGCGCGGCGTCGCGACGGCACTCACGCGGTAATCCTTAATGCTCTCAAGCGCGGAAATGAATTTGTCTGTTGTCAGGTCCGATCCCGCGCGTTTGAGCGCCTCGGCAAAGACGTACATGTCCCCATAGGCGAGCTGATCGAAAGTGTTGGGGCGCCCCGGCGGGGCGCTCGGGTATTCCTGTTTCCACTTTGCTTCCCAGGCTTGCATGTCGGGATTGCTCGGCCCAGGCAGAAGCGGCAACAGCGACACGCCGATCACGCCTTCGGCGGACTGCCGCGCCGCTGTGATCAGACTCTGATCCGTCATATTGGTGCCGACGAAGAACGGCTGGTTCAGCCCCAGCTCCTTGGCCTGGCGCAACGCGATAGCGGCTTCCGCCGGGTTGCCGAAAAACGCAATCACCTGCGGTTGCGCCTGCTGCACCTCGATGAGCTGCGGCGTGAAATCCTTGTCGCCGATGTTGAATTCGACGCGCTTGACCGGCGTGATCTTGTACCAGGCGGCGAGCTGCTTGGTGAGCGCATCGCCCTCGTTTTTCGGATATTCCTCGCGCCCGCTCATGATCGCGACCTTCTCGCCTTTGAGATGGTCGACGATGAGCTCGGCATAGACCTCGCCATAGCGCGATACTTCGGTGGTGCCGCCACGGAACAGGTTGCGGGCGAACGGCCAGGTCACCCCCGGCGCCGAGGCAAAGGACACGTACATCACGCGCCCCTTTTCCTTGACGTAATCGATGGAGCCTATCGTGCCGTTGCTGCCGGCAACGCAGAAGATCGCGAACACCTGATCCTGGTCGATGAGCTTTTTCACCGCCGCGACCGCTTTGGTCGGCGAGTGACCGTCATCCTCGAAGCTGATGGAAATCTTGCGACCGTTCACGCCGCCTGCCGCATTGATCTCCTTGACCGCCAGATTGGCGCCGTCTCGGCCGCCAAGCCCGATATAGGCGGCTGGCCCGGTGATCGGTCCGAACGCTCCGATCTGGATGGTGTCGGCCGCAACCCCCTGCTCGGCCGCCGGCGCTTGCGTGGCGAATGCAAAGAGACCGAGCGCGAGCGCGAACCGATACACGCCTTCAAACATAGGCCCCTCCCTCTTCATCTTATTGTAGGCAGCATCAATGTGCGTCGCGCGGAAAATCGAGTCAATGCGCGCGAGTAGTCGATGCGATCACAGGACTCTGATAAACGGTCGCGATGCGGTCGGATCGACCTCCACCAGGCTGCCATGCGGAATGGCGCCGGTGATGTCGACGTCGAAGCCCGAGATCATGGTGAAGTCCGCGAGCGCCGCGCCCTGCACCATGATCGGGTTCGCCGCATTGAGCACCAGCGCCGCAGGCATGACTCCCCTCGCCTTCATTTCATGCAGCATCCAGGCGGTGGCAACGCCGCCCTTCGCCGCGTCGAGGACGAGGACGCGATCCACATAGCTCTGCCCCGCAAGCTTGTGCTCGGGCCGCGAGAATACCCCACGCACGCGATCGAGATCGTAGCGCGCGGAGAATCCATCCTTGGCGACGAGCGCTTCGGCCTGCACCTTGCGGCCCATTCCCGCGGCTGCATAAAAAATCGTGCTCACGGCGTTATCCTGCCGTTCGTGCACGCGGCGGCGACGCAGGCCTCCATGGAAAGAAGCACGGGCTTGTAGCCATATCCGCCGATGATGTTGACGAGCTTCGCCGAGTTGGTGGCGAGGCGCTTCCAGCCGTTCGCCTCGGCCATTTCCCGCGCATAGCTCTGATAGAAGCACATGCCGGAGAGCACCATCGCGCCTGCGGCCTCGATCTTTTGCGTGAGCCCCATGCGATCGGCGTCGGGCTTCACCTGCGGGCTCGTGACGGCGAGCAGCGGAATGGTCGCGCGACGGCCGTCGAGCAAACCAGCCAAGTGCTGCATCTCCAGGAGGCTCAGCTGGGGCGCGGAGAAGACGACCAGATCAACATTGTCCGCGCCTGCCCGCGAGCTTGATTGGAATTGCCTGATCTGAGACCGATCGATCCTGTGCGCCGGGAGGTGCGCGGGGACGACATCCGCTCCGTCCCGCGCCTCGGGCGTGATCCCGATCATATGAAACAGCGCCACCGAGCCGTAGCTCGCAAGCGCCGCGCCGAAATGCTTCATCTCGTCCGAGCTTGGCACGCGCTCGATGCCGAATAGCGCGGGTATTTGCCAATAATCTCCGGAGACGCGGCCGACGAGGGCGCCAAGCGCCCCCCATTCGTTCAGCTCTCGGGGCGCGGCTTCGACGTGGACGGAGAGCGTGGCGCGCCGGCGCTCCGGGAGATGATAGCCGTAGCGCGGTGTGCGGCCGGTAATGCCGGCGCTCAGCGCCGAGGGTCCGCCTTCGAAATTCGACCGCGCCCCGCACACGCTGTTGCAATAGATCACCACCCCGGTGTCGCCATAGGCGACGTGCTCGCCCAGCACCGGCGCCATGATGGTCTGATAATTGATGCAGGTGTTGGTCATCAGCACCCCGATTTTCTCGAACGCCACAATCGCACGCTGCTCGAGCTCGACCATCCAGTCCTTCTGTCTGAGGCGATGCGCGGCGGCAAAATCGGTGCCGCGCGGATCGGTGATGGTCGGCACCCGCAGGCAGCGTTGACCGGCCGCTTGCGTCGCGAGCTGCTCCAGAAACTCAACGCCCGCAACGCCGAGCGATTCCGTATCGGCCATCACATGGGCGCCGCTCACCGGCACGAAGTCGCCAGCGCCCAGATATGTGCCGACCTTGATCTGATGCTCGACCGCCCACTGCGCGGCCGGGCCTAACGCGCCCGCGCGCATCGCCTGTTCTTCGTCCGTGAGTCTCATACCCGGGATATATGTTACTGGGTCACAAACGCTCACATTCATCCGTGATCCTGAGGCGCTCGGCGCAAAGCGCCGAGCCTCGAAGGATGCGGCCGGTGCGGTGGCCGTGCATCCTTCGAGGCTCGCTCGCTGCGCTCACTCGCTCCTCAGGATGACGATGAAGGGGAGCGCTTTGAGAGCAATCCTAGTCGGCGCCAGCACCCGCTGCCTGGATCAGCGGCACCCATTTGTCGATTTCGGAACGCACGAAATCGCCAAGAAACTTGGGCGTGCGCTGATCGGGCGCCGGCACGTCCGCGCCGAGATCGGCCAGGCGTTTGGCTACGTCGGGATCGCGCATGGCGGCATCGACCGCGCTATTGACGCGCTGGACAATGGCCTGCGGCGTTCCCTTCGGAAAGAACAGCGCCGACCAGACATTTGTAATCATGTCAGGCAGGCCTGCTTCGGGGGCAGACGGCACCGCCGGAATGACCGCCGCGCGCGTCGGCGCCGTGACCATGATCGGCTTGACGCTGCCCGCGTGAATGTGCGGGGAGGAGGAGACTACCTGGTCGAACATCATGTCGATCTGCCCCGCGAGGAGATCATTCACCGCTTGGGAGAGCCCGCGATACGGCACGTGCTGGATCTCCTCCCCGGTGAGGTGGGTATAGAGCAGATAGGTGAGATGCGAGGAGGAGCCGGTGCCGGCGCTGCCGAATGTCACCTTGTTGGGGTGGCTCGTGACATACGACATGAACTCCTTGAGCGTGTTTGCCGGAAAGTTCTTGCGCACCACGAGCACCATGGGCGTGTTCGCAACCAGCATCACCGGCTCGAAATCCGTGCGCGGATCGTAGGAAAGGTTCTTGTAAAGCCCGACGCTCGCCGCGTGGGTACCAAGATTTCCCATGACCATCGTGTATCCGTCAGGCGTGGCCTTGGCGACGCGCGCTGCGCCGAGCGAGCCACCGGCGCCGGTCACGTTCTCGACCACGATTTGCTGCCCCAGCGTGCCGCTCATGTGCTGGCCGAGAATGCGCGCCATCACATCGGTCGGCCCGCCCGCCGCAAACGGGACCACGACCGTGATCGGGCGCGTCGGATAGGGCTGTTGCGCCGCTGCGCCCTGGGCCCATGCAAGTAGCGTCGAAATCGCGAGGAGAGCCTGAATAAATCGGCGCATCATTTTTCTCCCAAGCTCGTTGTTTTAGTTCAGCTTGATGTTGAGCTCTTGCACAAGGCGCGCATATTTGTCGTAGTCCTCGCGCAGCAGGCGCGCAAACTCATCTGCACTTCCGCCCACTGGCTCCTGCGCTGACTGAAGAAAGCCCTCGCGTACCGCCGGCTGCATGAGCGCCTTGTTCATTTCCCTATTGAGTTGAGAAATGATCGGCGCCGGTGTTCCAGCCGGAACGAGCGCGCCGAGCCACTGGTCCAGCACGAGCCCGTTTATCTCCGCCTCCTGATAGGTCGGCACTTCCGGCAGACTTGGCGAGCGTGCAAGCGTGCTTTGCGCAATGAGCCGCAGGATGCCTGCTTTATAGTGTGGCATCAGAGGCGAGGAGCCGAGCGAGCCGATGCGGATGTGTCCCGCGATCAGATCGTTGATCGCCTGTCCGCCGCCCCGATATGGCACGTGCTCCAGCTTGATGCCGGCGAGTTTCGTGAACCACTCGGCCACGATGTGCTGCTGCGAGCCAACGCCGGATGTGCAGTAGCTCAAGCCCGGTTGCCGCTTTGCCAGCGCCACGAGCTCGGCAACAGAGCCGACCCCGAGTGAAGGATGAACCGCCAGCACCACCGGCTGGCGCGACAGTTGGATCACCGGGCTGAAATCCTTGAGCGAATTGAATGTCACTTTGAAGACGTGCGGCGCGCTGGCGATCTGATCGGGCGCAATCAGCACCGTGTAACCGTCCGGCGCGCTTTTCGCTGCCGCCTCGAAACCCACATTGCCGCTCGCCCCGGACTTGTTCTCGACGACGACCTGCTGGCCGAGTGCCCGCGTGAGAGAATCGGCGATCAACCGTGCCCCGACATCGGTCGAGCCGCCTGCCGGAAACGGCACGACGAAGCGAATGGGCCGCGACGGCCATTCCTGCGCCTGCGCGCCAACCGCGCCAACACCTAGGACGAGCAGCAATCCCCACGTTGTCATCGCCCGCGCAGGCGGGCGATCCAGTAACCGGAAAATCCGGGACGTGCCGCGACATATCGCGTCGCGCAGCCGTCGCATACTGGATGCCCCGCCTTCGCGGGGCATGACATGCGACAGAGTCTTGCTTGTGTTACCGCCCATGCGCAATGTGATCAGCATCACCTCCACACGGAGTGGCAGGCTGAAATGCCGTTCTCGACCTATCTTCCCGAGCACATGGGCGCAATAGCGCTCAGCCCGCGAGGCCCGTTTGTCGCCGGCGCGCATGCGGAGCTCACGCTGACCTACACCGCCGGGACTTTCGGCATCGATGATACCGGCATGATGAAAGTGTCGTGGCGGACGACCTCGGACATGGGCAAGCCGCAGTTCGACCGACCGAACGCGGCCAACTACACCACGGTCGAAGCGAGCAACGGGGCCAAGCTCGACATCTGGTTCGACCGGCTCAATATCCGCCCCTATGCCAACACGGTCCTCGTGCGGTTGAGCCGCGGCTACTTGCGCGCGGGCGACACGCTCACGCTGCGCCTGGGCGATCGGCGGCAGGGCTCGCCCGGTTTTCGGCTACAAACCAATTGCGAAGAGCGCTTTCCGCTCAAGACTGCCGTCGATGCTTTCGCCACGTATGAGTTTACCGAGCTGCCGGTGCAGCCCTGCATCAATCTCGTGCCGGGACCGCTCGCCCGATGGAAGGCGATCTGGCCCTCGCTCGTCATTGCCGGCGAGCCATTCCGTCTCGCTATTCTGGCGGAGGATATTTGGGGAAATCCGACGGCTGCTGAACGCGAGCTGACATTGATTGCCTCACAACACATCGACGGGTTGCCTGCAACGGTTCACCTCACGCGCGGCGACGTTCCGCTGATCCTTGATCCGCTGGTTGCGCGACATCCCGCGGATATCGAGCTGCGCGTGCTCGCCGACGGCGAGGAGGTCGCACGCGCCAATCCGCTGCGCGTCGTCTCTGCGGCGCCGCTCCGGCGCTACTGGGGCGATCTGCACGGCCAGAGCGGCGAGACCATCGGCTCGGGCACCGCGAAAGCCTATTTTCAGTACGCGCGCGACAAGGCCTGCATCGACATTGTCGGCCATCAGGGTAATGACTTTCAGATCACCGACGCGTTCTGGAAAGAGCTCAACACGCTTTTTGGAGAATTCGACGCTCCGGGAAAATTCGTATGCGTTCCGGGTTACGAATGGTCCGGCAATACCGGCATGGGCGGCGACCGCAACGTTTTCTTCCGCCATGAAGGCCGGCCGATACGCCGCTCGTCGCACATTCTTGTCGAGGGCTGCGCATCGAGCGAGCCGATCTTCCGGGCCGACGAGCTGTTTCGCGCATTGCAGGGCGAGGACGCGCTCGTTATCGCCCATGTGGGCGGGCGCTATGCCGATATCAAATTCGCCCATGACGCGCGGCTCGAGCGAGCGGTCGAAGTGCATTCGACCTGGGGCACGTTCGAGTGGCTGCTGCACGATGCGTTCGAGAAAGGCTACCGCGTCGGCGTCGTCTGTCACAGCGACGACCACAAGGGGCGCCCCGGTGCGACCCGGCCCGGCGCTTCGACCTTCGGGGCGATCGGCGGATTGACCTGCTATTTCATGCGCGAGCTCACCCGCGACGCTCTGTTCGAAGCCCTGCGGCAAAGACATCATTACGGCACGACCGGCACGCGTCTCTTTCTCGACGTGCAGGGCTCGTTCGCCGAGCCGGTGATCATTTTTTTGGACGATCCGTTGCACGGCCCGGCGCAGGAGAGCGCGACGCGCTCGGCAATGATGGGCGATATCGTGCGCGCGCACGGGGTGCCGATGCGTTTTTCGGCGGAAGTGATCGGCACCGCGTCGATTGACCGGGTCGACGTACTCTACGGCCTAAAGATCGCAGAGACCTTCCGGCCGTATGCGAAAAACGATCTCGGCCGCCGCGTGCGGGTGCTGTGGCAAGGCGCCGAGTATCGCGGCCGCGGGCGCGAGACGCTGTGGCAAGGCAAGCTGCGACTCTTGGACAATCGTGTGCAGCGCTTTGCGCCGGTGAATTTCCTCAATCCCGAACGTCAGGTGCGTGAAACGATCCGGGGACAAGGTCTCGAATGGATTTCCGTAACCACCGGCAATCTCGCCGGCATCGATCTCTGGCTCGACCAGCCGCGCGAGGGAAGCATCGAGATCGAGACGAACGTCGTCAGCGGGCGCATCGATCTGCAGTCGCTCGATGAGCAAACAGTTGGCCTGGATGGGGGCGGCCTTGATCGGCGCATCAGCATCTATCGTTTGCCCGAGCAAGACTGGAGCAGGCATCTCACGTTGGAGCACACGGTGCAGCATGCAGGCACTGCCGACCTTCCCGTGTACGTGCGGGTGACGCAGAGCGATGGGCATCAGGCATGGTCCTCGCCCATCTATCTGATCCCGTGAATTCTCACACGGCCATACGGTTCGACGCTGATGCGCGTGGACCATTGCACGGCCTGCGCGTGCTCGATCTTTCGCGCCTGGTCGCCGGCAACATGCTCTCCCTCCAGCTCGCCGATTTCGGCGCCGACGTGGTCAAGATCGAGCCGCCGGAGGGCGACCCGCTGCGGCACTGGCGCGACGCCGGCCAGGAGCTCTGGTGGAAAGTATACGGGCGCAACAAGCGTTCCGTTGTTCTCAATCTGCGGCAGCCTGCGGCGCACGAGGCGCTGTTGCGTCTCGTGCGCAAGGCCGACGTGTTTGTCGAGAACTACCGGCCGGGAACGCTGGAAGCGATGGCGCTCGGCCCGGACGTTCTGCTTGGAAAAACTCCTCATCTGATCATCGTGCGCATTTCCGGCTTCGGGCAGAGCGGCCCGTACGCGCCGCTGCCTGGCTTCGGCACCCTTGTCGAGGCGATGAGCGGGGTTGCGGCGCGCACCGGCTTTGCCGACCGCGAGCCTGTGTTGCCGCCGTTTCCACTCGCGGACATGACCGCCGGCCTTTACGGCGCGTTTGCCACCGTGGCCGCCTTGCGCGCGCGCGACCAGGGACACACGCGCGGGCAGGTGATCGACTTGTCGCTCCTCGAGGCGATCTTCTCGATCCTGGGCCCGGAGGCGGCCATTTATCGACAAACGGGGACTCTGAAAAAGCGCGTCGGCAGCGCGTCCCACACGTCGGCACCGCGCAATGTTTATCGCTGCGCGGACGGCGCGCACGTCGCGCTTTCCGCGTCGACGCAAGCCATGGCACGGCGCGTGTTCGAGGCGATCGGCCGGCCGGAGATGATCGAGGACGCGCGCTTCTCCACCAACAGCGCGCGCATCAAGCACCGCGCACTGGTGGACGAGGCAGTGGGCGCCTGGTTCGCGGCAAAGACGCGCAAAGAGGCGCTCGCGGGCATGCGGGACGCGGAAGTGACCGTCGCTCCCGTCTACACCATCGCCGACGCCCTCGAGGATGCGCATTTCCGCGAGCGTGAAATCGTGCCTGAGGTCGAAGACGCGAACCTCGGCAAGATCCCCATGCATGCCGTGGTGCCGCGCCTCTCCCGCACGCCGGGAGCCTGGCGGATGCCGGCGCCGCGGCTAGGCGAGCACACCGACGCCGTGCTCGCCGAAGCGGGCCTCGATGCGGACGCGATCGCAGCGGTGAGAGAAGAGTTGTAGCCCGGGTGAGCGCAGCGACACCCGGGGATGACCCCGCATGTCGCTTCGCTCATGCGGGCTACAGCCGGCCTCCGCTCATGGGCTTTGCTCGAGCGAAACGTTCACCTCGTACGCGCGCTCGCCGCTCGGCGCGCACGCCCACAGCTCTGCGCCGCCACCTTCGCGGTGCCGGCCACGCAGCGCGATGTCCTGCTCGACAAAAAGCGGACGCAGCGCGCGCGCCGTATAGGAGACGATTTTGCCGGAGAGATGCGGCCGCGCGGTCTCGACGAGCAACAGCGCCGTCAAGGCGCCGTTCATCACCAGGGCCGGATAGCCCTCGCGCTCGCGCGTGTAGGGAAGATCGTAGTGAATGCGGTGCGCGTTGAAGGTGAGCGCCGAGTAACGGAACAGCAAAACGGGGTCCGGCCGGACGGTCCGTGTCCACTGCGGCTTCTCACCGAGATCGCGCAATGCGCTCGTCTTGCTGCCGGAGGCAGCGATTTCGTTCTCCGACGGACGGTACACGATATCCTGCTCTTCGGTGAGCGCCGGCTTCGATGCCACGCTCAGCTCATTGATCACCGTGACCAGCGTGAACGGGCCGCTGCGCCCCTGCTTCTTTTCCACCTGGCGCACGGTCGAGATGCGCTTCACCACATCGCCCACATGCAGCGGCTGGTGAAAGCGCACGCGGCGACCCCCGAACATGCGGCGCGTGTCGTGCAAGGGCGGCAGGAAATCGCCCGTGATCGGATGCCCGTCCGGCCCCAGCGCGCTTTGCGGCGCAAGCGGGCCAAAGAGAATCGCGTACCAGCTTTCCGGCAGCTCGGTGCCGTGGCCGTAACCTGCGGGATCCTGATCCAGCATGGCCGCAAAGCGGCGCACGGTGCCGACGCAGACCTCGTCCTCGTCCTCGCGGGTGCGCCCGACCCAGCTCTCGATGGAAGCCATATCGCTCATGTCAGGTGTGCCGTTCACGGGCTGCTGCGGGAACGATAGAGTGTGCCCCTCATCTGGTCTACAAGGCGCCGTGCTGCTCCGTTCCCTTCTCTACGTGCCGGCAAGCTCGGACCGATTCATCGCCAGGGCGCACGAGCGCGGCGCGGACGCGATCATTCTCGATCTTGAGGACGCGGTGGCGCCCGCAGAGAAAGGCAAGGCGCGCGCGCGGCTTGCCGACAGTGTGGCGGCAGTGAGCAAGAGCGGCGCCGCCGTCTTCGTGCGCATCAATGCGACATCGGATCTTCTAAAACTGGATGCGGAAGCCGCGTGCCGGGCCGGCGCCTTTGGCCTCTTCGTGCCGAAAGCGCGCGAGCCGCGCATGCTGCAAGAACTCGGAGACATGCTTGAGCGTACCGAGCGGGCGATGCATCGTGCCGCGACCGTGCTCGTGCCCATGATCGAGGATGCCGCGGCCGTGCTCGATGCGCGCGCCCTTGCGAGCACGACACCCCGCATTTTCGCGCTGATCACCGGCAGCGAGGATCTCGCCACCTCCATGCATGCCGAGCCGACGCCGGAGTTTCTCAAATTTCCGAAGCTGCTCGTGCATCTGGCCGCGAAGGCGGCGGGCAAGAGATCGCTTGGGATGTTGCGCAGCGTTGCCGATTACAAGGCTGCGCATGAGATCGAGCAAAGCGCGCGCGAGGCGCGCGCCTTCGGTTTCGACGGCGCAACCTGCGTGCATCCTTCTGTCGTTCCGATACTCAACCGCGCGTTTTCTCCGAGCGAGCAGGAGCTTGCACATGCGCGGCGGCTGATTGCCGCGGCGGAAGCGGCGCTGGTTCGCCGCGAAGGCGCTTTCGTCTTCGAGGGCCGCATGGTCGACGAGCCGGTGGTCGCCCGCGCCCGCGCATTGCTTGCGCGCGGTAGGTTGTAGGGTGGGCAAAGGCGCGAAACTCGGCATGACCGCGTGCGCACATCGCGCGTACGCGCCGTGCCCACGCGGAGAGGCAGAGAGCGCGCGATTTTGCGCACCCTACGTGGTCGCCTCCAGGGCGCGGCGGGTGACGGTGCGGGTGAGATCGCGCCGGTAGTCTGCGCTCGTTATCGCGTCTTCGAGCGGATCGACCACGCTTGCCGCAGCGTCGGCCGCGAGCGCGAACGCGGCGCGCTCCGGCGGACGGCCGGCAAGCGCGCGCTCGGCTTCCTCGATGCGCCGCGGCAGCGCTTCGACCCCGCCGAGTGCAACGCGCGGCTCGGCTATGAGCCCGCCTTCGAGCCGATAGCTGACCAGCGCCATGCCCAGCGCAAAATCCCCGGCCCGGCGGTTGAACTCGTAAAACCCGAAGCGCGTATCCGCCGGCGGGATGGGCAGCCGCACCTGCGTGAGCAGCTCGTCCTCCTCGAGCGCCGTCGTCATGACACCGCGGAAAAAATCAGCGGCCGCAACGGTGCGCGTGCGCGATGTGTTCTGCGCAACCATTTCCCCGCCCAGCGCCGCGACGACCAGACACCATTCGGCGGCAGGATCGGCGTGGGCGAGGCTTCCGCAGAAGGTGCCGCGGGTGCGGATCGGGTGATGCGCCACGTAGCGCACGACTTGCGCCAGCACACGGCCGAGCGGCCCCTCCACCACCGGCTTGTAGAACGCGGCATGCCGGACGCATGCGCCGATGCACAATTTGTTGTCCTCGGCGCCGAGCCCCTCGAGCTCCGCCACGCCGTTGATGTCGACGAGGTGAGCGGGCCGCGCGAGACGAAACGCCATGATCGGAACGAGGCTTTGTCCGCCGGCGAGCACGCGTCCGTCATCGGACGCGACTTCCCCGAGCTTCGCGACTGCCTCCGCGATCGTTTTGGGCGCGTGATAGCGAAATGCCGTCGGCTTCATGTCTGCTGCGCGCTGCTTGGGCGGCGGGTGCCGATGAACTGGAGCACAATCTCGCGGCGGTGTGGGCGCGCGCTGTGCTCGGCGACGTAGATTCCCTGCCAGGTGCCCAGCGCCAGCGCCCCGTTGCCCACCGGCACGTGCAGGGAAACGCCGGTGAGCATGGTCTTGACATGACCCGGCATGTCGTCGGGACCCTCGACATGGTGCACCCAGGGGGCATCTTCCGGCGCGAGGCGATCGAGCGCGGTTGTCAGATCGCGCCGCACGTCGGTGTCGGCGTTTTCCTGAATCACCAGCGAAGCCGACGTGTGCCGGATGAACAGCAGCAGAATGCCGTCCCGCGCGCCCGCGCTTTCGATGAACTGCGCCACGTGTCCGGTGATCTCGGTGAAGCTCCGTCCCGGCGTGTGAACCGTCAGCGTCGCTTGCGCGAGCAGCTCCGGGGCGCCGCTGACGATGCGCGAGAGCGCGGCATCGGGGGATGGCTCGGCCGCGCGCATCACGTCTTTTTCAGAATTTCCCTTTGCAGCGTCCACACCATGTCGACCAGGCGGCGCCACAGCTTGTCCATCATGGCGATAAGCTTGTTGAGCTCGACCTGTCCGGGCAGCTGCGGGCGTGGCGTCTCCGGCGACACGGAGGATTGCGGTGTCGTCGCGCCCGGGAGCGGCAGATCATGCGCAAGCAGCTCCTTCTTCAGCGCGGCGCTCTCGCCCTGCAGGCGCGCAATCTCGGCCTCCAGCGCGGCGCGCTCGTCGGGCACGAGCTGACACGCCCAGCCCACGGGCTTGCGCGTGCATACCGAGACCTCACCGGTTCGTCCGTCGAGGCGCAGATAGCCTTCATCGATGCGGCTGAAGCTGTAGCGGTCATCGGTCGTTTGCGCGGATGCCGCGACGACGGACGCAGCGATCACGAGAGCTGAGAAAACCAAGCGGAGCATATGCTCTTCCGACATGAACGGCGGCAGGCAGCTGTGAGGAGCGCGCATCGTAGCCCGTATGAGCGGAGCGATATGCGGGAATCCCGGATGTCGCTACGCTCATCCGGGCTACGCAGCAACACTGGCACTGTCAATGTGACCACGGCAGAGTGCCCGGTTTCTTGACTCACTTTCACATGCTCAGTATAGGTCCGCCGGGCTTTGCGGCGCAAAACGCTGGCGATCTCCTTCCTGAAGCGCCACTTATCGCATGCATGAGGAATGACGCGCGCGAGGACCGCGAGGAGCCGCCTGCTGCGGACGAGAGCTTCGAGGCGCGCTTGCGCCGGGCGCGCGATCGCCGGCAGCATGCAGACGCTCCCTCCGAAGAACGCCCGATTGCCGGCACGGACGCCTCGGCGCTGGCGCGCGGGTTTCGGCTCTCGAGCGAGCTGGTCGGAGCGGTGCTGCTGGGAGGCGCCATAGGCTGGCTCCTCGACCGCTGGCTTGGTATTTCCCCCTGGGGAATGATCGTCTTTCTGCTGCTTGGTTTTGCTGCCGGGGTTCTCAACGTCATGCGCGCTGCCGGTGTCATTCCGACGAGAACGATGCCGCCGGCCTCGGGAGAGTGAGCCCGCTCATCCGCTGAACATCACATGGATCCCATTCACCAGTTTCAGATCAAGAATCTCTTCCCGATCGCGCATATCGGCAACTTCGAGATCGCGTTCACCAATTCCGCGCTGTTCATGGTGATTGCGGTGCTGTTGATTGCATTCCTCATGCTGGGCACCACGCACTCGCGCGCGCTGGTGCCGAGCCGTCTGCAGACGGTTGCGGAAGTGTCGTACGAGTTCGTCGCCAGCAACTTGCGCAGCACGGCCGGCACCGAGGGGCTGAAATTCTTTCCGCTCGTGTTCTCCCTGTTCATGTTCATCCTGGTGGTGAACGTGGTTGGCATCATTCCGTATATGTTCACGGTAACGAGCCACATCATCATCACCGTGGCGCTGGCGCTACTCGTGTTCTTCACCGTCATCATCTACGGGTTCTGGAAGAACGGCCTGCGCTTTCTCAAGCTGTTCGTGCCGAGCGGAATACCGATCTACATCCTGCCGCTGGTCACGTTCATCGAGGTGATGTCGTTCCTGTCGCGCCCGGTTTCGCACAGCGTACGGCTGTTCGCGAATATGCTCGCCGGCCACATCACGCTGAAAGTGTTCGGCGGCTTCGTGACGATGCTCGCGGCGTTCGGCGTGCTCGGCTGGTTGGGCGCGCTCCTGCCGCTTGGCCTCACGATCGCGCTCACCGCGCTGGAATTGCTGGTCGCTTTCCTGCAGGCCTATGTGTTCGCCATTCTCACGTGCATCTATCTCAACGACGCCATCCATCCGGGCCACTGAACGCCCTTTCTGAAAAGGAGAGAGATTATGGATCCGCAAGCGGCAAAAATGATCGGCGCCGGCATCGCCTGCATTGGCATGGGCGGTGCCGGCGTGGGCGTCGGCACGATTTTCGGGCACTATCTCGCGGCCGCCTTGCGCAACCCCTCCGCCGCGCAAGGCCAGTTCGGAAACCTGATTTTCGGCTTTGCGGTTACCGAGGCGCTCGGCATCTTTTCGCTGCTGATTGCGCTCCTCCTGCTGTTTGCCCTTTGAGGCGGCGCCGCGCTCCGGCATGGCAACCACGACCTCGACCACCGAGCACATTCCCGCGGGCGAGCACGGCCGCGGCTTCCCCCCGTTTGATTCGCAAACCTTTGCATCTCAACTTCTGTGGCTCGCAATCACCTTCGTGGCGCTCTATCTGCTGATGTCGCGCGTCGGGTTGCCGCGCGTGCAGAGCATTCTGGATGCGCGCAGGCAACGCATCGACGATGACGTGGCGCAGGCGCAGCAGTTCAAGGAGCAATCGGATGCCGCCCTCGCCGCGCACGAGCAGGCGCTGAGCGAGGCGCGCGGCCGGGCGCAGGCGCTTGCGAGCGAGCGGCGGGAAAAAGCGGCGGCGGCCGCGGAGGCGCGCCGCAAGGAAGTCGAGACGAAGCTGAATGCGCATGTCGCCGAGGCGGAAAAGAGCATCGCGCAGAAGCAAGCGGCGGCGATGGCCAACGTGCGCAGCATTGCCGGCGAGGCGGCCGGCGCGATCATCGAGCGCCTCATCGGCAAGCCGCCGAGCGGCCAGCAGGTGGACGAAGCACTCAATTCCGTTTTGAAGCGCTAAGAAAATGGATTGCCGGGTCAAGCCCGGCAATGACGAAGGAAAACGCGATAGGACGCGCCATGCTCGAAGCGGAAACCTGGGTGGCGGTTGCCTTCGTCATTTTCGTCGCCGTGCTCGGCTACTACAAGGTGCACAACATGCTGCTGCGCGCGCTCGACGCGCGGCGCGACCGCATCAAAGCGGAGCTCGACGAGGCGCGGCGGCTCAGGGATGAAGCGCAGGCGCTGCTCGCCTCCTATCGATTGAAGAAGGAAGAAGCCGAGCAGGAGGCGCAAGCCATCATTGCCAGCGCGCAGGCCGAAGCCGAGCGCCTCGCGGAAGAGACGGCGGCGCGCATGGAGGAGCTCATCGGCCGGCGCACGCAGATGGCAGAGACGAAGATTGCGCAGGCTGAAGCAAAGGCGCTCGCCGACGTGCGCGCGGCGGCGGCGGACGCGGGCGTTGCCGCGGCCGAGCAGATCCTCTCGCGCACGGTGAAGGACAACGTCGCCGAGAAGCTGCTCGATGAAGGCGTGGCGGCGATCAAGACAAAGCTGAACTGAGACAGCGCCTCAGCCGTCATGCGCGGACTTGTTCCGCGCATCCACGCCTTCGCATGAGCAAGACGTGGATGGCCGGGTCAAGCCCGGCCATGACGGCGTAGCCTGTTACGGATTCGCAACAGGCGAATCATTCTGATGGGCGCATGCGTTATCCCCCGACGGCCGCGGAAAACGGTGCATAATCGCTCCTGCGTACGACGCCCGACTTTTGCGACGTACAAACGATTCCTATTCTGATAAGTGATACGGCGCGGGGGAATCGTGATCATCTTCGACTGCAATGGCGTGCTGGTCGACAGCGAGCAGATCGCCGCGACCGTCGCCGCCGAGGAATTTAGCCGCATCGGCATTCCGCTGACGCCGGCGCTAGTGAGCCGGTTTTTCTCCGGCCGCCGCCCCGCTGACATGTTTGCCATGGTCGAGGCGGCAAGCGGCCGCAAGCTGCCGGCGAGCTTTCCCTCGGCTGTCGCCGGCGCAACCTTGCGGCGGTTGCGCGCAGAGCTGCGCAGCATTCCGCATGCGGCCTATGCGCTTACCTGGCTGCGAGGGCCGAAATGCGTCGCCTCCTCATCGAGCCCCGACCGTATCCGCGCGAGCCTTGAAACCGCGGGACTCGCGCGCTTCTTCGAGCACACCTTCTCGGCGAGCAGCGTCGCGGCCGGCAAGCCGGCGCCGGCTCTTTTCCTGCATGCCGCCGAGCGCATGGGCGTGCGGCCGCGCGAGTGCATCGTGATCGAGGACTCGCCCGCGGGCGTCACCGCCGCCACGGCGGCAGGGATGACCCCCATCGGCTTCGTGGGCGGGAGTCATGCCGAGGGCGATCTCGGCGAACAGCTGATGCGGGCGGGCGCGCGCGCGATTGTCGCCGACCTGCGGCATCTCAAGGGCACAGTCGCCGCCATTCGCGGCTGGTGATATCCGGGGAAGCGTTCCCGGGTTTCGCTGCGCTCACCCCGGGGCTACGATCTTGGTTTTTTGGCGGTGCGGGCGGGCTGCTTCGGCTTCGGGTCGCCAAGCTCGTCGAAGCCGACATAGACGACGTAGGCTTCGAGCTCCTTCGCCGGCGGCAACGGAAAGTTCAGCCCTTCCTCGATATCGACGAATGACGCATGGCGTTCGTTCGGGGCGATGGTCACCGACGTGCGCCTGAACTTGGTCACGATGGTCTTGGGCTCGGGGCCTTCGCGCACGACCGCATAACGGATGGGCACATCCACGGTGCCGGGTCCGCCGACGGGTCCAATGATCGCTTTGCCCTGCACGCCCACTTTCATGACAACGGTCTCGCCCTGCACGGTGCATTCGCGTGCCGTCTGACCGAACGAGAGCTGGTAGCGCACGTCGCCGGCGGTCGCGGCATCGGCCTTCGTCGTGATGTTGAGAGTGGAGGCGCCGTTGCGGATGTCGACGCCCGGGCACTCGATTTCGGGCGCGGATGGCGTCGGCGAGGAAGGCTGGGTCACGCCGGGCTTGGCGCCGGAGAAAAAGCTCGTCACGCGCGCGGTCCAGCTGGGAGAAGGTGTGCCCGTATTCTCATCGGGCGATGAGGACGAAATCACGCCGGAAACGGATGAGCAGCCCGCTACGAGCGCGCCCAGCGTCAGCCCGACAAAACCCGCGCGCATCGATCCCCCGTCCCACGCCAAGACACGGACGTGCCCATCATACCAGCCAAACCATGGCGCCCGCGTGGCGGGCTGAGCAGCAAACACTGGCGTGCTCCCTCTCCCCAGCAGCGGGGAGAGGGTTGGGGTGAGGGGGTCCCGACCAACGATTTAACCCCTCACCCTGACCCTCTCCCTGTGGGAGAGGGGACTTTACCGAGGGCGTCGTCAGATGAGTGGCACACAAAGGCACTACGGGTCGGTGTCGAGGCGGGCGAACAGAAGGTGGTCCTGCCAGACCCCGTCGATGCACAGGTATTGGCGGGCGAATCCCTCGCGTCTGAAGCCGGTTTTTTCCAACAGCCGGATCGAGGCGGTGTTCGCGGGGATGCAGGCGGCTTCGATGCGATGCAGCTTGAGCGCGCCGTACGCGAACGGCACGAGCGCGCGCACCGCATCGGTCATGTGGCCCTTGTGCGCATGGCGCGCTCCCATCCAGTAGCCGAGGCTCCCCGCCTGGGCGCAGCCGCGGCGAATATTGGCGATGGTCAGTCCGCCAAGCAGCGCATTGTCCTCCTTGGCGAAGAGGAAGAAGGCATAGGCGAGGTCGCCGCGCTGATCTTCCGAATAGCGCCGGATGCGCCGGCGAAAGGCCGCGCGCGTGAGGTCGTCGGCCGGCCAGGTGGGCTCCCATGGCCTGAGAAAGTCGCGGCTCTCCTCGCGCAGGCGCGCCCATTCGGTCCAGTCGGCCATCTGCGGCGAGCGCAGCACCACGCCCTCGCCAGCGATGGCGGGCAACAGGTCGGACAGGTTCGCGGTGCGGAAAAAGGCCATTGTGATGAGCCTCAGGCGGCGCGAGGCATCAAGGTCTCCGCAATGGCGGCAGCGCTTTCAATGCCGCGACCGCGGCCGACCGCGGCCAGCGCCGGCTGCCCGCGTGCGATCAGGGCGCGGCCCGCCGCGCGGGTGCTCTCAACGCTCACCGCCTCGATCTTCGCCACCAGCTCCTCGAGCGGAATGGGCCGGCCCCAGTTGAGGATCTGCCGCGCGAGCTGCTCGGCGCGCGCACCGGAGCTCTCGAGCGCCATCAACAGCCCCGCCTTCATCTGCGCCTTGGCGCGGCGCACTTCCGCCTCGCTGATGTTCTCCGCCGCCGCATGCAGCTCCGCAACGACCACGCGCATCAGCTCGGAGACATCCGCGGCATCGGTGCCTGCATAGAGGCCGAACATGCCGCTGTCACTGTATGGAGTATGGAAGGTGTAGATCGCGTAGCAAAGTCCGCGCTGCTCGCGGATCTCCTGAAACAGGCGCGAGGACATGCCGCCGCCGAGAATGCTGGTGAAGACCTGCAGGCTATAGAGGGTGGGATCGCGTTGCCGCACGCCCTGCATGCCGAGCGCGATATGCACCTGCTCGAGCTCGCGGCTCTCGACGCGCGAGCCGCCGACATAGTGCGCCGGCTGCGGCACCGGCGCGCCGGGTGCGCCAAAGCACGCGAATTTCTGCTCCACCTCGGCCAGCACCGATTTGTGGTCCACCGCGCCGGCGGCAACGATCACCATGTCGGGAGCACGGTAATTGCGCGTGAGATAGGTGGTGAGCCGCGCGCGGTCGAAGGAGCAGACGGTCGCGGGCGTGCCGAGGATGGAGCGGCCGATGGGCTGGCCAGGGAATGCAATCTCCTGCAGCCGATCCCAGATCAGATCGTCGGGCGTATCCTCGACCGCGCCGATCTCCTGCACCACCACGTTCTGCTCGCGCTTGAGCTCCTCGGGATCGAACGCGGGGTCGCCGAGGATGTCGGCGAGCACGTCCAGCGCGAGCGGCACGTCCTCGCGCAGGACGCGCGCGTAATAGGCCGTGGTCTCGACCGAGGTTGCCGCATTGAGGTCGCCGCCGACCGCCTCGATCTCCTCCGCGATCTCGCGCGCGCTGCGCCGCGAGGTGCCCTTGAACGCCATGTGCTCGAGGAGATGCGAGATGCCGTGCTCGTCGGGGCACTCGTCCCGGCTGCCGGAGCCGACCCACACGCCGAGCGAGGCCGTCTGCAGAGGCGGCATGGCGTCGGTCACCACGGTGAGACCGGACAGGAGACGGGTGACTTCGACGCTCATGCGGCGGCTCCTTGCTGGGCGGCGCGGCTCAACGAGAGAATATGGGATTCCACCGCGGTTTGATCGACCGGCAGCGTGATGAAATGTTCGCGACGCTGCATGAGATCGGCGAGCCAGTCGGGCAGCGGCGGCCGCATCCCGCAGGCTTTCTCGATGCTTTCCGGAAACTTGGCCGGATGCGCGGTGGCGAGCACGATCATCGGCACCGCCGGGTCGCGCGTCTCCTTCTCGCTCACCGCAATGCCGACGGCGGTGTGGGGATCGACGAAATGGCCGATCTCGCGCAACACGGTCCTGATCGTGGCCGCGGTCTCCTCCTCATCGGCGCGGTCGGCGGAGAACACGGCGCGAATGGCGGACAGCGCGCGGTTGGAAAGGGAGAAGCCGCGCGCGGCGGTGCTCATGAGCGTGCGCAGGGTATCGGCGTCGCGGTCATAGGCGTCGAACAGGAGGCGCTCGAAATTCGAGGCGACCTGGATGTCCATGGACGGCGAGGTGGTCGGCACGACCTCGCGCGGCGCGTAGCTGCCGGTCGAGATCGTGCGGGTGAGAATGTCGTTGACATTGGTGGCGATGACCAGCCGGTCGATGGGCAGGCCCATTTTTTGCGCCACATAGCCCGCGTAGACGTCGCCGAAATTGCCGGTTGGCACGGTGAACGCGGCCTTGCGCGCGGGGGCGCCGAGCGCGACCGCGGCGGTGAAATAGTAGACGACCTGCGCGACGATGCGCGCCCAGTTGATCGAATTGACGCCGGAGAGGCGCGCGCGCTCGCGCAGCTCATGGTTCGCGAACAGGCCTTTCACCAGCTTTTGGCAGTCGTCGAACGTGCCTTCGATGGCGATCGCGTGCACGTTCTCCTCGTTGAGCGTGGTCATCATGCGCTGCTGCACGACGGACACGCGGTTTTGCGGAAACAGCACGAAGAGATCGGCGCGCGCGCGGCCGCGAAACGCCTCAATCGCCGCGGCGCCGGTATCGCCCGAGGTGGCGACCACGATAGTGGTGCGCTCGCCGCGCGCGGTGAGCACGTGATCCATGAGGCGGGCGAGGAACTGCATCGCCAGATCCTTGAAGGCGAGCGTCGGGCCGTGAAACAGCTCGAGCAGAAACTCGCTCGGGCCGAGCTGCATCAAGGGCGCGGTGGCGGGGTGATGGAAGGTGCCATAGGCCTCGCGCGCCATGCGGGCGACGTCGTAGTCGGCGATCGATTGGGCGATGAACGGGCGCATGACGGCAACCGCGACTTCGGCGTAAGGGCGGCCGGCGAAGGCGGCGATGGTGTCGGCATCGAGGCGCGGCCATTCGGCGGGCACGTAGAGGCCGCCGTCGCGCGCGAGGCCGGTGAGCGTTGCCTCCACGAAAGTGAGAGCCGGGGCCTCGCCCCGTGTCGAGATGTAGCGCACCGCCGCTCCGGAGGACGTGAGCGCTGCACGAGGGTTGTTGCGGCCGCTCGCGCGCGCGTAAGTCTCTGATTCAGAATGCGTTTCGGCGGCGACGCCGGAACGCGGACCGGTCTCAACATACCGGCCGGGCGGCGGTTCTACAAGGAAGCCCTGGCGGTGGAGTGCACCCCAAAAGTGAGACACGGAAACAATGGAAAAACAATAACAACGATAGCGAGCGCAGAAGCCCGGATTGAGCGCAGCGAAATCCGGGAACGGCGGCCCCGGATTTCACTTCGTTCAATCCGGGCTACGGACGCGGCGAGGGGATTGGGTTCGGTTCGTTTTCGCAAAGTGGCTTCGGTTCGTTTTCGCAAATCGCCTGCTCGAGCCGGACAATGGCGAGCTTCTCGCGCCGCCGCGCGAGCCGTTCGTAATAATCCGTCGCGCCAAGGCGCCGTACTGCTTCCTTGCAGTCGGCAAGATTAGCAAAAATGCTCGCGTGGAGCGGCCGTTGCGCGGCGCGCACGCGCTGAATGTCGAGCCGCGCGGCGGCGAACATCAGCGCTCCAGCATGGAGCCGCGGATGGCCGCCTGCAATTGCCTGCGTCAACTCGAGAATGGCAGCTGCGCTGTTCGGGTCAGCCGATGCCGGACGGCTGAGCCCATGGCGCAAGGCATTGCGCGCAGAGCGCGCCTTGCCGGCGGCGGTTCTCGGCCCGGTGCTTTTCGCTGCGTTCGCCGCCGCGCGCAGCTTTCCCTCGGCGGTTCTCGGGCCGGTGCTTTTGCAGGCATTGCGCCGGTTTGCGGCAATTCTGGCCGCAGTAACGATCATTCGCCCTCCTCAAGCGCATGTTCCCTCTTTGTTCTCACATTCCGCCAGCAATTGCAAGAGAAATCTTGGCGCCCTGCATCACCGCGGTGGAAGGGTCTTTGTGCGGCGGGTGCGCAGCCAGGCCACGAACATCACCACGACGACGACGGCGAGCGCGTACCAGGTGAGCGCGTATTGCAGGTGCTCGTTGCGCAGGTTCACGTGCAGCGGACCGGGCGCCGGCAGGCCGCCGGGCGGCACGGGCGATTCGAGATCGACGTAGAACGGCGCGACCGCGCCCCAGCCTTTCGCCGCGGCGATGGCGAGGTGGTCGCGCGCGAACCAGAGATTGTGCGCCGGATCGGCGGGCGCGAAGAAGCCGGGCGGCTGCGGCCAGCGCAGCACGCCGATCATCTCGACGAACGCGTCGGCGGGCTGCGCCAGGCTGTCGATCCTGTTCTCCGGCACGAAGCCGCGGTCGATCACCACGGTGCCGCCGCTCGCGAGCCGCGCCGGCGCAAAGATCCAGTAGCCCGGTCCGGACACGTCGCTGCGCAGCGCCGAGCCGATGCCATAGACGCGCGCATCGCTGCTTTGCGCGATTTTTGCGGAAAAACGCACGCGCTCGAATTCGTGCGCGTCCTGCCCGAGCTTCGGCCAGGCCGCTTCGGGCGGCAGCGGCACCGGCGCGGCGGAGAGGCGCTGCTCCATCGTGTCGATGAGCGCGGTCTTCCAGGCGCGACGCTGCAGCTGCCAGCTGCCGAGCGCAACAAAAGTAAGAAACGCGAACAGCGCGAACAGCGTGGGGACGGCAAATCCGGCGCGCAGGCGCGCAAGAGTCACTTAAGGTGCCTCACTGCCAGTCGCCGTGGGTCGGGGGCCCCTGACCTGCCTTGTGGTGATATTGGAGCGCGATCATGAGGCCCTTGAGCGGGCGCAGGGGGGCGAGGCCGGTGATGAGGATGAGCGGTCCCCAGAGCACCGCGTGCACCCAGTAAGGCGGCTCGTAGAGGAACTCGACGGCGAGCGCCGAGCCCGCGACGATGAAGCCCGAGATGAACATGGTGAAGAACGCGGGCGCGTCCGCCGCATCGGCGAAGGAGAAATCGAGCCCGCAGCGGCTGCAGCGCGGCGCGAGTTTCAGAAAGCCGGCAAACAGCTTGCCCTTGCCGCAGCGCGGGCAGCAGCCTTGCAGCCCGGCGAGGATCGGGGACGACGTTCTCGGGGCATATTCTTCGGCCACGGATGGGCGTAGCCCGGATCGGGCGGGGGAACAAGGAAGCACGCAGTACACGCGTTTTACTGTTGCGGATGCGGGCGCCGCGGTCGCGACGAGGCCGGCGCGCCCCGAGGGCCTGGACTTATGGACAAAACTAGCTACTTTTGTACAAATTCGGAGGCCCGCATGCGCAGCTACCCGATCTATGAAGCCCGTTCCAAGTTCTCAAAACTCATCGATCGCGCACTTGGCGGCGAGCCCCAGCGCGTCACGCGGCACGGCAAGGAAGCAGTCGTGATCGTCTCCGAGGCAGCCTGGAACGCGCGGCCGAAAAGTGCGCCGACGCTTGCGGACCTCTTTGCCAACACGCTCGGCCGTGGCGGCCCTGCCGCTTCAGCATTGGCAAAGCGCACCCGATGGGCGAAAGCCAGGCGCACGCTCGGTGATGTGTTCACCGATTGACGCGTGTATTTGCTTGATACCAACATTGTCTCGTTGCTCGATCCGAGGCGGGCCCGCGAGGCCGCGCCCTTGATCGAGTGGATGCGACGGCACGATCCGTTGCTATTTCTAAGCACCATAACGCTCACCGAAATAGAAGCGGGGATTCTCAAGCTGATCCGCGAAGGCAAACGCGGTCGCGCGAATCAACTCGTTTCACTGCGCGACGGCCTCATTGCAGACTTTGGCGACCGGCTGTTGCCGATCGATGTCGACGTGGCGCTGACGCTTGCGCGGCTCGCCGAGGCGGTACGGCCGCGGGTCCTTGAATTCGTCGATTTGATCATCGCGGCCACCGCGAGGGTGCACGGTCTTACCGTGCTTACCCGGAACATCCGCCACTTCGAGCCGACCGGGGTACCCGTCATCGATCCAACACGTTCATTGCCGCGGCGGTGAGCGGCTACGGCAGTGTGGAGCCCGCATGAGCGAAGCGAAATGCGGGAAGATTACCCCGGATATCGCTCCGCTCATCCGGGCTACGCCGTTGCGCAGGGTACATGGTGTAGGAAAGGGTGATGGTGTCGAGGCCGTCCTGCTCCGCATCCTTCAGAAGCGCGGGATCCACGTAGAAGACGACGGGCAGCTCGCGCGCCTCGCCGCCCTTGAGCCGCTGCTCGTTGAAGCAGAAGCAGTTGATCTTGGCGAAATAGGAGCCGACCGTGGGAGGCGAGACGTTGTAGGAGGCGATGCCCGCGGTCTCGCGCGCAGACTGGTTGGCCACGCGGTAGTAGACCGTGACCACCTCGCCGATGCGCAGCTCGATCACGTTCTGCTCCGGCTCGAAGCGCCACGGCAGGCCGCCGGCGAGATTGGCATCGAAGCGCACCTTGACGGTGCGCTCGCTCGCCTGCGCGGGCGCCGCGGCGGCGATTTTCGGCGTGCCGCCGAAGCCGGTGGTGCGGCAGAACCAGTTGTAGAGCGGCACCGCCGCATAGGCGGCGCCCACCATCACGCCAACGAAAATGCCGCAGGCCGAGGCAATGGCGATATTCTTGCGCGGCGCGTTCATCGTCTCATAGCGGCCGATTCAGCACCCCGGGTCCCTTGATCAGGGTGACAATATAAAAGAGCAGCACCAGCCCGCCCAGCGCGAGGGCAAGGGCAATGGAACGTGTGCGCCGGGCCCGAAGCTGCTGCTCGGTAAGAACGATTTTGTCGGGCTTCTCCTTCATCGGTGCGAGCATTACAGCATGATCCCGAAAAGCGCGAACCGCCAGTCCTTGCAGTGAAACGCCTGTTTGCGATTAGCACCGGATTTTTCCGCTCGCAATCGTACGAACCAACTCGGTCGTATTCCCTCTCCCATAGGGAGAGGGTTAGGGTGAGGGGTTTCAACCTCAACAATCCCCCTTCACCCCAACCCTCTCCCCGCTGCGCTGGGGAGAGGGAGCAGACTGGGTGTGACTCACGCGAGCAGCACACACACAGTGTCCTGCTGCCACGATTTTGCCCTGAGCT
>JBKPOZ010000031.1:0-90825 GCA_046733355.1 Pseudomonadota bacterium | reverse complement strand
CACGGCGGCGAGGCCGATGCCGGGCGCATGGTACATGGTCTCGAACATGTCATCGACGAGCTTGCGGATCGCGCTGTCGATCTTGGCCACCGGCTCGGAAGGTTTGCGCAGCCGTTTGTCGGGAAGCACCAGAATCTCGCGGATGGCCATGCTGCGCGATGTAAGTAGTCGTCACAAGCCGGTCAAATGTAACATGTTTTTGCCCTCTGCACCTGACGCATCAGAGTTGTGGCCGCGCCTCGGTTCGTCTTTTGTTCCAGACGCTCGAATCGCGTAGAATCCCGTCATGCTCGACGTTCACCCCGCCCTTGCCGGCGCATTGCTGCTTGGCCTTCTCGCAATGCTGCTCCTCGCCGCGCTCCTGCTGCATGCAGTGTGGATGCTGCGTCGGCGCGACCGCGAGCTCGCCAATGCACAGGTGGCGGAGATCGCGCGGCTCCAGGCAGAGACGGGCGCGCGCATTGAGGCGATGCGCGACATGCTCGCGGGCCGGCAGACCGACCTGGCGCGCACCGTGAACGAGCGGCTCGATTCCGTCTCCCATCGGCTCAGCCAGTCGATGACCGCAAACCGCGAGCAGACTTTTGAAAGCCTGCAGAAGATCACCGAACGGCTTGCGGTCATCGACAACGCGCAGAGAAACATCACCGACCTCGCTTCGCAGATGAATGCGCTGCAGAATGTGCTCGCCAACAAGCAGCAGCGCGGCGCCTTTGGCCAGGGGCGCCTCGAAATCATCGTGCGCGATGGCCTGCCCAAGGACTGCTATGAGTTCCAGCTCACGCTCTCGAACAAGAGCCGCCCCGATTGCGCGGTGTTTCTTCCCGACCGGCGGCCGCTGGTGATCGATGCCAAGTTCCCGCTCGAGGCCGTCACCGCCTACCGCGAGGCCAAATCGGAAGAGGAGCGCCGGCAGGCCGCCAGCCGGCTGCGACAAGATTTTGCCCGGCATGTGGGGGATATTGCGGAGAAATATCTCATTCCCGGGGAAACCCAGGAGCTGGCGCTCATGTTCGTGCCTTCGGAGTCGGTCTATGTCGAGCTGCACGACGGTTTTGACGATATCGTGCAGAAGGCATTCCGTTCGAACGTGGTGATCGTCTCTCCATCGCTGCTGATGCTCGCCATTCACGTGATCCAGCAGATCCGGCGGGACGCGCGCATGCGCGAGGCCGCTGACAAGATTCACGTGGAGGTCGGCCATCTCATGGTCGATATCGGCCGGCTGCACGATCGGGTGCGCAGCCTGGAGAAGCATTTCGGGCAGGCAAACGAAGACGTAAAGCAGATCCTCATTTCCGCGGAGAAGATCGAAAAGCGCGGCAGCCGCATTCAGGAGGTGGAGTTCGAGGGCGAGGAGGCGCCTGCGGCTGTCATTCCCGCACCCCTGCCGCGGCGGCTCGCGGCAGGCGAGTGATACGCATTTAAAGCGTGATGATTTTTCCGCGACGGGACGTTCGGCGTATCTGGTGCAGCATGATCTTTGCCGAAAACCGGTTCCCACTTTTCGGGATCATGCTTTTTGGTCGGCGCATGATCTTTTCCGAAAACCGGTTCCCACTTTTCGGGATCATGCTGTGATGACCGCCGCGCCCCAGAGCCGGCCCGCACGCGCCGGCTTTTCCGACACGCTTGCGGTTTATTTGCAGCCGCGCGTGCTGATCGTTCTTTTTCTCGGCTTCTCGGCCGGGCTTCCGCTTGCGCTCTCGAGCTCTACCTTGCTCGTCTGGATGCGCGAAGCCGGCGTCGATCTCGGGGTGATCGGCCTGTTTGCGCTCGTGCAAACGCCGTACACGATCAAGTTTCTCTGGGCGCCTGTGGTCGACGCGCTGGACGTGCCACTTCTCTCCAAGTGGCTTGGTCGTCGGCGCGGCTGGCTGCTGCTCTCCCAGATCTTTTTGATCATCTCGATTGCATTGCTCGGCCTGTGCAATCCCGGCCTGGCACATTGGTATGTCGTGTTCGGTGCAGCGGTTCTGGTCGCAACCGCCTCTGCCACGCAGGACATCGTCATCGATGCATTTCGCATCGAAAGCCTGCCGGAAAGCGAGCAGGCCGCTGGCATGGCAGCTTACGTAGCCGCCTACCGCATCGGCATGCTCGTTTCCACGGCCGGTGCGCTGTTCCTGGTAAGTGGGCTCGAAGGCCTGGGATTTGTAAAAAATGGAGCCTGGAGTGCTGCCTATCTGGCCATGGCGATGCTTGTCCTTGCCGGCATGGCGACGACATTCATTGCCCGGGAGCCGGAAAAATCGGCCGTCGCTGCGAGCGAGCACGCGGCTCATGCGAAGGAGAGTCCGTTCCGACGCGTGGCCCTCGCCGCTTATGGGGCATTTGCCGATTTTCTCACCCGCGATTCAGCGTTCGTCGTGCTGGCATTCGTCGTTCTGTTCAAGTTTACCGATGCGCTTGCCGGCGCCATGACCGCGCCTTTCGTGATCGATCTCGGGTTTTCGCGCAACGAATATGCAGCGATTATCAAGGGCGTCGGGCTTGCCGCCACGATCATCGGCGGCTTTGCCGGAGGGTTTGTGGCGCGCGCCTATTCGCTGAGCGCGAGCCTGTGGATCGGCGGAATTTTGCAAGCCATCGCCAATCTCACCTTCTCGTTGCAGGCAGTGATTGGGCACAACCTCGCCATGTTGACGGTCGCCATCATCACCGAGAATTTCACCAGCGCGATCGGCACGGTGATATATGTTGCATATCTGTCTGCGCTTTGCGTCAATCCCCTGCACACGGCAACGCAGTATGCACTCCTGACCGCGCTCGCGGCGGTCGGACGCACGTATTTGTCCTCGGTTGCCGGCTATATTGCCGAGTTCAGCGGGTGGCCGTGGTTCTTCGTGGACTGTGCTCTCGCCGCAGTCCCGAGCCTGATCCTGCTCGCATGGTTGCAGCGCCGCGGCCATTTCGCAGCGCTCGCTGCAAATTACAGAGCGCCGTAGGGTGGGCTAAGGGCGCGCGTCGCGAGCTTCCCGGCAAGCACAAATATCTGAACTGCGCCCGAGCCCAGCGTCAAATTTCGAGAGCTGCGATCGGCCGCTCTATCGAGCCGCGTGGGCCCGGCGCGCACGCGATCGCTGCTTGTCGCACGAGCGGGAAACGCGCCTTTGCCCACCCTACAGGCGCATGGAGTTAACTCAGCTTGCCTTGGTGCCGCGCATGAGCAGCAAGGCCTTCTCGATGTTTCTCCAGGTTGCTGCCTGCTCGCGGTCGCCTTTCTGCTCGAAGGCACTCGCCTTCTGGGCGGCTTCGGCGATCGCCTTCGGACCATGCGCCTCAAACAATTGACGCGCATAGTCCTGAATGTCGATCGTCTGCATGGCTCAAGCTCCCGGTGCCAAGAAAATACACAGCGACAATCGCGCCAGTCTCGAAATGTTCCATTACAGCGCCTGCGCCAGCTCGATCAGATCGCGTGTCCTTTGCACCTTGGGCCACGCGGCATCGAAATCCGCAATGAGAAGCTTGAACTCGGGAGATGCGAGGCGGGTTTGCAGTGTTTTCATGTCGCTGAACTGGTAGACCGCATAGTGGACGGAAGGATCCACGTGGCTCCAGAATCGCCATGCTTTTTCCGCCCCGAGCTTCTGCACGGCGAGCGGCACGTGATGTTTTCCGTACCACTGGTCAAACCGTTCGCGATCGGTCCCCACCGGCACCTGCGAGCGGACCATGAAATAGGCTTTGTTCTCCTGCATCTGCATGCGTGCACGCTCCTGACGTTATGCACAGTCGTCCGGTGGCAAAATCCGGCAGCGGATGTTAAGTCCGCCCCATGCCGGTTAAAGCTGCCCAAAAAACGGTCGTCGCGCCGCCTGCACAAGGCAAGCCGGTCCGCAAAGGCGACCATATCTTCCTGGTCGACGGCTCCTCCTACATCTTCCGCGCCTATCATGCGCTGCCGCCCCTTTCCCGCAAGTCCGACGGCCTGCAGGTCAATGCCGTGCTCGGCTTCTGCAACATGCTGTGGAAGCTCCTGCGCGAGATGAAGCCGGATGAGCGCCCCACCCATCTCGCGGTAATCTTTGATAAGTCGGAAAAGACCTTCCGCAACGACCTTTTCTCCCGCTACAAGGCCAATCGTCCACCGCCACCCGATGACCTGCGCCCGCAATTTGCGCTCATTCGCGAGGCGGTGCGCGCGTTCGACATTCCGTGTCTGGAGCAGTCCGGGTTCGAGGCCGACGATCTCATTGCGACCTACGTGCGCGAAGCCTGCGAGGCGGGCGCCACCGCCGTCATTGTCGCGTCCGACAAGGACCTGATGCAGCTCGTGCGCGATTGCGTGCTCATGTACGACAGCATGAAGGACCGGCGCATCGGCATTCCCGAAGTAATGGAGAAATTCGGTGTGCCGCCGGAGAAGGTCGTGGACGTGCAGGCACTGATCGGCGATTCCACGGACAATGTGCCGGGCGTGCCGGGCATCGGGGTGAAAACCGCGGCGCAGCTCATTGCCGACTACGGCGATCTCGAGACGCTGCTCGCGCGCGCGGGCGAGATCAAGCAGGAGAAGCGCCGGCAGGCGCTGATCGAGAACGCCGCGAATGCGCGGCTCTCGAAAAAGCTGGTCACGCTGAACGACCGCGTGCCCCTGGAAGTGCCGCTTCCGGAGCTTGCGGTGCATGAGCCCGACTACAAACGGCTCGTGGCCTTTCTCAAGGCGATGGAGTTCATGACGCTCACGCGCCGCGTCTGCGAATTCGGCAATATCGATGCCGCACAGATTGATGCCGATGCGCAGCTGAGTGCGACGTCCGCGCGCGCACCACTCTCGCCTGCTGCTGCGCCCCGCGCGGAGGCGCCCCGAATGCGGGAAACCGCATTGGCAAAGGCGGAGCTCAAGGAGGCCGAGCTTACGCCGCGAGCACTGGCGCAGGCACGCGCGAAAGCCGCGCGCCAGGCCAGCTTCGAGCGCTCGCGATACGAGGTGGTGCGCGATGTGGAGCGGTTGCAGGCCTGGATCGCGCAGGCGCGCGAGCTCGGGGCGGTTGCCATCGACACGACGACCCCGAGCCTCGATCCCATCGAGGCGCCGCTGTGCGGTTTCGCACTCGCCGTCGCGGCCAATGAAGCCTGCTATGTGCCGCTCGGTCATCACCAAGGAGGCGAAGGAGGAGGCGAAGGCGGCAAGGCGAGCCTGTTTATCGGCGAGCTCGTCGCTGACCAGATCGAGGAAGCTGCGGCGCTCGCTCTCTTGAAGCCGATGCTTGAGGACGCGGGCGTTCTCAAGATCGGGCACAACATCAAGTTTGATCTGCAGATGTTCGCCCGGCGTGGCATTGCGCTCGCGCCGTACGACGATACGATGCTGATGTCCTATGTGCTCGATGCGGGGCGCGCCGATCACGGCATCGAGGCGCTGGCGAAGCGCTTCTTCGAGCACACGACGATCGATTTCAACGAGCTTACCGGGTCCGGAAAGTCGAAATTGTCGTTCGAGTGCGTCGCGGTGGACAAGGCGGCGCAGTACGCGGCCGAAGATGCCGATGTGACGCTGCGTCTCTGGCATGTGCTCAAGCCGCGGCTTGCGAGCGAGCGCGTGCTCAGCGTGTACGAGACGCTCGAACGGCCGCTCGTCTCGGTGCTGGCGCGAATGGAACGGCATGGAATTTCCATCAATCCCGAGGCGCTCTCGCAGCTCTCGGTGGACTTCGGCCGCAAGGCGGCCGCGCTCGAGAGCGAGATCCAGAAGCTTGCCGGCGAGCCGCTCAATCCGGGGAGTCCCAAGCGGCTGGGCGATATCCTGTTCGGCAAATTCGGTCTGCCCGGCGGCACGAAAACGAAGACCGGCGCGTGGTCGACCGGCGCGCGCGCGCTCGACGATCTGGCCGAGCAGGGCCACGAGCTGCCGCGCAAGATCCTGGAGTGGCGCCAAGTCGCCAAGCTCCGCTCGACCTATACGGAGGCGCTGCCGCTCCACCTCAATCCGAAGACGAAACGGGTGCACACGAGCTACGCCCTTGCCTCCACCACCACCGGCCGCCTCGCGTCCTCGGAGCCCAATCTGCAGAACATTCCGATCCGCACCGAGGAAGGCCGCAAGATCCGGCGCGCCTTTATCGCGAGCCCGGGCCACAAGCTCGTCTCCGCCGACTATTCCCAGATCGAGCTCCGGCTCCTTGCCGAGATCGCAGGCATCGAGGCCTTGCGCAAAGCTTTCCGGGAGAAGCTCGACATTCACGCCATGACCGCTTCCGAGATGTTCGGCGTGCCGATTGCGGGCATGCCGTCGGACGTCCGCCGCCGCGCCAAGGCAATCAATTTCGGCATCATCTACGGCATCTCGGCCTTCGGCCTTGCCAACCAGCTCGGCATCGAGCGCGAGGAGGCAGGCGCCTACATCCGACGCTATTTCGAACGCTTCCCCGGAATTCGCGACTACATGGAGGAAAGCAAGACATTCGCCAAAAGAAACGGATACGTGCTCACCCTGTTCGGGCGCAAATGCCACTATCCGGAGATCAGCAATCCCAATCCGTCCATTCGCTCGTTCAACGAGCGCGCCGCCGTCAATGCGCGGCTGCAAGGCACGGCCGCCGATATCATTCGCCGGGCGATGGCGCGCATGGATGCCGCGCTCGCCAAGGCAAAGCTCTCCGCGCGCATGCTGCTGCAGGTGCACGATGAGCTTGTTTTCGAGGTGCGCGAGGCCGAGGTCGAAGCGACCCTGCCGGTAATCAAGAAGGTGATGGAAGATGCACCGCTTCCGGCACTCTCACTTTCGGTTCCGCTCGCCGTTGATGCCCGCGCCGCCGCCAATTGGGACGAGGCACATTAACTGTGCCCGGATTGACTTCGTAGCCCGGATTGAGCGCCAGCGAAATCCGGGGAACGCCTTCGGCCGGGCCAACGGCAATTTTATTCCTTGACAATGTACACGACAATGCTATTGGTGGTTCAGTATCAACACATGCGCCCGGGCGGGCCACCGCGCCGGGCGTTATTTTATCGGGGTGCAGGCGCTCTGAAAAGAGAATTCCGCAGAATTCACGAACAAACAAGACGGGAACCGGTATCAGAGCCGGGCAGAGCCATCCCTCTCGTGCAGATCAAAAAATTCGCATTGATAATGCCTGTTATCTGCATTGATCCGCATTGTTATTTGTCCCGCGCAGGCCGGCGTTCATTAAGAAAATCAGCCACATAGCAATTCGGCATTGTATTTCCATTGTTGTTTACAATGGCCGGCCGCGAACAACTGGAGTGCACCCTTCGACTGAGACACGAAACTAGAGACTCGTTGCGCTGCCAAATCTGTCAAAACAAACCCAACTTGCGTCTGCGCACGCAGACAACTCTACGCAGTATGCGCCAGCTTGACTGCCGGCGCGCCGTGCCCACTAACCAGAAGCAAGTTCTGCTTTGGAATCAAAGGCCTCGCTTGTAAATGCTTGTTATTGCGTCCCGCCTCTCTGGTTTTCCCTTGGCTTTTCAAAGCGATCGGCGTCCGGAGCTTGTATTTTTCGTTGTTATTTACAAGTGGAGTGGTGGACTGCACCCGTAACCTGAGACACCAAAACTAGGGTGCGCTTGCGTTTAATCGCGCATTGCCAAATTTGTAAAAACGAAGCCAACTCGCGTTGCGTAGCCCTAATCGAACCTGATGCCCGTCGCCTGCACGATCGGCCGCCACCGCCGAATTTCGGATTCCACGTACTCACGATAGCGCTGCGGATCGAGGCCTTTTTCCGGTTCAAACGTCCCGGCAATCAGCATCTGCTGGTAGGCCGGCTCGTCGAGCGCCTTTCGATTCGCTTCGGAAATCTGCTCGATGATTTCGTTGGGCGTGCCGGCCGGCGCAAACACGCCGATGAAGTTGGGAGATACTAGGTCGGGAACACCCTGCTCGATGGCGGTGGGAAGATCCGGGGCGGCAAGCAGCCGGTTGCCATGCGTAACTGCAAGGCACCTTCAATTTGCCCCCGCGGTGCAGCTCGAGCACGTGATTGGTCATGGCCGGAATGATCATGGGGATCTGCCCGGCCAGGATGTCGGCAATCGCCGGCCCTGCGCCGCGATAGGGCACATGAACGAGTTCCGTAATGCCCATTTTCAGCTTGAACAGCTCGCCGGTGAGATGGTTGAGGGAACCATGGCCGGCCGATCCATAGGACAGCTTGCCTGGATTTGCCTTGGCGTAAGCGATCAGCTCCTTGAGATCATTGACCGGCACGGAAGGATGCACGGCGATGGCAAAGGCCGTCACTGCGATGCCCGATATCGGTTCAAGCTCCTTGAGCGGATCGTAGAGCGGCCGCGTCTTGAGCAAGGCTTCGGGCACATGCGTGGTCGCCCCGCCAAGCAGAATCGTGTAGCCGTCAGGTCGCGCGTGCGCCGCCTGCGCCGCGTCCACCGAGCTGCCGCCGCCGCCAATGTTCTCCACCACGACGGTACCAAGGAGCGGTTTGATCTTCTCCGCCCATGGGCGGCCCACCGTATCGAAAGCTCCGCCGGGCGGAAACGGAACGATGAGACGAATGGGACGATCGGGATATTTCGATTGCGCCAGCAGCGTATGCGTGTGCGCCAGCAGCCCAAAAGCCAGTCCGCCAGCCGAGACCAGGAAGCCGCGCCGCGTCATTGCCGCATCTCATTGCGAAAGCACGAATGAGATTACCACGGATCTGCGGAGGCCGGCTCAATGATCGCATGCTGGCGCCGGCTGCCGCTTGTTGGCACCGCTGTCGTCCTGACTCTGCTCCCGCACGCGGCGATGGCGGCGCCCGTTCTCGATGGTTCGGCGCTGCGCTGGCCGTGGGCCCTGCCCTTCGTCGGAATTCTCCTGACGATCGCCACCGGCCCGCTGCTCTATCCACGCTTCTGGCATCGCCACTATGGGAAGCTCGCCTTCGTGTGGAGCACGCTCACGCTTGCGCCACTCGCTGCGCTGCATGGTACTCCCACAGCCGTTGGCGCCTTCGTGCACGCCATCCTCGCCGAGTTTCTCAGCTTCATCATGCTGCTGTTTGCGCTCTATGTCGTCGCCGGCGGCATATGGGTCAAAGGCGATTTGCGCGGAACGCCCCTCGTCAACGGCACCATCCTCGGCCTGGGCACCGCGCTCGCCAGCGTGATCGGCACGACCGGTGCGGCCATGGTCCTGATGCGCCCGCTCCTGCGCGCCAATGTGGCGCGGCTGCATAACGCTCACGTGTTTGTTTTTTTTATTCTGCTCGTGGGCAATATCGGCGGCGCGCTCACGCCGCTTGGGGATCCGCCTCTGCTGGTAGGTTTTCTGCACGGCGTCGATTTTTTCTGGACGGCGCGAAACCTGTGGCAGCCTACACTAGGGCTGGCGGCATTCGTTCTTGCCACCTTCCTCGCGGTCGATTTCTGGTCTTACCGCAAGGATCGCCTCGTCAGCACTGTCGGGGAGTCCGCGGCGGCAGCTCCGCTGCGTGTCACCGGCGCAATCAATCTCCTTCTCATCGCCGGTATTGTCGGCGCCATCCTTCTCTCCGCTGTGTGGAAGAGCGGAATTGGCCTCGAGCTCTATGGCACCAGGTTCGAGCTCGAGGATATCGCGCGCAATGGAGCCTTGCTGCTCATCGCCATCGCCTCCCTCGCGCTTACGCCCAACGAGCACCGGGAGGCCAATGGCTTCACCTGGGACCCGATGATCGAAGTGGCCGTTCTGTTTGCCGGCATATTCATCTGCATCATTCCGGTGACGGCAATGCTCGCCGCCGGCGAGCAGGGTGCATTTTCCTGGCTCGTGGCCGCCGTAACCAGCGGAGGTCGTCCCCACGATATCGCGTATTTCTGGCTCACCGGCGTGCTTTCGGCATTCCTCGACAATGCGCCCACCTACCTCCTGTTCTTCGAGCTCGCCGGAGGAAACGCCTCCGAGCTGATGGGCCAGCTCGCACCCACGCTGGCCGCCATTTCCATGGGGTCGGTCTATATGGGCGCCCTCACTTATCTGGGCAATGCGCCCAATCTGATGATCTACGCCATTGCCGTCGAACGTGGCGTACGCATGCCGAGCTTCTTCGGCTACATGCTCTGGGCCGGTGCGGCACTGCTGCTGCCGCTCGTGCTGCTTACGTTTGTTTTTGGCAGAATCGGCTTGTAAGGGCAATTTCAGATCAGGAGGGGTGGATGACGCCCTTGCCGGCGGTCTGCTGGTCAAACAACCGATACGCCTCCTCCGCCTGTTCGAGCCGCCAGTGATGCGTGAACAGCCGATCAACATCAATACCGCGCTCGGCGATGTAGCGCGCGCACTCCCCTTGCCCGATGGTCGAGAAGGTCCAGGAGGCCACGATCGTGATCTGCCGCCGCAGAAGATCATTGCTGACGTCGAGGGTCACCGTGTCGCCCTCGCCCACATAGCAGGCCTGTCCCCAGGTGCGCAGGCAACGAACGGCTTGCGCACGCGCTGTCGGCGACGAGGACGCCTCGAGCGAGCGGTGCGCACCGAGCCCATGCGTCAATTCCTTGACGGCGGCTACCACATCATTGGTGCCTTTCGGATTGATCAGCGCGTCGGCCCCGAATTCCTTGGCCCGATTGAGGCGTTCGTCGCTGGTGTCCAGGGCAATGACCCGCGCGCCCATTTGCGAGGCAAGCAGCGTCGCAGATAGGCCAACCGGCCCCTGTCCGAACACCGCGATCGTGTGGTCGCCTTGCAGGCCCATGCGATGCAGCGCCCCCCATGCAGTGCCAGTGCCGCACGAGATGGCGGCGCCGGCATCGAACGAGAGCTCGTCGGGCAGCGGCACCAGGGTGCGCGCCGGGCATTTCATGTAGCGGGCATGGGCACCGTGCGCGGTGACGCCATAGACTTCCTTCACGCCTTCGACGCAGAGCTGCATCCAGCCGCTCGCGCACTCCGGGCATACGCCACAGCCGCGATAATGGTGCTGCATCACCCGCATGCCGACGCGCGCCTGCTTCTCGTCGACGCCCGCGCCCACCCCGGCCACCACGCCGCAGGGCTCATGGCCGGCAATGAGCGGCCCGCCCGACAGCGCGAATCCGAGCGATGATGCGCCTCCCTTCGCCCGATAGAATTTGAGATCGCTGCCACACATCCCCGATGACCTGATCTCAAGTACCACTTCGCCGGGGCCGGGCTGCGGGTCCGGGAAGTCGCGGATTTCGATCTTGCGATTGCCGGCAAACACCACCCCTTGCATGCATTGCTCCTGATGCAGCGCGTAGGATGGGTTGAGCGAAGCGAAACCCATCATCCTGACTGGTATTAATGAGGTGGGTTTCGCTTTCGCTCAACCCACCCTGCTAGTTTGCGAATTGCCGGCTGAAGGGCAACAATCAGGCAACGACAACGTTGCCTTAGATCACGCCGGGAGAAAACACGCCATGCTCGACAGACCCCACAAGCTTATGACCTACCAGACGTACATCGACGGCCAGTGGGTTGGTGCGGCCTCAGGGAAGACCTTTGAAACGGTCGATCCTTACACCGGCGAACCTTGGGCACTTATTCCGGAATGCGACAAGGCGGATGTCGATCGTGCCGTGGAGGCCGCCCACCGCGCCTTCGAAACAGGCGCGTGGCCGCAGATGACGGCCACCGCGCGCGGCAAGGCCATGCGCCGCATTGCAGGGCTCATTGAAAAACACGCGGAGCACCTGGGCCGCATCGAGGTGCGCGACAATGGCAAGCTCATTTCCGAGATGGCGGCGCAGACGCGCTACATGCCGGAGTGGTTTTACTACTACGGCGGGCTCGCGGATAAGATTCAGGGCGCGGTGGTGTCGATCGATCGGCCCGACCATTTCACCTACCTGCTGAGGGAGCCGGTCGGCGTGTGCGCATTCATCCTGCCGTGGAATTCCCCTCTTATGCTCACCGGCTGGAAACTCGCGCCCGCGCTCGCCGCGGGCTGTACCGTCGTGATCAAGCCGTCGGAGTACACGTCGGCCTCGCTGCTCGAGTTCATGCGCTTGGTCATCGCCGAGGCTGACATCCCGCCCGGCGTGATCAATGTGGTGACCGGCTATGGCGCCGTTGTCGGGGAGCCGCTTGTCACCCATCCCAAGGTGGCGAAAGTCGCCTTTACGGGCGGCACCGTCACAGGAGCACGGGTGAACGAGCTCGCCGCGCGGACATTCAAGAAGGTGTCTCTCGAGCTCGGCGGCAAGTCGCCCAACATCGTGTTCGACGATTGCAACCTAGATGATGCGGTGAGCGGGGCCATTTCGGGCATTTTCGCCGCCACCGGCCAGACCTGTATCGCCGGCTCCCGCCTGCTCGTGCAGGAGACCATCCACGATAAGTTCGTCGAGAAGCTCGTTGCGATGGCGAAGCAGGCCCGGCTCGGCGATCCATCCAAGCCCGAGACGCAGGTAGGCCCGGTGACGACACCCCCGCAGTACCAGAAAATCCTCTCCTATATCGATATCGCCAAGGGCGAGGGCGCGAAATGCATGTTGGGCGGCGGCCCGGCAACGAAGGAGGAAGGTGGAGGCAAGTATTTCGTCAAACCCACCATCTTCACCGGCGTCGACAACCGGATGCGCATTGCCCAGGAGGAGGTGTTCGGGCCCGTGCTTTCGGTCATCAAGTTCAAGGACGAGGATGATGCCGTGCGCATCGCCAATGACATATCCTATGGGCTCGCGGCCGGCGTATGGACGCAGTCCGTCAAGCGCGCGCACACCATGGCCCGGCGTATCAAGGCCGGCACGGTCTGGGTCAACACCTATCGGGCAGTCAGCTTTCTCATGCCGTTCGGCGGCTACAAGGCCTCGGGCCTCGGCCGCGAGAACGGCATGGAAGCGATCGACGGCTACCTTCAGTCCAAGAGCGTCTGGATCAACAACGGCCCGGGCGGCGGCAACCCGTTTGTGATGAAGACGGCCAGCTAGCGGTCCTGCCTCGCGCGATACGCCAGCGCCAACTTGAGCTGCGTCACTGCGGCCCGCGAGTCTCTGATGGCTGCGGCTTTATGGCCGCCGAAGTCATGTGGCGCCGCTTCCATATACCGGATTGCTTCCTCAAGCTCGCGGATCGCCGCAGCAATTCGCGGGTGATTGGCTGCCTCGCTCCGGACGGTCTGCGCGCTTACGAACGAATACCCGAAACTCAGGACAATAAGCAATGCTGCAGCAATGGTCACCAGCTTCTTCATGTCTCTCCCTCCAAGATCGTATGGGTGAACGTACATACCATGTGCATTCTGTCTGCGAGATGAACAACAAGGTCACTGCCGGACTAACCAATGCGGCAGCTCCGGGGCGAAAGGAGCCATTTTTCGGCCCGCTTACGCAGGTAAGAATCTGCCCTGCGTCGGGAGTGGCGCATTCTTTGGGGGGCTTGGCTTGACTATTTGTTGCACGGCGAGTGTTCGCCGCGGCACTCTCGCTCTCCTGAGCTTTGCAATTGTTCTGGCGAGCCTGCTTGGTTCAGCCGGCTCAGCCTCTGCGCAAAACATCTTTGAAGCCTTGTTTGGACGCTGGACGGGACCCACCGCCTATGCCGATCCCCAGCCGCAGCTCAATCCATTCGCCGGAGGGGAACGCTCGGGAGCTGGCGGCGTGGCCTATTGCGTCCGGCTCTGCGACGGCCGCTATTTTCCCATCCAGCGCCATGGCGGAATAAGCCCGGCGCAAGCATGCAGCTCGTTCTGTCCTGCAAGCGCAACCAGGATCTACAACGGCGGGAGCAGCATCGACCATGCCGTTGGTGCTGACGGCACGCGCTACGCCGATCTGAACACGGCGTTTGTTTATCGCCAGAAGATCGTCCCAGGCTGCACCTGCAATGGCAGAGACGCGTTCGGGCTGGTCAATACACCCGTTGCGGAAGATACAACGCTGCGACCCGGAGACATCGTCGCGACGCATCGTGGCTTGATCGCTTACAACGGCAGCACCGACCCGCGCGCGCCGAATTTCACCCCGATCAATTCCTATGCCGGGCTCTCCGCCGAGCTGCGCCAGCGACTCACGGAAACCAGGATTGCGCCGGCGACGCAGCTGCCGGCACCCGCCACTCCTATCAAGCAGGCGGAAACAACCGCGCGCAACACCGGTGGCAAACGGGCTCAGGCCGACAGATAACCGGCCACCTCCTCGGCGATCGACAGCGCACAGGTAAGTCCCGGCGATTCGATACCAAACAGGTGCACCAGGCGGCTGAGCCCATGCTGCACCGGCCCCTCGATCATGAAATCGGCCGCCGGTTCGCCGGGGCCGCTGAGCTTGGGTCTGATGCCGCAGTAGTCGGGCGCCAGCGCGCCGTCCGGTAGCTTGGGCCAATACGTCCGGATGCGCTCGTAGAAAGACGCCGCCCGGCGCGCATCCACGTCGTAATCTTCCCTTTCAATCCACTCCACGTCCGGTCCGAAGCGCATCCGCCCGGCCAGATCGATGGTGACGTGAACGCCAAGCCCGCCAGGTACCGGAACCGGATAGATGAGATGTGAGAACGCGGTACGACTGCAGCTGAAATAATTGCCCTTGGCGAGAACAAGACGTGGCACGCGCTCGGCAGGATAGCCCTCGGTCGCAAGTGCAAGCCGCTGCGCGCGCAGCCCGGCGCTGTTGACCACTGCGTCAAAGCGCATAGGCTCCGCCTGATCGCCGCCGAAATATACGATCCATCCGTTTTGTTTCGGCACCAGCCGTTCGACCGGCGTGTTGAATGCTATGAAGCCGCCGCGGTCTTCGAGATCACCCCGCAACGCCAGCATGAGACGATGACTGTCGACGACACCGGTTTCCAGTGAATGCATCGCCGCGACGCAGAAAAGCTCCGGCTCAAGCCGCTTCGCCGTTGCGGCATCGATGATCTTCACGCCTTCGACGCCGTTGCTCTCTGATTGTTTGCGGATTTTTTCGAGATTCGGAAGCTCGGCTTGGCTCGTCGCAACCACGAGCTTGCCGGTCTTGCGGTGGGGCACGCCGTGGCTTTCGCAGAACGCATAAAGCATGCGGCGTGAGCGCGGACAGTGATAGGCACGCCGCGAGCCGGTTGGATAATAAAGCCCGGCGTGAATCACCTCGCTGTTGCGCGAGGAGACGCCGGTTCCGATGGCATTCGTCGCTTCAGCAATGACTACTTCGTGTCCGGCGAGCGCCAGGGCACGGGCGACGGCAAGCCCGACCACTCCGGCACCCACCACAAGAACTTCCACTAGCGCGACCGTAGGGTGGGCAAAGGGGCCGTACACGCAACTGCTTTAAGGGCGCATTCTTGCGTGGCCCCGTGCCCACGCGATGAAAGCGCTTGCAGCAGGGCCGCATGCGCGTGGGCACGGCGCGCACACCACACCACATTGTGTGGCACGATTGGCATTTGCGCGCCTTTGCCCACCCTACGCAACTTCGACAGGGAGCCCGGCATAGTTCTCGGCGAGCGAGCGCGAGGCGGGCTCCGAGCTTGTGACATAGTCCAGATCGGCGAGCTGGCGCTTGCGATCGAATGCGTTGTGCCTGGGATCGAGATGAAACATCTGCGTCATCCACCACGAGAAGCGCTGTGCCTTCCACACGCGCCGCAGACACGTGGCCGAGTATTGCTCAAGCAGATCGGTGCGGCCGGAACAGTAGAACCCGGCAAGCGCGCGGGCGAGCACCACCACATCTGCAAAGGCGAGGTTCATGCCTTTGGCACCCGTGGCCGGCTGAATATGGGCAGAGTCGCCGGCCAGATAGAGCCTGCCGTATTGCATCGGCTCGGCGACGAAACTGCGCATCGGCGTAATCGCCTTTTGCAAAATCCTTCCCTCGGCAAGCTTTCGCGTTCCGCCAAGCCGCGCATGCAGCTCCTCCCAGATGCGGGTATCGGGCCAGTTCTCGATATCGTCGTCCGGATTGCATTGCACGTACAGCCGCGACAAGGCGGGTGAGCGCATCGTGTAAAGGGCAAAGCCGCGCTCGTGGTAGGAGTAGATCAGCTCGTCCTCGGGGGGAGGCGATTGCGAGAGAATGCCCAGCCAGCCGAACGGGTATTCGCGATCGTAGGCGGTGAGCACGCCATTGGGGATGCTGGGCCGGCAAATGCCGTGGAAGCCGTCGCAGCCGCCGATGAAGTCGCAATCGATTTGATGCTCGGCGTCTTCATGCCGGAAACGTATTGTGGGCTGCGATCCCAGGACATCGTGCACGCTCACATCGCTCACTTCAAAGAAAATCTTGCCACCCTGGCCCAGGCGAAGCTCGATCAGGTCTTTGACGATCTCCTGCTGGCCGTAAATGGTGACGCCTTTTCCCACCAGCTCGCGGAAATTGATGTAGTGCAATGTCTGGTTGAACGCGAAGTGGACGCCATTGTGAAACATCCCTTCGCGCTGCATGCGCGCGCCGGCTCCGATCTCGACAAGAAGATCCGTCGCCCACTGCTCGAGAAGCCCGGCGCGGATGCGGTTCTCGACGTAAGGCCGGCTGCGATCCTCCAATACGATGGTGTCGATGCCGGCACGATGCAGGAGATGCGCGAGCATGAGGCCGGCAGGACCCGCCCCCACGATACCCACCTGCACGCGCATCGAGCTCATCTGCTAGCCGAGCGCGACGGCGAGATCGTCGATGAGATCATCGGGATCCTCAACTCCCACCGACAACCGTACGAGCGTATCCCCGATATTCAAGGCGGCGCGCACCTCGGGTCGCAACGAGGCATGCGTCATGAGCGCCGGGTGCTCGATCAGGCTCTCGACTCCGCCCAGGCTCTCGGCAAGCGAGAACAGCCGGCAGCGCTCGAGGAAGCGGCGCGTATCATCGAGAGTGCCGGCCAGCTCGGCTGAGATCATTCCGCCGAACGCGCGCATCTGTGTTTTCGCAAGCGCGTGCTGCGCATGGCTGGCGAGACCGGGATAGAACACCCGTCGAACTTTTGGATGGCGCTCCAGCCACGTCGCAATCCCCAGCGCCGACGCGCAGTGGCGCTCCATGCGAAGCGCAAGCGTCTTCAGACCGCGCAAGGCGAGAAACGAGTCGAACGGTCCCTGAATGGCGCCGATGGCATTCTGCAGGAAGCCCACTTGATCGCGCAGCTCGGCGTTGCCGCCTACCGCAGCCACGCCGCCGATCATGTCGGAATGGCCGTTGAGGTATTTCGTGGTCGAGTGGATCACGAGATCGAATCCGTGCTCGAGCGGGCACTGCACGTAAGGGGTGGCAAAAGTGTTGTCGGCAGCCGACAAAATGCCGCGCCTGCGGGCAAGCGCAGCGATGCGCTCAAGATCGACGAGCTTCAGAAGCGGATTGGTCGGCGTCTCCACCCAGATCAGCCGCGTATTTGGCCGCATTGCGGCTTCCACAGCGTCCAGGTCGCTCATGTCGAGATACGTCACTTCAAGACCGGCGGAGCGAGCGCGCACCCGATCAAACAGTCGCCGCGATCCTCCATAAAGATCGTCGGTGACGATGATATGCGAGCCCGCAGCGAGGCATTCGAGCGTGGTCGAGATCGCGGCGAGCCCGGAGGCGAAGGCAAAGGCCGCACTCCCACCTTCGAGGTCCGCAACGCAGCGCTCGAATGCCGCACGCGTCGGGTTCTGCGTGCGCGCATAATCGTAGCCTTTGTGCACGCCCGGAGACTGCTGCACATAGGTGGAGGTGGCATAGATCGGCATCATCACCGCGCCGGTGGTGGGGTCGGGCTCCTGGCCCGCATGCACGCATCGCGTCCCAAACCCGAGCTGATTCGGCCTGCTCATGCCCGGCATCTTAACGAGCGGCGGGCATGCGGACGAGCAGTGCTCACGGGGCGATACGAAAATAATTGATCAGGTCGAGACGCGTTGCCAGGCCGAGGAAGCGCTCGCCTTCCATGACGATGGCCACGTAATCCTTGCGGAAGAGCGATACGAGATCGGCAATCGGCGCATCGGCGGAAATCGTCTCGAGACGGGTCACCATCACCTGTTTTACCGGCTGCGCGAATATCTTATTGGCATCGCCATCTGCGGTAAGCAGGGCGGCGAGCACATCGCTTTCGTCCACGAGGCCAACCACGTGCGCGCGTTCGTCCACTACGGGCAACTGCGAAACATCGGCCGAGCGCATGCGCGCAAACACGGTGCGCAGATTGTCGTCCGGACGCACAACTACTGCGGTGCCCTCATCGAAACGGTTGATGACGACGTCACCCACGGTGCCGTGGCGCTGCAGATGCGCCCAGCCTTCCTGTGCCAGAAAGGCGGGATTGAATACCTTGGAGAGGTATTTCGCACCCGAATCGCAGACGAGCGTCACCACGCGCTTTGGCCGCGTTTGCGCGCGGCAATAGCGCAAAGCCGCCGCCAGCAAGGTCCCGGAGGAGGAGCCGGCCAGCACGCCTTCCGCGCGCAGGAGCTCGCGCGCCATGGCAAAGCTTTCGGAATCGGGAATTGTGTAGGCGTCGCTCAGCAGCGACAGGTCGGCGTTAGGCGGCACGAAATCCTCGCCGATCCCTTCCACCGCCCAGCTCCCGGCCGCTGCCAGCGTGCCGGTCTTGAACAAAGGAGCAAGCACGGAGCCTTCCGGATCGGCAAGCACCATCGCGGTCCGGGGCGATACGTTTCGGAAGTAGCAGCCTACGCCGGTCAAGGTGCCGCCGGAGCCAACGCCGACAACGATGGCATCGACATCGCCGTCCATCTGCTGATGAATTTCCGGCCCCGTCGTCTTGGCATGGGCCTCCGGGTTGGCAGGATTGGCAAATTGGTTGACAAAAAAACCGTTGTTGGTGCGCCGTGCGACGGCCTGCGCGAGATCCTGGTAGTAATCGGGGTGACCTTTTTCCACGTCCGACCGCGTGATGATGACCTCGGCCCCCATGGCTTTCGCGTGCAACACTTTCTCGCGTGCCATCTTGTCCGGCACGATCAGCAGCGTGCGATAGCCCTTGCGGCCGCCGACAAGCGCAAGGCCAAGCCCGGTATTGCCCGCCGTCGCCTCAATGATGGTGCCGCCCGGCTTCAATCGGCCGTCGGCCTCCGCCGCCTCGATCATGGTGCGCGCCGGTCGATCCTTTATCGAGCCGGACGGATTGGCGCTTTCGAGCTTCAGAAACAGGCGGCAGGGACCGCGATCGATGCGGGTAACTTCGACGAGCGGAGTAGCGCCGATGAGATCGAGTACGGAGACCATGCGCCACTATACACGAGGCATACGGATATGCTCTCGCGCGAACTGTACGGGAGGGGAGCCGCGCGTCCAGCTCAGGCGAAGGGGGTGGGCACGTCGATGGCGAAGCGTCAGCTCGACTTGCCCCATGCGGCGTCGATGTTTTCCTGCGTGAACGGAACGGTGCGCAGCCTCACCCCGATTGCGTCGAAGACGGCATTGGCGAGCGCGGCGCCCACCGGTGTGCACGCCGCTTCGCCTGCACCCATTGCCGGCTCGTTCGGACGGTCGATCAGCTCAATGTCGAGCTTGGGCACCTCCGAGAAGATCAGGATCGGGTAACTCGACCAGTCGGTGCTCACCACGCGCGAGTGGTCGAATTTGACTTCCTCTTTCAACACCCGGCTGAGCGTTTGCAAGATGCATCCCTCGACCTGACCACGTACTCCGTTGGGGTTGATGATTTGCCCGCAGTCATGCGCACAGGCGACGCGCTCGACCTTGATCCGGCGGCTCGCGCGCTCGACCGCGACCTCCATGCCGATCGCCACATACGTTTCGGAGTGCTTGTAATGGACGTAGGCCATGCCGCGTCCGCGCGCGACCTGCACATTCGTATCAGGATTCGGCGACGGTCGTGATTGCCAGTTCATCAACGCGGCAACGCGTTTGATGACCTCAATGGCCCGCGGATTGTTGAGGCCGCGCAGTCGAAACTCCACCGGATCAACGGCGATTGCCGACGCCAGCTCGTCGACGAAGCTCTCGACTGCAAAGCAATTGGCTGGTTTGCCGGGTGATCGCAGCGGCGCAGGCCGCAACGGCGCGTCTTTGAGCCAATGAACGAGCACCATCACATTGTCGGCCGTATAGGGCGGATCGCAATTCTGAGAGATCAGGCCGGGATTGAGTCCCTGCACGTCATCGAGGCCAGCAGCCGCGGGACCGATGAGCGGAATGTCGGGCAGTCCCTTGGTCGTCATTGGCAGCCATGCCTCCGTGCGCCAGTCCACAATCCTCCCGTTCGCGACGGCGCCGGATATCGTAAGCAGCTGCGGCGGCCCTTTTGGATCCCATCCGTGTTCGTCCTCGCGCGACCACTGAACCCGCGCCGGCCGTCCGAGCGCCTGCGAGATGATTGCCGCATCGGCGGCGGCGTCTTCGTGGCCATTCATGCCGTAGCAGCCGGAGCCTTCCAGATAGATGAGTCGCACCTTTTCGGGCGGCAAGCGCAGGAACCGCGCAAATGTCTTGCGATTGCCGTGAGTGCCCTGCGAGCCAGTCCAGATCGTTGCGCTCTCGGCGCGCACGTCCGCAACGGCGCAGGAGGGACCGAGCGAAGCATGGCTTTGCATCGGCCAGAAGTAGGTGGCGGCGAGCCTTTTGGAGCCTTCGGGCAGAGGCGATCCTGGCGATCCCTTCTTCACCATGACCTCATCGGAAATGTCAGGATCGGATTGCAGGCTCGCAGCGAGGCGAGCTTGCTCGGGCAGGCCTGACCATTCGCTCCATTGCGCGCGAATGCGCCGCGCCGCGCGCACCGCCGTCCACTCGTCGTCCGCCACGACGGCGAGAAAGTCTTTGATACGCATGACTCTGGCGCCGAGATCGGTGACCGAGGACTCATCGACTGATACGAGCCTGGCCTTGATCGCCGGTGGCCGGATCACGCGCGCGTGCAACATACCGGGCACTGTGAAGTCGTGCACGTATGTGTGGCTGCCTGTGCACTTCGGGCGCACATCGGGCCGCGGCAGTGGCTTGCCCACGATCGTGTAGGCGGCCGGACTCTTCAACGGCGCTTTCGGATCGAGCTTCAGCTCGAAGCGTCGATCTCCGATCAGATCTGAGAACCGCACGCCGGCGCCGCCCGCCTTCGGCCGTACCTGCCCATCCATGGCGACCAGGTCATCGGGTTTGGCCCTGAGGCGTTGCGCCGCAAGCGCGATGAGCGCCTCGCGGGCTGTGGCGGCAGCCTGCCTGATTTGCATGCCGCCGCGCGCGATGCCGCTGGAGCCCGATGTCCGGCCCTGGTCCGGCGTTAGCGCGGTATCACCCTCGACATATTTGAGCTTGTCGAGGCCGATGCCCAGCTCCTCGGCTGCGATCTGTCGTATGGCGATGCGCAGTCCTTGTCCGAGATCGACTTTCCCGCAGAAGACCGTGACGGTGCCGTCGCCATGCACGGCAAGAAAAGAATCGACCTGCGTCGCGTCCGGTATACGTGCGGTCGCTTCCTGGGCGAGCAGTCCGGCGCGCGTACCGCTTACCGTGAACGCGATGGTAAGGGCGCCGCCTTTGAGCACGGCGCGGCGGGAGAAAGGAGGAGATTGTCGAACTAACGTCATCTCAGCCTCCCTGGCCCGCTGCCCGCATCACAGCGCGAATTGCACGGATATGAGTGCCGCAGCGGCATAGATTGCCGTCGAGCGCGGCGCGAACATCATCTTCGGTGGGCTTGGCTTTGTGCGCCAGCAGTGCGGCGGCACGCATGATCATGCCGCTGGTGCAATAGCCACATTGGGGCACCTGCTCCTCGATAAACGCCGCCTGCACGGGATGGGAGCCCGAGCCAAGCCCCTCGAGTGTGGTGACCCGCCGATTTTTCAGTTCCGCTATCGGAATCATGCATGATGGGAGCGACTGACCATCGATCCACACGGTGCAGGCACCGCACTGTCCAAGCCCGCAGCCGAATTTCGCAGCAGTGAGCCCAAGCTCGCGCAAGACGTAGAGCAGAGGCTTTTCGGGATCGTCACTGTCGATGGAAGATGCAAGCCCGTTCACGTGGATAGCATAGCTGGCCATGTGAAGCTCCTGTTCGCGTCCATGTTCGGCCAATCATAGTGCGCATGATGCGCTCGGTAAAAGCGCGGCTCGTGCGTTTCGCTCAACTCAGGTGCGAGTTGCGGACATGGGCCCATGCACGTTGTTGGAGGGGAGAGCTCTCTCTCCTTCTAGGTCGTTTTGTGTGTCATCCCGCCGTCGACAACAAAATCAGTGCCAGTGAGAAGTGTAAACTGGGCACAACATATCCGACCAGAGAAATCGCCGCTGCGGCGAGCGTAGGTTCGAAGTGCGGCAGATATTTCCGAACAAATTCGGCTATCAGCGCAACCGCGCAAACGCGCTTGGGACTATATTCTGATTGTTCTTCGGGTATGTCCTGTCGCGGGTTGCGTCCGGGCCAATGCTCGATCAGGCTGCTGGGGCGGCCTCCTCCGTCTCGGCCTGCTTCTTCTGCGGCGGCGGCCCCGAATCCTTGCCCCGCGCATCGATATCGCGATCGACGAACTCAATCACTGCCACGGGGGCGGAATCACCATGGCGATACCCCGCCTTGAGCACGCGCGTGTAACCGCCATTGCGTCCCTGATAGCGGGGCGCCAGGACCTCGAACAGCTTCCTGATCATCGCGAGGTCCGGCATCCGCGCAATGGCCTGCCGCCGCGCGTGCAGGTCGCCGCGCTTGCCCAGCGTCACCAGCTTCTCGACGATTGGGCGCAGGTCCTTCGCCTTCGGCAAAGTGGTGACGATCTGCTCGTGCTTGATGAGCGCAGCCGCCATGTTGGCGAACATGGCGCGGCGGTGCTCGGGCTTGCGGTTGAGCTTACGATGGGCGTTCAGGTGACGCATGATCGGATGTCAGATGTTGGATGTCAGATGTCAGAAACGTTCTCCGACATCTGATCTCCGACATCTGATCTCTGGTCAGTAATGATCCTCGAAGCGCTTGGCCAGATCATCGATGTTGTCCGGCGGCCAGCCCGGCACTTCCATGCCAAGATGCAGCCCCATCTGTGCCAATACTTCCTTGATCTCGTTGAGCGACTTACGCCCGAAATTCGGCGTGCGCAGCATCTCGGCTTCGGTCTTCTGCACGAGGTCGCCGATATAGACGATGTTGTCGTTCTTGAGACAGTTGGCTGAGCGCACGGACAGCTCGAGCTCGTCGACCTTTTTGAGAAAGGCCGGGTTGAAGGGAATCTCCGCGATTGCTTCCGTAACCACTTCCTTCGGAAGCTCCTCGAAGTTCACGAACACGTTGAGCTGATCCTGCAGGATGCGCGCGGCATAGGCGACGGCGTCATCGGGGCTCACTGCCCCGTTCGTTTCGATGTGCATGGTGAGCTTGTCATAATCGAGAATCTGGCCCTCGCGGGTGTTCTCGACCCGGTAGGAGACCTTGCGCACCGGGGAGTAGAGTGAATCCACCGGAATGAGTCCGATCGGCGCATCTTCCGGCCGATTGCGTTCGGTCGGCACATAGCCTTTCCCGGTATTCACCGTGAACTCCATGCGAATCTCGGCACCATCGTCGAGCGTGCACAACACCAGCTCGGGATTGAGGATCACGATATCGCCGACCGTCTGGATGTCGCCGGCAGTAACCGCGCCAGGGCCCTGTTTCTTCACCACCATGCGCTTGGGGCCATCGCCCTGCATCCTGATGGCGATGTCCTTGATGTTGAGAACGATGTCGGTCACGTCCTCGCGCACGCCGGAAATCGAGGAGAACTCATGCAACACGCCATCGATATGGACGGACTGCACGGCCGCGCCTTGCAATGACGACAGCAGGATACGCCGCAGCGCATTGCCCAGGGTCACGCCGAATCCGCGCTCGAGCGGCTCGGCAATGACGATCGCCTCGCGCTTGGGATCGCCTCCGGGATTGACCTGCAGCTTGTTGGGTCGAATCAGTTCCTGCCAGTTCTTTTGAATGGTCACGTTGGCACCCGTCAAATTGCGCGGCGCGGGCCGCGCGCCCCACTCCGCCCCGTGGGAGTTGTCAGCGGTGGCGGACTCCGGGGGAGCCCGCCGGATCAGAACATCGTCGCTCATCGTGGTCATACCCTTCGTCTCTTGCGTGGACGGCACCCGTTATGGGGGATCGGTGTGACGTCTCGGATGGATGTGATGGTGAAGCCTGCGGACTGGAGCGAGCGGAGCGCCGATTCGCGGCCGGAACCGGGACCGGCAATCTCCACTTCGAGAGTGCGCATGCCGTGCTCCTGCGCCTTCTTTGCAACGTCCTCGGCCGCCACCTGGGCGGCATAGGGCGTCGATTTGCGCGACCCCTTGAACCCCATGGTACCGGCAGACGACCATGCAATGGTGTTGCCCTGCGCGTCCGTGATCGTGATCATGGTGTTGTTGAAGGTCGCGTTCACATGGGCGACCCCGGAGGCGATGTTCTTGCGTTCGCGTCGCCGAACGCGGGTGGGTTCTTTTCCCATGCTCAGTCCTTCTCAGATCGGGGCGCGAACGCCGCAGCCTCGCTCACTGGGCTTTCCTGGTGTCACGTTGCAATTTCGCGCCTGCAATAGGCCTCGACGCCGGCTTACTTCTTCTTGCCCGCAATAGGTTTGGCAGGCCCTTTGCGGGTACGCGCGTTGGTATGGGTGCGCTGGCCACGCACGGGAAGACCCCGCCGATGCCGCAACCCGCGATAGCATCCGAGGTCCATCAGTCGCTTGATATTCATCTGCACGTCACGTCGCAGATCGCCCTCGACCATGTAGTCGCGGTCGATGATTTCGCGAATCTGCAACACTTCCTGATCGGTGAGCTGCGACACCCGGCGCTGCTCGGCGATGTTCGCCTTCGTCATGATTTCATTGGCTTTTTTTGGCCCTATGCCATAGATGTACTGGAGGGCGATGACCACCCGTTTGTTGGTTGGAATATTGACACCGGCTATGCGGGCCACGGTTCTCTCCTCCGCCGGCTTACCCAGGAGCCGGGTGCTTGTCCGATCCGTTCCGGCAAACGATAACGCGACACCCTCCCCGTTCCCCGAGGCGCGGTATCGTTCGAATCTTACGACTTTGAATAGGGGTTATTAGGGGATTCTCTCGCGTTTCGTCAACCTCTGCCAACCGCTAGTTTTTCGGCGGCACGCGTTTCCCAGGGCTGCCTTGGGCGACCTGCTGCTTGGGTCCGGGCGGCAGTTTAGGCCTCTCATGCGGGCCTGCGCGCTTCGGCCCAGCTTTGCCGTCAGCGGCTTCCTTTCTCTCCCGGGTTGCCTGCAAGGTGGCCTCGATCTCATGTTCGACGTCCGCGACGGAAGCCATTCCGTTGATCGTTCGGAGCGCACTGCGGCTGGCGTAGTACGCAGTCAGCGGAGCTGTCTGGGCGCGATGGGCCATAAGCCTCGCGCGCAGCACCTGGGGGTCGTCGTCGTCGCGCAACGCCTCGCCGCGTGCCTTCATCTCGGCGATACGCCTGTTGATTCGGTCAAGCAGAATGCTTTCGTCCACCCTGATTTCGATGACCGCATCGAGCTGCAGGCCTTTTTCCGCGAGCATGCGGTCGAGCGCCTGCGCCTGTGGAAGGGTGCGGGGAAAACCATCGAGAATGAAGCCGTTGCGCGCATCGGGCTGCTCGATTCGGTCCGCAACGATCTCGACGACCACGTCGTCGGGACAAAGCTCGCCGCGCGCCATCATCTGCTTTATGCGCACGCCGACAGGGGAGCCGGCCTGTGCAGCGGTGCGCAGCATGTCACCGGTCGACAACTGCACGAGTGAGTGCTTCGCAGCCAGGCGCTTGGCCTGCGTGCCTTTGCCCGCCCCGGGGGGGCCGAGCAAAACCAGTCTCATCTACGCCGTCCTCGCAGCTTGGAACGCTTGATCAAGCCTTCATACTGATGCGCGAGCAGATAACCCTGGATCTGCGCGACCGTGTCCATGGTCACGCTGACGACAATCAAAAGCGAGGTGCCGCCGAAATAGAATGGCACGGTTGCATAGGAGATGAGGATTTCCGGAAGCAGGCACACCAGGGCCAGATAGGCAGCTCCGATGACCGTGATCCGCGTGAGCACATAGTCGATGTATTCGGCCGTACGCTCCCCGGGGCGGATGCCGGGAATAAACCCGCCGTGCTTTTTCAGGTTGTCCGCTGTCTCCGTCGGGTTGAATACGATCGCGGTGTAGAAGAACGTGAAGAAGATAATGAGACCGACATAGAGAGCGAGAAACAACGGTCGTCCATGGCCGAGCTGGGTGGTGACAGCGATGAGCCAGTCGGGTCCCTGACCCGCGTTGAAATTGGCCACCGTCGTCGGAAGCAAGAGCAGCGAGGAGGCGAAGATCGGAGGAATGACGCCCGACGTGTTGAGCTTGAGGGGCAGGTGCGAGGATTGACCCTCGAACATCCGATTTCCTACCTGGCGCTTCGGATATTGGATCAAAAGCCGGCGTTGTGCGCGTTCCATGAAGACAATGAAAGCAATGACCACCACCACCATTACCAGCACCACGAGGATGAGACCGGTGGAGAGCGCGCCCTGCCTTCCAAGCTCCAGGGTTCCGGCAATGGCCGAGGGCAATTCCGCGACAATGCCGGCGAGGATAATGAGCGAGATGCCGTTGCCAATGCCGCGGGAGGTGACCTGCTCGCCGAGCCACATCAGAAACAGCGTACCACCGGTAAGCGTAACAACGGTCTCGACAGTGAAAAACCAGCCCGGATCGGTCACGACGTTGCCGGCTCCTTCAAGCCCCATCGAGATGCCGTAGGACTGAAAGGCAGCCAACGCGACGGTCAGGTAACGCGTATACTGATTCATGACCTTGCGGCCCTGCTCTCCCTCCTTCTTGAGATTCTCGAGCGTTGGCGAGACCGTCGTCATCAGCTGGATGATGATCGAGGCGGAGATGTAGGGCATGATATTGAGCGCGAATATCGCCATGCGGTGAATGCCACCGCCGGAAAACATGTTGAACATGCCGAGAATGCCGCCGGCCTGCGAACGAAAGATCTGATCCCAGGCGGAAGGATCGATCCCGGGCAGCGGAATGTACGTGCCGAAGCGATAGACGAGCAGCGCGCCGAGCGTAAACCAGATGCGCTTCTTCAGCTCCTCGGCCTTGGCGAGGGCGGAGAAATTCAGGTTTGCGGCAAGTTGTTCTGCTGCTGAGACCATCGTAGCTCAAGCTCGCTTTAGATCATCCGGGATGAGTCTCGGCAGGTTGCGGCGCCAGTAACGCGACCGAGCCACCTGCTTTCTCCACCGCTCCCACGGCGGACTTGGAAGCACCCCACACAGAGAGGGCAACCTTCGCCTTGAGCTCGCCCGCGCCAAGGAGCCGCACGCCGCCCTTTGCACGCCGGATCACGCCCGCCTTGACCAGCGCCTCGGCGTCGATAGGTGCCGAGGGATCGAGCCGTCCAGTGTCGATGGCCGCCTGGATCTTGCCGATATTAACCTCGTTGAGCTTGCGGGCAAACGCCACGTTCTTGAACCCGCGCTTCGGCAAGCGCCGATGCAGCGGCATCTGCCCGCCTTCAAACCCCTTGATGCGCGCGCCGGCGCGTGCGGTCTGTCCCTTGCCGCCGCGGCCGCCTGTTTTGCCACAACCTGACCCGATGCCGCGGCCGATGCGCGTGCGCTGTTTGCGAGCGCCCGGTCGGTCCGCCAGTTCATGGAGCTTCATTGCCGATTCCTGTTGCTCAATTGTTTGTCTCGATTACGCGCACGAGATGGCCCACCTTGGCCAGCATTCCGCGCGTGGCCGGGGTGTCCGGCAATTGCGCAACCCGGCCAATTCGGTTGAGCTTCAGCCCAACCAGCGTCTCACGCTGGCTGTGATGCCGTCTGATCGGGCTGCCAATCTGCTGCACCGTGATGGTCTTCACGGCCTGTGACCGTTGCACTCCTTTGGCAGCGCTCATTCTCTAAAGCTCCTTTATAAGTCGCACGTGAGCCAGCCCTCCGCTGGATCACTCAGCAACCTGCTCGCTTTCTCCTGCTTCGCGCCGGCGAGCCTGCAGCGTGGATAGCTTGATATTCCGCCGCGACGCCACCGAACGAGGAGAGTCCTGGCGCTTGAGGGCGTCGAACGTGGCGCGCACCATATTGTAGGGGTTCGAGGAGCCCAGCGATTTCGCCACGACGTCCTGCATGCCCAGCGTTTCAAATACCGCGCGCATCGGCCCCCCCGCGATAATTCCGGTGCCCGGAGGAGCCGCGCGCAGAAAGACCCGGCCTGCACCGTGGCGGCCTGCCACATCGTGGTGCAGCGTGCGGCCTTCGCGCAACGGAACGCGGATCAACCCCCGTTTGGCTGCTTCCGTCGCCTTGCGAATGGCTTCCGGCACTTCACGCGCCTTGCCGTGGCCGAAGCCGACCCGGCCCTTCTCGTCCCCGACCACCACGAGCGCGGCAAAACCGAACCGCCGCCCGCCCTTGACCACCTTGGCCACGCGATTGATATGGACAAGCTTGTCGGTGAATTCGCTGTCGCGCTCTTCTCGATCCCGGCGCTCGCGGGGTTCACGTGCCATTGCAATTCCTCGTGTTAGCTCGTCCCGGTATGATTTTGTCCCATACGTTCGCGATCAGAAATCAAGCCCCGCTTCTCGCGCTGCGTCGGCTAGCGCCTTCACCCGGCCGTGATAGAGATAGCCGCCCCGATCGAACACGACCTGTTTGATTCCTTTCTGCGCCGCGCGCTCGGCCACGCGCTTTCCGACGGCACGCGCCGCTTCGATGTTGGCGCCAGTCTTCAGCGTGCCGCGCATCTCCTTCTCCAGTGAGGAAGCAGACGCGAGAGTTTCTCCTTTCGTATCGTCAATAAGCTGCACATAGATATGCTTTGAGGAGCGGAAGATGGAAAGCCGGGGCCGTCCACGCCCGGCACGGCGCACGTGCAGGCGTACCTTCTCAGTACGGCGTTTGGTCCGATCAGCAACGGTGGCCATCCGGCGCTCCCTACTTCTTCTTGCCTTCCTTGCGGAATATGTATTCGCCCGCGTATTTCACGCCCTTGCCCTTGTACGGCTCAGGCTTGCGGAAAGAGCGTATCTGGGCCGCTACATGTCCTACTTTTTGCCCATCAATTCCGCTCACCACGATTTCCGTGGGTCGTGGAGTGGCGATCGTGATGCCCTCCGGGATTGGATAGACGATGTCATGGCTATAACCGACCTGGACCTGCAGGTTCTTGCCTTGCACGGCCGCCCGATAGCCGACGCCGCTGATCTCGAGCCGACGCTCGAATCCCTTCGTCACGCCCGTCATCACGTTCGCAAGCAGCGAACGGTATGTTCCCCACATTGCGCGTGCCCGCTTCGTGTCGTGACGAGGGTCCACGCGAATCTCGTTTCCCTCGAGCTTTGCCGCCACATCCGGGTGCAGCGGAAGCACGAGCGACCCCTTCGGACCCTTTACCTTCACAAGCTGCCCTTCGACGCTGGCGCTCACGCCCGATGGAATTGCAACCGGTTTTTTTCCAACACGAGACATGGATTGATCCTGTCTGCTCCTGGTATCGGTGTTCAGAACACGGTGCAGAGGATCTCTCCGCCCACGTTCTTCTCACGTGCATCGTGATCGGCCATGACACCTTTCGGCGTCGAGAGGATGGCCACTCCCAGTCCATTGTTGACCCGCGGCAGCGTCTTGACCGATGCATACACACGCCGGCCCGGCTTTGACACGCGCGATATCTCCCGGATGACCGGCTCGCCATCGAAATACTTGAGCTCGACTTCCAGCTCCTTGCGGCCACTCGCATGCTCGACGGAAGCGTAATCGCGGATGAAGCCTTCGCTCTTGAGCACATCAAGCACGCCGAGGCGCAGTCGGGACGCTGGAATGGAAACCTTCGACTTGTTGCGCATCTGCGCATTGTGGATGCGAGCGATCATGTCGCCCAGGGGGTCGTTCACTGCCATGCTTGCATCTTTCCTTACCAGCTCGACTTCACGAGGCCGGGGACGAGACCTCTCGACCCCAGCTCGCGCAGCGCAATCCGCGACAGCCTGAGCTTGCGATAGTACCCGCGTGGGCGGCCGGTCATTTCGCAGCGATGACGCACGCGGCCTTGCGAGGAGTTGCGCGGCAGCTCGGCCAGCTTGAGCGTTGCGGCAAACCGCTCCTCCATCGGTTTTGTCTTGTCACGGGCAATGGCTCTCAGGCGCGATCGTCGGCCCGAATATTTCTTGCTTAGCCTCTGCCGCCTCTTGTTCTTCTCGATTGAGCTCTTCTTTGCCATCAATTGCTCCTGGCTTTGCGGACCTTGCTCACTGCCGGAACGGGAAGTTGAACGCTTTCAGCAAGGCGTGCGCCTCTTTGTCAGTCTTCGCGCTGGTGCACACGGTAACGTCCATGCCCCAGATTTCCGCCGCCTTGTCGTAGTCGATCTCGGGGAAAATGATGTGCTCCTTGATTCCCAGCGTAAAGTTTCCCCGGCCGTCAAAGCTCTTGGCCGAAAGGCCGCGGAAGTCGCGCACGCGGGGAAGCGCGATATTCACCAGTCGATCCATGAACTCGTACATACGGCTCTTGCGGAGCGTGACCTTGCAGCCAATCGGCTGGCCGTCGCGCACCTTGAAGGTCGCGATCGATTTCCTCGCCTTTGTGATCACCGCCTTCTGCCCGGCGATGAGGCCAAGATCGTTGGCCGCGGACTCGACCTTCTTGCGGTCGTTCACGCCCTCGCCGATACCCATGTTAATCACGATCTTTTCGATCGTCGGCACCTGCAGCTTGTTGCGGTAGCCAAACTCCTCGGAGAGCTTCTTGCGCACCACGTCTTCGAAATAGACTTTCAGACGCGGAGGAACGCGCTCGGCCATGGGCTCCTTTTTTGCGGCTTTCTCTTCCGCAGGCCTGGCCGGCGCGGCGGCGGCGGTTTTACCGGCCGCTTCCGCCTTTTCGCCCTTGGCGGGCTTCGCGGACTTCGCGGACTTCTCGGGCTTTCCTGCCGCCTCCTTGCCCTTCGGCGGCTGCGCGGATTTGCCTCCCTTGTCCTGCTTCGCAGTTTTTCCCTTGGCCTTCTTGTCGTCTTCAGACATCGATCTCAACTCCCGAGCGTTTGGCGACGCGCACCTTGCGGCGGCTCTCGCCCTCGCCCACAAATTTGAATCCAACCCGCGTCGGCTTGCCATCCCTCGGGTCGGCAAGAGCGAGGTTCGACAAATGCACCGTCGCCTCCTTGGAAATGATGCCGCCCTCGTGCTGGGGTGTTTGCTTCTGGTGCCGCTTGACCATGTTGAGTCCGCGCACCAGCGCTCGACCCGCGGCAGGGCGCACCTCGATGACCTCGCCGACGCGGCCCTTGTCCCGCCCGGTCAGCACCACCACCTTGTCGCCTTTGCGTATCTTTGCAGCCATCACAGCACTTCCGGCGCGAGCGAGATGATCTTCATGTGATTGCGGGCGCGCAGCTCGCGCGGCACCGGGCCGAAGATGCGCGTGCCTACCGGCTCCATTTGCGGATTGATCAGCACCGCCGCGTTGCGGTCGAAGCGAATGATCGACCCATCCGGACGCTTTATGTCCTTCGAGATCCGCACCACCACTGCCTTCATCACGTCGCCTTTCTTGACGCGCCCGCGCGGGATCGCTTCCTTGACCGACACGACGATCACGTCGCCGATGGTGGCATATTTGCGCTTCGATCCGCCCAGCACCTTGATGCACATGACGCGGCGCGCGCCGGAATTGTCGGCCACGTCGAGGTTGGTCTGCATCTGGATCATCTGGGCACCTTCACTTCACATACGGCGCGCGATCACATCGCCTTGCCTTTTTCCCCGCGCACCACTTCCCAGCGCTTGAGCCGCGAGAGCGGCCGCCGCTCCTCGATCCAGACGATATCACCCACGTGGTGCTCGTTTTTTTCGTCATGCGCGTAATACTTCTTCGTGCGGCGAACGGTCTTCTTCATCACAGGATGCGTGAAGCGTCGCTCCACACGCACGACCCGCGTCTTGTCCTGCTTGTCACTCACCACCACGCCATGCAGCATGCGCTTCGGCATATGTCACTCCGCCTTGCTTTTTGCCGCGCCGGCGCGCTTCTGCGCGGCAATCGTTTTGACGCGCGCGATATCGCGGCGGACCTGCCGCACGCGCGCCGTGTTCTCCAGCTGTCCGGTCGCGCGTTGGAAGCGCAAGTTGAACCGTTCCTTCTTCAGCTTCAGGAACTCGTCCTCGAGCTGGTCGAGGGTCATGGCATGCAGATTGTCGGCTTTCATCGCGCTTTCCTATTCGGCGATCCGCTCAATGAAGCGGGTCTTGATCGGCAACTTGGCCGCCGCCAATGCCAGCGCTTCGCGCGCAAGCGTCTCGCTCACCCCGTCGACTTCGAACAGGACACGCCCCGGCTTCACCCGAGCCACCCAGAACTCGGGCGCGCCCTTGCCCGAGCCCATGCGCACTTCCAGAGGCTTCTTCGAGACTGGAACGTCCGGATAAATGCGGATCCATACGCGACCGGCGCGTTTCATGTGGCGGGTGAGCGCGCGCCGGGCGGCCTCGATCTGGCGCGCGGTGACGCGCTCGGGCTCGAGCGCCTTGAGCCCGTAATGACCGAACGCAAGCTCCACGCCCGAGGTCGCAATTCCCTTGATGCGGCCCTTGTGTGCCTTGCGAAACTTCGTTCGCATGGGTTGCAGCATGGATGATCGCCTTCTTTGTCGCTCTCAATCGGTTCTCAGGGAGCGTCCCTTCGCGGCCGGCCCCCCTCGCCTTCCACGAGCTTTTTGTCCTGCGCCATGGGATCGTGCTCCATGATCTCGCCCTTGAAGATCCATACCTTCACGCCACAGGTGCCGTAGGTCGTGAACGCAGTGGCGAAGCCGTAATCCACGTCGGCACGCAGCGTATGCAGGGGAACGCGGCCCTCGCGATACCATTCCATGCGCGCGATTTCCGCCCCGCCCAGTCGGCCCGAGCAGTTGATGCGGATGCCACCCGCCCCGAGCCGCATGGCCGACTGTACGGCCCGCTTCATCGCTCGCCGGAAAGCGACCCGACGCTCCAGTTGCTGCGCGATGGATTCAGCCACGAGCTGCGCGTCGAGCTCCGGCTTTCGGATCTCCACGATATTAATGACCACGTCGGATTTCGTGAGCTTCGTCACCTTGCGCCGAAGCTTCTCGATGTCCGCACCTTTTTTGCCGATCACGACGCCCGGCCGGGCTGATTGTACTGTTACGCGGCATTTCTTGTGCGGCCGCTCGATCACGATCTTCGATACGGCTGCCTGCTTGAGATCCTTCATCAGCTCGTCACGAATCTTGAGATCCTCATGCAGGAGCTGTCCGTATTCGTTCTTGCCCGAATACCAGCGCGAATCCCAAGTGCGGTTCACGCCAAGCCGCAATCCGATCGGATTGACCTTCTGACCCAAATTCCGTCTCCTTCCTCGTAAGCGTCCTCAGGAAGCCCGCGCCTCGACCTCGCGAACGACAATGGTCAGGTTCGAAAAGGGCTTGAGGATTTTTCCCATACGGCCGCGGCCGCGTGGCTGAAATCGTTTGAGCACAAGCGCCTTGCCGACGTGGGCCTCGGCCACGATGAGATCGTCAACATCGAGCTCATGGTTGTTCTCGGCATTGGCTATTGCCGATTCCAGGCACTTGCGCACGTCACGGGCCATGCGCTTGCGCGAGAACTCGAGGTCGGCGAGGGCAGTCGCAACCTTCTTGCCGCGAATGAGCTGTGCCAGCAGATTGAGCTTCTGCGGGCTGACACGCAGCATACGCGCCACGGCCTTGGCCTCGTTATCGGAGAGCACTCGCGCGCGGGACTTCTTGCCCATGGTGTCCCCTTTACGTCCCCGAGCTCGCGGCGGCGGGCGAGGGTGCGGCAGCGGGAGCTGCACCCGGAGCGCCCGGAGCCACGGCGCGTTTCGCCTTGCGATCCGACGAATGGCCATAGAACACCCGCGTCGGCGAGAACTCGCCGAACTTGTGTCCGACCATCTCTTCCGTGACGAGCACGGGAATATGCTTCTGCCCGTTGTAGACGCCGAAGGTCAACCCGACGAACTGCGGGAGAATGGTCGAGCGGCGGCTCCAGATGCGGATCATTTCATGGCGGCCCGACGAGCGCACCGCTTCCGCCTTCTTGAGCAGGTATCCGTCGACGAACGGGCCTTTCCAGATCGAACGTGCCATACCGGCTCTCCGCTTATTTCTTCCGCGCGTGACGGCTTGCGATGATGAATTTCGTGCTGGACTTGTTGCGGCGCGTCTTCTTCCCCTTGGTGGGAAAACCCCAGGGCGTCACCGGGTGGCGGCCGCCCGAGGTGCGTCCTTCACCGCCGCCATGGGGATGATCAATCGGGTTCATGGACACGCCGCGGTTATGCGGCATGCGTCCCATCCAGCGCTTGCGGCCCGCCTTGCCGATGGAAATGTTCATGTGATCGGGGTTGGAAACCGCCCCGATCGAGGCCATGCAGCGGCCGTGCACGAGGCGCTGCTCGGCAGAATTGAGCCGCAGGATGACATAAGCGCCGTCGCGACCCACGATTTGCGCGTAACTTCCTGCCGAGCGGGCGATCTGCCCACCCTTTCCGATCTTGAGCTCGACATTGTGCACGATCGTGCCGATTGGAATATTGCCGGCCGGCATCGCGTTTCCCGGCTTCACATCGACGTGCTCGCCCGCAATGACCGCGTCACCAGGCGCAAGGCGTTGCGGAGCGAGGATGTAGGCCTGCTCGCCGTCCTGATATTTCACGAGCGCAATGAATGCGGTGCGATTTGGGTCGTATTCGATGCGCTCGATCTTGCCGGACACATCGAATTTGCGGCGTTTGAAATCAATCTGCCGATAGGCCTTCTTATGCCCACCTCCGCGGAAACGCACGGTGATGCGACCATGGTTGTTGCGGCCGCCGCTCGAAGTCTTTCCCTGCGTGAGCGTCTTCACCGGAGCGCCGCGGTAAAGCGCCGAACGATCGACCAGCACAAGCTGCCGCTGGCTGGAGGTGACCGGATTGTATGATTTAAGTGCCATGCCGCCCTGTCCTCAAAGACCTGTGGTCACGTCGATCCGATGCCCCTCCTCGAGGGTGACGATGGCGCGCTTGGTCTCGGACTGCTCGCCCACCGAGCCCTTGAACGCCTTGACCTTGCCCTTGCGCAGATGCGTGTTCACGCTCTTCACCTTCACATCGAAGAGCTTCTCCACCGCCTCCTTGATCTGAGGCTTGGTCGCCTGACGCGCGACCTTGAACATCACCTGGTTGCGTTCGGACGCGAGCGTCGCCTTCTCGGTGATCACCGGCGAAAGGATGACGTCGTAATGGCGTGGATCGGTCGTGCTCATTTCAGCCGTGCTTCCAGCGCCTCGAGTGCCGCTTTTGTCAATACCAATGTGGGATGGCGCAGGATGTCGTAGACGTTGATCCCTTGCACCGGCAGCACGTCGATGTTCGGAATGTTGCGAACAGCGAGCGTGAAATTCGCCTCCAGCTCGGCTCCATCGATGATGAGCGCTCTGGTGAGGCCGAGCTTGGCAAGATTGCTCCGCAATGCGCCGGTCTTGCCGTCGTTCGCGCTCGCCCTTTCGAGCACGATAATGCCGCCATCCTGCGCCTTGGCTGAGAGCGCGTGCTTCAGCGCAAGCGCGCGTACCTTCTTCGGCAGGCCGATCGCATGGCTGCGCGGGGTCGGGCCGAATGCGCGACCGCCGCCGCGAAAGATATTCGCGCTCGCCGGACCATGCCGTGCCGAGCCGGTGCCCTTCTGGCGATACATTTTCTTGCCGGTGCGGTTGATCTCGCTGCGATTCTTGACGTCGTGCGTGCCGCGCTGGCGCTTCGCGAGCTGCCAGCGCACATAGCGCTGCAAAATGTCGGCCCGCGGCGTCAGGCCAAAAATGGAGTCCGGCAGATCAACCGAGCCCGCTTCGGCACCATCGAGATTCAAGATCTTGATCTGCATCAGGTGCCCTCCTGCGTGGCAGGGCCAGCAGCGCTTTCCGCCCTATCATCTGCGGGCGGCGCTTCGGTCGCTTCCGCCATGCGGAACTTCCCAGGTCGGGGAACGCTATCCGGCAGCTTTTTCTTGACGGCATCGCGCAAAGTGATCCAACCGCCTTTGCTGCCGGGCACGGCGCCTTCCACGAGAATGAGGCCGCGCTCCACATCAGTCTGCACGACCTTCAGATTGAGGGTGGTGACGCGGTCGCCTCCGAGATGGCCCGCCATTTTTTTGTTCTTAAACGTTTTTCCGGGATCCTGCCGGCCGCCGGTCGAGCCGTGCGACCGGTGCGATATCGAGACGCCATGGGAGGCCCGCAGGCCCGCGAAATTCCAGCGCTTCATCGGTCCGGCAAAACCCTTGCCGATGGAGATGCCTGTGGCATCGACGAATTGGCCGGGAACGAAATGGTCGGCCGTGATCTCGGCGCCGATGGGAATGAGATCGGCCTCTTCCACCCTGAACTCCGCAAGCTTGCGCTTCGGCTCGATCTTGTTGGCAGCAAAATGGCCGCGCTCGGCCTTGCTCATGTTCTTCGGCCGGCGCGATCCTGAGCCAAGCTGGAGCGCGATGTAACCGTTCTTTTCCTTGTTTCGGTGCGCAACGACCTGGCAGTGCCCAAGCCGGAGCACCGTCACCGGAACGTGCTCGCCGGCTTCCGTGAACACGCGGGTCATTCCGACCTTCTGTGCGATCACTCCCGAGCGCATGCTTCTTATCACTGTTTCCTCCCGGCCGATGCGCGTCAGAGCTTGATCTCGACGTCCACGCCCGCGGCAAGATCGAGCTTCATGAGCGCGTCCACCGTCTGCGGCGTGGGGTCGACGATGTCGAGCAGCCGCTTATGGGTGCGCATCTCGAACTGCTCGCGGCTCTTCTTGTCGATGTGCGGCGAGCGATTAACGGTGAATTTCTCGATTCTGGTCGGCAACGGGATGGGCCCGCGCACTTGTGCGCCGGTGCGCTTGGCAGTCGCGACGATCTCGCGCGTCGATGCATCGAGGATGCGATGATCGAAGGCCTTGAGCCGAATGCGGATGTTCTGGCCGTTCATGATGATTCAGACGACAGACGACGGATGACAGACGACGGATACGGCAGGGTCTGCTCCGAGATGCTCTGTCTTCCTGTCCTCCGTCCTTTGTCGTCTGTGCTCTGTCGATCACTCGGTTATGGACACCACGACACCCGCGCCGACTGTCTTGCCACCCTCGCGGATGGCAAAGCGCTGCTTCTCCTCCATCGCAATCGGGGTGATCAGCTCGACGTCCATCGTCGCGTTGTCGCCCGGCATGATCATTTCCGTGCCGGCAGGCAGGGTGCATTGGCCGGTGACGTCGGTCGTACGGAAGTAGAACTGCGGGCGGTAATTATTGAAGAACGGCGTATGCCGGCCACCCTCGTCCTTTGTCAAAATGTAGGCCTCTGCCTTGAACTTCTTGTGGGGCTTCACCGAGCCGGGCTTGCACAGCACCTGGCCACGCTCCACCGCATCCTTGTCGATGCCGCGCAGCAGGCACCCCACGTTGTCCCCTGCGACGCCTTCGTCGAGGAGCTTGCGGAACATCTCAACGCCGGTAACGACCGACTTCTTGGTGTCGCGAAGGCCGACGATCTCCACCTCTTCGCCTACTTTGATCTTGCCGCGCTCAATTCGGCCGGTGACGACGGTGCCACGGCCAGAGATCGAGAACACGTCCTCGATGGGCATCAGGAACGGCTGATCGATGGGGCGTTCCGGTAGCGGCACGTGCTCATCGAGCGCCTGGAACAGCTTGAGAACGGCTTCATCGGCGAACTCGCCTTTCTCGCCGTTGAGCGCCTTGATTGCTGCGCCACGAATGACCGGCGCCTTGTCGCCCGGAAACTGATATTTGGTCAGCAGCTCGCGGACTTCGAGCTCGACCAGGTCGAGAAGCTCCGGATCGTCCACCACGTCGACCTTGTTGAGGAAGACCACGATGTAAGGCACACCAACCTGACGGGCGAGCAGGATGTGCTCGCGGGTCTGCGGCATGGGCCCGTCGGCCGCGGAAACCACGAGGATCGCGCCGTCCATCTGGGCCGCGCCGGTGATCATGTTCTTGACGTAGTCGGCATGGCCCGGGCAGTCGACGTGCGCGTAGTGACGCTTCTCGGTCGCATATTCCACGTGACTGGTGGCGATCGTCAGAATCTTGGTGGGATCGCGCCGTCCCTGGCTTTCGGAAGCCTTCGCCACCTGGTCATAGCTCACGAAGTTGGGAGTCCATTTCCGGTCCGCCGACACCTTGGTCATGGCCGCGGTCAATGTGGTTTTGCCGTGGTCTACGTGACCAATGGTGCCGACATTGCAATGCGGCTTGGTACGCTCGAATTTCTGTTTGGCCATTGGACGCTCTCCGTTTAGGTCCTGACTTGAACTGTGCTCTGGCGGTCAGGCGAACTTCGCCTGGATCTCCGCGGCCACCGCGGAAGGAACCTGCTCATAGTGGTCGAATTGCATGGTGAAGGTGGCGCGCCCCTGCGACATGGAACGCAGATTGCTGACGTACCCGAACATATTGGCAAGCGGCACCATGGCATTGATGACGTTGGCGTTGCCGCGCATGTCCTGGCCATGGATTTGCCCGCGCCGTGAGTTGAGATCGCCGATCACCGTACCCGTGTAGTCTTCGGGCGTGACCACTTCCACTTTCATGATTGGCTCGAGAAGGACGGGCGAGCCTTTCTGTAGCGCCTCGCGCAATGCCGCGCGCGCGCAGATCTCGAACGCAAGCGCGGAGGAGTCCACGTCGTGGTAGGCGCCGTCGATCAGTCTCACTTTTAGATCCACCACCGGAAAGCCGGCAAGCACGCCCGATCCAAGGACCGACTCCAGCCCCTTTTCCACGCCGGGAATGTATTCTTTGGGCACGACGCCCCCGATTATGTCGTTTTCGAAAAGAAAACCTCCGGGGGGCGGCAGTGGCTCGGCGACGATCTTCACGCGCGCAAACTGCCCCGCCCCTCCGGTCTGCTTCTTGTGCACGTGATCGATCGTAATCGCCCGCGTGATCTTCTCGCGGTACGCTACCTGCGGCGCGCCGATGTTCGCATCGACCTTGTAAGTGCGTTTGAGGATGTCGACTTTGATATCGAGGTGAAGCTCGCCCATACCCTTGAGGATGGTCTGGCCGGACTCTGGATCGGTGCTTACGCGGAAGGAAGGATCCTCGGCGACCAGCTTGGCAAGCGCCACGCCGAGCTTCTCCTGATCCGCTTTCGATTTGGGCTCGATCGCAATCTCGATCACAGGCGCAGGGAATTCCATCTTCTCGAGGATGACGGGGTGCTGCGGGTCGCACAGCGTATCGCCGGTGCGCACTTCCTTGAGGCCCGCGAGCGCCACGATGTCTCCCGCGTAAGCTTCCTTGATGTCCTCGCGATTGTTCGCATGCATCAACAGCATGCGTCCAATACGCTCCTTGCGCTCCTTTGTTGAATTGAGGACACCGGTGCCGCTCTCGAGCCGTCCCGAGTAGATGCGAGAGAAAGTGATTGTGCCGACGAATGGATCGTCCATGATCTTGAAGGCAAGCATGGCTAAGGGTTCGCTGTCTGCGGGCTTGCGCACCACCTCGTTGCCCTTTGGATCAATTCCCTTGATTGGAGGCACGTCGAGAGGTGAGGGCAGATAATCAACCACCGCGTCGAGCAAAGGCTGCACGCCCTTGTTCTTGAAAGCCGAGCCCGCAAGGACCGGGAAGAATGCGCCGCTGATTGCGCCCTTGCGAATAAGCCGCTTCAGGGTAGCTTCGTCGGGCTCGCGGCCTTCGAGGTAGGAGGTCATCGCTGCATCGTCGAGCTCGACCGCTGCCTCGATCATCTTCTCGCGATATTCCTTCGCCTGCTCGAGCAGGTCGGCCGGAATATCGATGTCGTGATATTTCGCCCCGAGCGACTCGTCGTCCCATACCACGCCCTTCATGCGCACGAGGTCGACAACGCCCCTGAACTGCTGCTCGGCGCCGATCGGCAGCTGGATGGGCACGGGCTTGGCGCCGAGGCGATCGACAATATCCTTCAGGCACTGGAAGAAATCGGCCCCTACCTTATCCATCTTGTTGCACAAGACGATGCGCGGGACTTTGTACTTGTCGCCCTGCCGCCACACCGTTTCGGTCTGCGGCTCGACGCCCTGATTGCTGTCCAGTACGCATACCGCCCCGTCGAGAACGCGGAGGCTGCGCTCCACCTCGATGGTGAAGTCCACGTGACCCGGCGTGTCGATGATGTTGAGGCGCTTGTTGTTCCAGAAGGCGGTGGTCGCAGCCGAGGTGATAGTAATGCCGCGTTCCTGCTCCTGCTCCATAAAGTCCATGATGGCGGCGCCCTCGTGCACCTCGCCCATCTTGTGGCTCTTGCCGGTGTAATAGAGGATGCGCTCGGTCGTGGTGGTCTTGCCCGCATCGATATGGGCCATGATGCCAAAATTGCGGTAGTCCTCGATGCGGTGACTGCGGGGCATGCGGAATTCCTTCGCCGGCCGTTTACCAGCGGTAATGCGAGAACGCGCGGTTGGCTTCCGCCATGCGGTGGGTGTCCTCGCGTTTCTTTACAGCGTTTCCCCGGCTGTTGGACGCATCGAGCAGCTCGCCCGAAAGCCGCTCGGTCATGGTTTTTTCGTTGCGGTCCCGTGCCGCACTGATGATCCAGCGAATGCCGAGCGCCTGACGGCGCGTTGAACGCACTTCGACGGGCACCTGGTACGTCGCTCCTCCCACACGGCGCGAGCGTACCTCGATCGACGGCATTACGTTTTCGAGCGCCTGCTCGAAGACGACCACCGGGTTTTGTCTGGTTTTGCTTTCAATGATCTCGAGAGCCCCATAGACGATGCGCTCGGCGACTGACTTCTTGCCCTGCCGCATGACGGAGTTCATGAATTTGGAAACCACCACGTTCCCGTATTTGGGATCGGGGTTGATCTCGCGTTTCTCAGCACTGTGGCGGCGGGACATGTCAGGCCTTCATCCAGTCATTTTGTCGGGAGCAAGCTCGCAGGTGTTCCTTCGGTTTACTTGGGCCGTTTTGCCCCATACTTGGAGCGTCTCTGTTTGCGGTTTTTCACTCCCTGGGTGTCCAACACGCCGCGCACAATGTGGTAACGCACGCCCGGCAGGTCCTTCACACGGCCGCCGCGGATCATCACAACCGAGTGCTCCTGCAGGTTGTGTCCCTCGCCCGGAATATAACCGATAACCTCAAAGCCGTTGGTCAGCCGAACCTTCGCCACTTTGCGCAGCGCTGAGTTCGGCTTCTTCGGCGTTGTGGTGTAGACGCGGGTGCAGACGCCGCGTTTCTGCGGGCACTGCTGCAAGGCCGGCACTTTCTTCTTCGCATGCTGCGTCACCCGCGGAGTGCGAATGAGCTGATTGATTGTCGGCATTTCCGGCCTGCATTCCCTTTCCTCTTCACTCCGCCGGAGAGCGGCATGAGGAGGCGTTATTGTGCCACGCGCAAAACTGAACGCCTTCCGCCTGCGGCGTTGGGCGCTCGCTCATGAGAGGCAGGACCGCACCGCGCGCGAGACGGTCATGCGCTGTTATCTGACGTGCGTCAGAGGCAGCGTCTGAGCTCTATCCTCGAGGCAAAAGATCCCCACCCCTACCGAAAGATCGTGAAAGGAGTGGGAAGCCGTTCCGAGCGAAGCGGAGCTCACCGCCTGCCGAAAAGTGCGGCGTATGTATCGGCGGCACAAGGGCGAGTCAAGGCAGAATACCCCGAAAAATCAGCCTTTTCTGAAGGCGCGGGAGCGTGAGTGGGGCTATGCTGCCTGCTTCGAAAGCCGCGCCACTTCGCGCTGGACGAGCTTGGCATAAATCCCCTTGCGACCCAGCAGCACCCCTGGCGGCCCTTCTTCGCAGATTTGTCCTCCGCGCAGCACGACAATGCGATCGAACCGCCGCAGGCTCGACAGGCGGTGCGAGATCGCCAGCACCGTGCGCCCGCCCATCAGGCGATCCAAGGCGGCACGCACTGCCTCCTCGCAGTCCGTATCAAGGGCAGATGTGGCCTCATCGAGCAGGAGGATCGGCGCATTCTTCAGAAAAGCCCGCGCGATGCCGAGCCGCTGGCGCTGTCCAGGCGACAATTTCACTCCGCGTTCACCGACCACGGTATCAAGACCGTCGGGCAGATTGCCAATGAAGTCCATGCAATTCGCTGCCGTAATCGCCTCAATCACTTCCGCGTCGGAGGCGCCGGGGCACCCATACCGAATGTTCTCCAGAATCGAGCGGTGAAACAGCGAGACATCCTGCGGGACGACCGCAATCGCGGCTCGCAAACTCTCCTGTGTGACCTCCGTTATGTCCTGTCCAGCGATCAGGATGCGGCCGCTTTGCACGTCATAGAACCGCTGCAGCAGCATCAGTAGAGTCGATTTTCCGCAGCCAGATGGGCCTACCAGCCCGACGCGCTCGCCTGGGTCGACCGAAAGGCTCAAACGCGTGAATACCTCCCGTCCATCCGGGTAGGTGAAAGCGACGTTCTCAAAGGCCATGCCCGCACCTGGACGCACCAGCAGCTTGGCCTGTGCGCGGTCCTGAAGATGGTGGGGGACGAGCAGCGTGGCCAGCGCCTCTGCCAAGCGCGCTATGTGCTGCGTCACGTCGACAAGCGCAACCGCCAGGTCGCGCGTGGCATGCAGGATTGAGAGACCCAGCGTGCAGACCAGGACCACATCGCCTGCCGTGGCACGTCCATCCTGCCAAAGCACGATGGCCCAGGCCAGCACCAGCACGGTCAGCACCACTGTGATCGCCGCGTGAGATAGCCGCAACTTCTCGAGATACAGAAGGCTCCGGCGCCGCGCCTTGAGCTCGCGATCGATGCTGGCGTCTAGCCTGCTGTGCTCGCGTCCAAGGCCGCAGAATGCCCAAACAAGGGAGATATTGCCGACGACGTCGACCATGTCGCCATCAACGGCAGCTGCGGTATCGGCAAACCGGTGATGCAGCGGTCGCCCTGCGGCAGCCAAGCGGAACATTGCGATGACCACGATCGCGGCGACAAGGCTCAACGACATCGCCATCGGCAGGCTCACGCAGGCAACGAACCCGATCGCCATCACCGTTGCCATGCAAGGCGGCAAGACATTCCATACGAACATGTTCTCGATGGAGAAGGCGGCATTCGAGGTCGCCGTGATTCTGCTCGTCAAAGTCCCGGACATCCGCTCGGCAAAATAGCTTGGCGCATGTCCCGTCAGGTGACGGAAAAGGTCGCGGCGCAGATCGCCTGTAACCGCAACGAATGTGGAGCTCGCGATCCAGCTTGCCACGCGCCAAAGAAGATTATCGGCCGCAATCAGAGCCGTGAGAAGGAGAAAAGCCTCCCAGTGCACGGACGCAGCGGACCAGCCGGAATGCCCGCTCAAGACATCGACCAGCATCTTCACGGCGTACTGGGCCCCGACCGAGCAACCAACGGCGGCGATCACCGCAACAATAATGATGGCGTGCGCGGGCAGTCGCCGAAACACGTAATGGGCAAGAAATCCAAGCGGGCGGTGCGCGTAGCAGGACAGATCGGGCATCCGGCCCCAACTCCCAGCTCCAGTTGCGAGTGGAGCCTATCCAACGCAACAGCCCGATTTCGGGTTTCATGGAACTTCCGCCGGCATCACACGGTTGTGCGAGAAGCGTCCCTGGATCGGGGTAGCACGAGGAGAAAGCTGATGCGCATCGCGCAAATAGCTCCGCTGACCGAAGCCATCCCCCCGAAGCTTTATGGCGGCACTGAACGGGTCATTCACTGGCTGACCGAGGAGCTGGTGACACTCGGCCATGATGTGACGCTTTTTGCCAGTGGTGATTCGCGGACGTCGGCGCGGCTTGCGCCGTTATGGCCAAAATCTCTGCGCCTCGACGGGAATGTGCGCGACGCGTGCGCCCTCCACATGATGATGCTCGAGCAGGTGCGCCGGCGGGTGGCAGAGTTCGACTTCTTGCACTTCCATCTGGACTACTACCCGTTTTCGCTATTTGCCCGTCAATCCACTCCTTTCGTTACGACGCTGCACGGACGGCTCGACCTTCCCGAGCATCAGCCCGTCTTTTCGACGTTCTCGACCATACCCGTCGTGTCCATCTCGGACGCCCAGCGACGGCCCGTGCCGCAGGCAGGATGGGTGCGCACCATTCATCATGGCTTGCCGGATCGGCTCCTTACCCCGCAGCCGATCGAGCCGACGTACCTTGCCTGCCTCGGGCGCATCTCACCGGAAAAAGGAATCGATCGCGCAATAGAGATTGCGGAACGCTGCGGCCTACCGCTGAAGATTGCCGCCAAGGTCGACAAAGTCGATCGCGATTATTTCGATGAAATCATCAAGCCGCTCATTGATTCCTCACATGCCGAGTATATCGGGGAGATCAGCGACCGCGAAAAATCAGAATTCCTCAGCGGGGCTATCGCTTTGCTCACACCGCTCGATTGGCCAGAGCCATTCGGGCTGGTGATGATCGAGGCGATGGCCTGTGGCACTCCAGTGATCGCTTACGACCGCGGAGCTGTTCCGGAAGTGGTCGAGGATGAACTGACGGGCTTTGTTGTGGAGGACGAGGACAGCGCGGTGAAAGCCGTCGCAAAGATCGGAAAACTCTCGCGAACAGCCGTACGAAAGCGGTTCGAAGAGCGCTTCACCGCTCGCCGCATGGCAATGGACTATCTTGCCGCTTACCAGGAACTGATCGACGCCGCCGAGGACGGGTTTGCTTTGACGCAACCACCGCTGGACGGGCGGTCCCGCCGCGGTCGCGTTTCCGCCAACAGCAGCCATACGAATGCCAACGCCGAGGCGGCAATGGATGCGAGCCCGTAGAAGGTGATACTGCTTCCGAAATGGTCGGCTGTGTAGCCGGCCAGCGTCGTGCTCAGCGCGGCCCCGATCCCGACTGCGCTGCCCGCTATTCCGAGAGCAAGATTGAAGCTGCCGCTGCCGCGCGTGAGGTCGGCGACGATCAACGGAAGAATGACGCCCATGACAGCGGCCGACACGCCGTCAAGCGCTTGCACGGCGATGACGGCATAGGGGTTTGACACCAAAGCAAAGAGCACGCCGCGCGCGATCAGCGCGGCGAAACAGATATACAGGAGGGGCTTTCGTCCCCAGCTGTCCGCAAGCCGGCCAAACGCGGGCGCAAACATGGCGACGACCAGCTGCGGCACGAGGATGCACGCGCCGATCAACCCTGTTGCCCATGCGGGTGCACGCACGCTCATCATGCTGCCCATCAGCGGCAGCATGGCCGCATTGGCGAGTTGAAAGAGAAGAATGCAGCCCGCGAATACGAGCAGTTGTCCGTCGGCGAGGAGCATCCAGATGCCCGATCTGGACGTTTCAGGAGACGCGACACGAGGCACTGCATTGCAGCTTTTCGGAATGCGCGTAAGCGCGAAAAGAGCCGGCACGACGAAGCCGGCAGTGAGGTAGAAAACCGCCTGGCTCGAGAGAAGGTATCCGCACAGCCCCATCACGCCGGCAGCGATGCCGTTGCCGAGCGAAGCAAAACGCGCGTTCCGCCCCAATCGTTCCCCAAGCGCCGCGTGGCCAACGAGGCTTAGGCTCAGCGCGGCAATGACGGGGCCCAGCACGCAGCTTGCGCCCGCATGCATCGCACGCGAGCCCATCACGATCGGAAAAGTGGGCCAAATCGCAAGCGCCAGGGCGCTCAGACCAATCGCCGCCACCGCGATCGCGCCCAAAGTGCGCGCCGAGCGCACCGCATCGACCAGAGCGCCACCGGGTATTTGCGCCGCAAGCGCAACCAAGCCTCCGGTTGTGAGCACGAGGCCGATGTCCAGCTGTGCCCAGTTGTGTGCGGTGAGATAGATCGCGACGAAGGGTCCGAAACCGGTCTGAATATCGGCAAGAAAGAAGGTGAACCAGTCGAGACCACGACCGCCCGCAGTGGACGCAAAGGCAGGGGGACCCGACAGCGACTGCTCGGCTGTTGCCGGGACCGGAATAGATTTGAGCGTAACGCGGTCAATGCGCCCGCCGCCCATTTCCAGCGCGAGTGTAGACAGCCCGCTTCTCCGCCGCCGCAGGGAATACGGCGTCGGTTTTCAGCCGGATGCCCCGTGCGATCCGGCGTCCCCTCAGAAGGCAGCGGGGATCGAACTCAAAGGCGGCATTTTTGAGAACTTCGTACGAATTCCCAAAAGCTACGCACGGGAACTCTGGCCTTTACGCGTGGTGATTAGCTTTTGCGGTCCAGTACGGCCGCCATCGCCTTTACCTGGTTGCGCGCATAGACGGGCAGCCCGGCGCTGATCGAGCTTCCGGTATTGAACGAGCTTTTGCCGGCAAGTACCTGCGCAGGCACAAGATTTCGCAGCACAGGGACCTTGCTGAATTCCTTCTTCTTCAGGAAGATGCTGGTCTCAACCGCAAGGGCCATGAACACCGTGACGATCGCCTGATTGGCATCCGTTGGATGCTGCTGAAAGACCGCGAGGAGCTTTCCGAACTGCATCACTTGATTGACGTAATAGATGTTCTGCTCCAGTGCCCCGATGGGCGGTGTATCCAGCTGCGTCAGCGCGCTCAGTCCCATCTCGGTCACTTCTGCCGGCGGCCGTAAGGTAAGCTCGCTCTCGAATTCGAGGTGATCCGCTATCTTCTTTTTGCTGTCGCGCAACTTGTTGGCGATCTGGATGCCCAGCGGCAGCTTGCCCTCGAACTGATAACGCGAGCGGATGCAGATGGTGACAGGCCTTGCATCGCACCAGCGGCGCAGCGGATGCTGGTTGTGAACCGCGCGGGGATCTTTGGGTGAAATCGCTTCTGCTGCCGTGATCAAGGTGTGCTTTATGGCCGTGTCCGTGCGTTCAATGAAAGGCAGCGTCACGAAGCTTGCGAGGTCAATGGAACTTGGCGGGCGCTGAAGCGCAAAGCGCGCCTCGGCCACGTACATGTGCAACTTCTCTTTAATCCGCTTGCGCACGCCATCAACCGTAACCTCGACGGTGGGCTCCGCATAGCTCGGATAGGGCGTGAGAAACTGCTTTTCCAGGGGTCGGGCCTGCGCCCAGTCCTCAAATCGGATTAGCCCGGCGTCGGGATCGATCAACTCCTCGCTGGGATGATCCATGAAAGCGATGGTTCTGGGCTTGAGCTGCGCGGGAGCGAGTCCCGCCGCCGAGGACGTTTCCTCGACGGCGAATTCAGGTGCAGCTTTCTGTGCGGCCGCACTGGCAATGAATCCGGCGAGGCAAAGGAGGGCCGCGACCGAAAGGCTGCGCATTCGTGGTTCTCTCAGTAGTAGCGCCACCGATTGCCCCAGATGTAATTCGGGTCGATGCGGCGACCATAAGGATCCCGCGGCGCCGCCTGCACCGGTGCCTGTGGACGGCCCCATTGTCCAGGGATCCACCGCCCATACTGATCGTAATAACCTTGGCCGTAATTCTGGCCGTAGCCGGGGTTGTAATATCGTTGCCGCGCGTCATAGCCCTGTGAATAGCCAAACGGGTTGGGATTGGGCGCCACGCCGTAATAGCCCCCCGTCTCGCGCGCTATGTAGAAGTCATCACGCGAGACCAGCTGATACTGCGTGTCGACAATCTGACCGTGCGCATCAATGCGGAAGCATTCGGTTGTCGCCTGTCGCGCGCCAGGCTGCACCTGTCCCGTCTCGAGCTCCACAGCGCGGCACGAAAGGGATCGCTTGGCTTCCGGCGAAGGCGGAGCAAGCGCGGTCTTCGGCGCGAACTGCGCCCACACCGCCTGCATGACCGGCTCGAAAATGGGCACAGCCACGTGGCCGCCTGTCGCGCCGCCGCCGAGGGTGCGGCGCTTGCCATCAGCGTTGTCATAGCCGAGCCAGATCGCGACCGTCACGTCGTTGGTGAACCCAACGAACCAGGCATCGTTCTCGTTATCAGAGGTTCCGGTCTTGCCCGCGACAAAAGGCGACATATACGCGATAGATCGCGCGGTGCCGCGCGCCAGCACGCCCTGCATCATCGTCTTGAGCTGATAGAACGCAACGCGATCGACTGAGCCGATGCGCGTCGCGCTCTTTGCATCGTGTCGGTAGATGACGAGGCCATTGCGCTCGATGGATTCGATGAGGTGGGGCGTGGGCCGCAGCCCTTCGTTGGCGATGGCCGCATAGAACGCAGCCAGATCGACGGGGCGTACCGGCTGCGCGCCCAGCACGAATGGGTAGTAGCGCACGCATTCCGAATAAATCTGCGCTTCCATTGCGAGGCGACATAATCGGTCGAGGCTGGCTTCGGGACTGTCCTCTACGCCGCCCTCGAGCAAATGCACCGTGGCGAGGTTGCGCGAATACTCAAGCGCACGGCGCATTGTCAGAATGCCGCCCGCGCCACCGTCGTAATTTTTCGGCGTCCAATAATCGCGCTCGCGTGCACGTCCGGTGCCGATCGGCGGCAGGGTAATGGGATCGTCGGATACGAGCGTATTGGGCTGCAGGCCGCGACCGAGCGCGGCAAGGTAGCTCAGCGGCTTGATGGCGGAGCCGGGCTGCCGCACCGCCTGTGTTGCGCGATTGAGCTGACTGAGCGGATAGGAAAAGCCGCCTGCCATTGCCAGGACACGGCCGGTCTTGTTCTCGAGCACCACAATCGTGCCCTGCACGGTAGGACGAACCCGCAGCTCGGCACGCGCGCTGCTTTTCGTTTTGCCGCCTTCCTTGGCGCCATCGCTCACGCGGACGAACACCACATCGTAAAGCGCGAGCTTGCGTTGTGGGACGGCGTCAAGCGCGAGCGGCAGCACGCGGCCGTCGGCAAGGCCGACCTTCCAGCTCTCGCCTTTCTTCCCGCTCGGCTTCTCGACGATAATGGCCGGCGTCCAGTGCACGTCATATAGGGGCAGTCGCGCCTGCGCGAGCGCCTGCTGCCACGCGGGCCGCTTCTCTCCGGGAGCGCGCCCCGCCTCCACCCGCTTGACTGCTTGCGCGAGACCCGCCTCCGGTGCCCGGAAAGTAAGTCGGCCGGTGCTGCGCTCGTAACGCCACAAGCCCTCCTGCAGCGCCTCCTCGACCGCCCGCTGCAGCGGCGGGCTGATGGTCGAGCGCACGGTGTAGGAATTGGCCGTGATCGCCTCGATCCCGGCGAGCGCCTTCGCCTCGCGCGCGACCTGGTCCACGAAATGGAATCCGATATCGCGCCGCGGCCGCTCGTAAGCCACCATGGTCGGCAATGCCGGCAACCCGCGCCCGAGGGGCTCGCTGCTGATGCCGTCCTCCTGCAGCCGGCTCAGCACATAGGCGAGGCGCTCCTGGGCGCGCCCGGGATGGCGGTCGGGCGAGAAATAATTCGGCCCCTTGGTCAACCCGGCAAGGAGCGCACCCTCCATCAAGGTGAGGTCTTTGGCGTCTTTCCCGAAATAGCTGCGCGCGGCAAGCTCGATGCCCCAGGAGCCGCGTCCCAGGTACACCGAGTTGAGATATAGTTCGAGGATCTCCTGTTTTGTGAGCGAGTGCTCCACGCGTGAGGCCACCACCATCTCGCGGATCTTGCGCTCATAGGTGAGGTCCTCGCCGACCAGCAGGTTCTTGACAATCTGCTGGGTGATGGTCGAGCCGCCCTGCGGCCTGCCGGATTGGGCGAGATTGCCAATGAACGCCCGGATGAGGCCGCGCTCGTCCACGCCTTTGTGCTCATAAAAACGCTTGTCCTCGGCAGCTATGAAGGCCTTCTGCACGTGCTCCGGGATGTCGGCGAGCACAACCCAAACGCGGCGCTGGTTCTCCTCGAAGACCTCCGCAAACCGCTCGCCCCTGCGGTCGAGCACCACGCTTGCGCCTGGAAGCTTCAGACCTTTGAGCTTGTTGTGATCGGGAAGATCGGTGAGCGCCTTGTTATAGAAGTCAATCACATCCCCGAGATCGACCGCTGGCGTCGAAACCGGCTCATTCTTGCAGAACTGCCGGTAGGCGGTAACCAGGTCGGCAAAATTGATGCCGCGGAACGCCTTGCTCTCTCCGATCGCCTGCGGGTCGTCCATAGCGGTTGAGATGAGCTCATCGAGGTTGATGTCCTCGATATCGAAGGCCTTGCGCATATGGGTGCAGCCCGCGCGCAAGAGCTCCGCGACCCGTGGCTGATCGACTGCGCGTTCGAACCGCGTCTGCACCGCCTCGGGCGCGGTCGTAACCTGACTGAGCGCAAGCGCAGTCGCGAACATCTTGACCAGGAGAGATTCCATGCGCTTGGCGGCTCGGGCGCGAGAGCGGGTTTAGTCGTAAATCAGCATACAAAATGGCTTTTTTGGCGAGCGTTCCGGACACCCCGACGCAAATTTCGCGGCTCCGGCTTTACGGCAACACTCAAACGCGCGGTAAGGAGGCGCTTGGGTCGGCTCCAAACGCAGACGGGGCCGCCCTGCAGGACGGCCCCGTCGCAGTCCTTAGCCGTGTTGCCGCGAAACCGCGCTTACTCCGCTGCCGGCAATTGCGCCCGCTCGGCCGCTTCGGCCTCTGCGGCCTTGGCCGCGGCTTCCTTCTCGCGCTCTGAAAGGATGAGCGCATCGCGCTTGCCTGCGACCTCGCGCACGAGATTCATCATGGCGCCGGTCCCAGCCGGTATGAGCCGGCCGACGATCACGTTCTCCTTGAGACCTTCGAGGGTGTCCACTTTGCCATTCACTGCGGCTTCCGTGAGCACGCGGGTGGTTTCCTGGAAGGACGCTGCCGAGATGAACGAACGCGTCTGCAGCGAGGCCTTGGTGATGCCAAGGAGCACCGGATGCGCCGTGGCTTCCTTCCTGCCCTCTGCTTTCGCCCGCGCGTTCACTTCCTCGAGCTCGATCCTGTCGATCTGCTCGCCCTGGATCAGATCGGTCTCGCCGGCCTCATCGATCTCGACCTTCTGCAGCATCTGCCGCACGATGACTTCGATGTGCTTGTCGTTGATCGCAACGCCTTGCAGCCGATAGACGTCCTGGATCTCGTTGACCAGATACGCCGCAAGCTCCTCGACGCCCTTAATGGCGAGAATATCGTGTGGCGCGGGATTGCCTTCCACGATCGGATCGCCCTTCTCGATGATATCGCCATCCTGCAGGTGCACGTGCTTGCCTTTGGGAATGAGATATTCCCTGGGCTCCTCGCCCTCGGTGCTCGGCTCGATGATTATGCGACGCTTGTTCTTGTAGTCGCGTCCGAACCGGATCGTGCCGGACGTCTCGGCGATGATTGCCGCCTCTTTTGGCCGCCGCGCCTCGAACAACTCCGCCACTCGGGGCAGACCGCCGGTGATGTCGCGCGTCTTTGCGCTCTCGGTCGGAATGCGGGCAATGACATCGCCGGCTTTGACGTGCGCGCCGGGATCTACGGAAATGATGGCGTCGACGGCGAGCTGATAGCGTGCCTCGCCGCCGCGCGGCAGTCGCAGCACCTTATTGTGCTTGTCTTTGATCAAAATGGCGGGTCGCAGGTCAGCGCCGCGATGCGTGCGCCAGTCGATGACAACGCGCTTGGCAATGCCGGTCGATTCGTCGAGGGTCTCCGACATCGACTGCCCTTCGACCAGATCCTCGAAGGCTACGACGCCCTCGACCTCCGTGAGGATGGGCCGGGTATACGGATCCCATTCCGCAATGCGCTGGCCGCGCTTGATCGTCTGGCCGTCCTCGATCAGGAGGCGCGCGCCGTACTGAATGCGATGCACCGCCCGTTCGGTTCCATCGGGATCGAGCACGGCGACGACCATGTTGCGCTGCATGGCAACGGTCTGGCCGTCCGAGTTCTTCAGCAGACCCTTGTTCTTGATCTTGATCTTGCCTTCGAAATTCGACTCGATGAACGATTGCTCGGATATCTGCGCCGCGCCGCCGATGTGGAAGGTGCGCATGGTGAGCTGGGTCCCCGGCTCGCCGATCGATTGAGCGGCGATGACACCCACCGCCTCTCCGAGATTGACCGGCGAGCCGCGCGCGAGATCGCGCCCGTAGCACACGGCACAGACGCCCGATGGGGTCTCGCAGGTGAGCACGGATCGTATGCGCAGCTCCTGCACACCCGCCGTCTTGATCGCCTCGACCTGCAGCTCCTCTATCAATGTGCCGCTCTTGACGACCGTTTCATGCGTGGACGGGTTGATCACGTTCTCGGCAGCCGTACGGCCGAGGATGCGACTCTCCAGCGAGGCGACGACCGTCCCGGCATCGATGATGGCCCGCACTTTGATGCCCGAGGAGGTGCCGCAATCGTGCGCGGTGACGATGCAATCTTGCGCGACATCCACCAGCCGCCGGGTGAGATAGCCTGAATTGGCGGTCTTGAGCGCCGTGTCGGCCAGACCCTTTCGCGCGCCGTGCGTCGAGTTGAAATACTCGAGCACCGAAAGTCCTTCCTTGAAGTTGCTGATGATCGGGCTTTCGATAATTTCGCCGGACGGCTTCGCCATCAAGCCGCGCATTCCGGCAAGCTGGCGCATCTGCGCCGGCGAGCCGCGCGCACCGGAATGAGCCATCATATAGATCGAGTTGACCTCGGCCGAGCGTCCGCCGACCACCCGCTCAACCGAAGAGATCTGCCGCATCATCTCGTCGGCGATCTGATCGGTAGCCTTCGACCAGGCGTCGACCACCTTGTTGTATTTCTCGCCCTGCGTGATGAGTCCGTCGTTGTACTGTTGCTCGAACTCTTTCGCGAGCGTGCGGGTCTGCTCGATGATCTTCCACTTCGTGCTCGGCACGACCATGTCGTCCTTGCCGAACGAGATTCCGGCCTTGAACGCGTGATGAAAGCCAAGTGCCATGATGCGGTCGCAGAAGATCACCGTCTCCTTTTGCCCGCAGTGGCGATAGACCTGGTCGATCATGTTCGAGATTTCCCGCTTGGTCATGAGCTTGTTCACGACCTCGAAGGAGATCTTTTCGTGCTTGGGAAGCACCTCGCCGAGCATCACCCGGCCTGGCGTCGTTTCGAACCACCGCCGGATCGGCTTGCCGTCCTCGCCAACGCCTGCCCAACGAAACTTGATCCTGGTGTGCAGGTCGACGGTTCTGCTGTGCAGTGCATGCTCCACTTCGGCCATGTCGCCGAACGTCTTCATGCCCTTCTGCTTGTCCTCGCCCTCGCGCATGATCGACAGGTAATAGAGACCAAGCACGATATCCTGCGAGGGCACGATGATAGGCGAGCCGTTTGCGGGATGCAGGATATTGTTGGTCGACATCATCAGCACGCGCGCCTCGAGTTGCGCTTCCAACGAAAGCGGCACGTGCACCGCCATCTGATCTCCGTCGAAGTCGGCATTGAATGCCGCGCAGACGAGAGGGTGCAGCTGAATGGCCTTGCCTTCGATGAGCACGGGCTCGAACGCCTGGATGCCGAGGCGATGCAGCGTGGGAGCGCGGTTGAGCAGCACCGGGTGCTCGCGGATGACCTCGTCCAGGATATCCCAGACTTCCGGCTTCTCCTTCTCAACGAGCTTCTTGGCCTGCTTCACCGTGGTGGACAGGCCCTTGGCGTCGAGCCGCGAATAGATGAAGGGCTTGAACAGCTCGAGCGCCATCTTCTTTGGCAACCCGCACTGATGCAGCTTCAGCTCAGGACCGACGACGATCACTGAACGGCCGGAGTAGTCTACCCGCTTGCCGAGAAGGTTCTGCCGGAATCGGCCCTGTTTGCCCTTGAGCATATCGGCGAGCGACTTCAGCGGGCGTTTGTTGGCGCCGGTGATGACGCGACCGCGACGACCGTTGTCGAACAGCGCATCCACCGCCTCCTGCAGCATCCGCTTCTCGTTGCGAATGATGATGTCGGGCGCACGCAGCTCAATGAGCCGCTTCAATCGATTGTTACGATTGATTACGCGCCGATAAAGATCATTAAGGTCGGAGGTGGCAAAACGGCCGCCGTCGAGAGGTACGAGCGGGCGCAGATCTGGCGGAATCACCGGAACCTGCGTGAGGATCATCCATTCCGGCTTGTTGCCGGACTGCTGGAACGCCTCGACGATCTTGAGCCGTTTCGCGACTTTCTTTTTCTTGATGTCGGAATCGGAGGTGGCAAGCTCGCCCCGCAGGTCCCCCTGCATCTTGTCCAGGTCCAGCCCCTTGAGCATCTCGCGAATGGCCTCGGCGCCGATCGACGCGGTAAAGCTGTCAGGCCCGAACTCCTCCTGCGCCTTGAGATATTCGTCCTCACCGAGCAACTGTCGGTCTTCGAGCGGGGTCAATCCCGGCTCGAGCACGACGTAACTCTCGAAGTAAAGAATGCGCTCGAGCGACTTGAGAGTCATGTCGAGCAGGAGCCCGATCCGCGAGGGCAGCGATTTGAGAAACCAGATATGGGCGACGGGCGCCGCAAGCTCGATATGGCCCATGCGCTCCCGCCGCACGCGGGAGAGCGTCACCTCCACGGAGCATTTCTCGCAAATGATGCCCTTGTACTTCATGCGCTTGTACTTGCCGCACAAGCACTCGTAGTCCTTGATCGGCCCAAAGATGCGGGCGCAGAACAGGCCATCGCGCTCCGGCTTGAACGTCCGGTAGTTGATGGTTTCCGGCTTCTTGATCTCACCGTACGACCACGACAGAACCTTCTCGGGACTCGCAATGGAGATGCGGATCTGGTCGAAGACCTGAGCCGGCACCTGCGGGCTGAAAAGATTCATGATCTCTTGGTTCATTTAGTTCTCCGTTTCAGATGACGGCGGACCGACGGCAGACGACAAATGAAGCCGCCTCAATCTTCCGTTCTCCGTCCTCCGTTGTCTGTGCTCTGATTGCTACTCTGCGGCTTCGGCAGCTTCACCGCCGGAGCCCTGACGCTGCTGCTTCGAGTTGTGCAGGTCGACGTTGAGGTTGAGCGAGCGCATCTCCTTGACCAGCACGTTGAATGATTCCGGAATACCAGCTTCGAACGTGTCATCACCGCGTACGATGGCCTCGTACACCTTGGTGCGACCGGCCACATCGTCCGATTTCACCGTCAGCATTTCCTGCAGCGTGTAGGCGGCGCCGTAGGCTTCCAGCGCCCACACCTCCATTTCACCGAAACGCTGACCGCCGAACTGAGCCTTGCCGCCGAGCGGTTGCTGGGTGACGAGGCTATAGGGTCCGATCGAGCGAGCGTGAATCTTGTCGTCCACCAGATGATGGAGTTTCATCATGTAGATGAATCCCACCGTCACCTTGCGATCGAAGGGCTCGCCCGTACGGCCGTCAAACAGCGTCACCTGACCGGAATGCTCGAGGCCCGCGAGATCGAGCATGTGCTCAATATCGGCCTCCTTCGCGCCGTCGAAGACCGGGGTCGCGATCGGCACGCCGTGCTTCAGATTGGCGCCGAGCTCGATCAGCTCCTTCTCGGGCAGCGATTTGATGGTTTCCTCATCGCCATAGATCTTCTTGAGGAGGTCCTTGAGCGGCCGCACATCGTGCTTGGCCTTGTAAGCCTCGACCGCCTGCCCGATACGCAAGCCGAGTCCGGCGCAGGCCCAACCGAGATGGGTTTCGAGAATCTGGCCCACGTTCATCCGGCTCGGCACGCCGAGCGGGTTGAGCACGATGTCCACGGGGGTGCCGTTGTCAAGGAAGGGCATGTCCTCCATGGGTACGATCTTTGACACGACACCCTTGTTGCCGTGCCGGCCGGCCATCTTGTCACCCGGCTGTATCTTGCGCTTTACCGCGACAAAGACCTTCACCATCTTCATCACGCCGGGGGGCAGCTCGTCACCGCGCTGGAGCTTCTCGACCTTGTCGAGGAAACGCTGCTCCAAGCCTTTCTTGGACTCGTCATACTGCTTGCGGATGGCCTCGATCTCCGCCATCAGCTTGTCGTTGGGAGACGCGAACAGCCACCATTGCGAGCGCGGATATTCTTCAAGCACCGCGTGGGTGATCTTCGAATCCTTCCTGAAGCCTTTAGGGCCGGCGATGCCCTGCCGACCTTCCAGCATTTCGGCCAGGCGCCCGTAGACGTTGCGGTCTAGGATCGCCTGCTCGTCGTCGCGGTCCTTGGCAAGCCGCTCGATCTCCTCGCGCTCGATGGCGAGCGCGCGCTCGTCCTTCTCCACGCCGTGCCGATTGAACACGCGCACTTCGACGACGGTGCCCTGCACCCCCGGCGGGACCCGCAGCGAGGTGTCGCGCACGTCGGAGGCCTTCTCGCCGAAGATGGCGCGCAGCAGCTTCTCCTCCGGCGTCATCGGGCTCTCGCCTTTCGGCGTAATCTTGCCGCACAGAATATCGCCCGCGCGCACCTCGGCACCGATATAGACGATGCCGGCCTCATCGAGGTTCTTCAGGGCCTCTTCGGAGACGTTGGGAATGTCGCGCGTGATCTCCTCCGGACCCAGCTTGGTGTCGCGCGCCATGACCTCGAACTCCTCGATATGGATCGAGGAGAACACGTCATCTTTCACGATGCGCTCGGAGAGGAGGATCGAATCTTCGAAATTGTAGCCGTTCCACGGCATGAACGCGACCAGCACGTTGCGGCCGAGCGCAAGCTCGCCGAGCTGGGTTGAGGGCCCGTCGGCGATAATATCGCCCTTGGTCACCAGATCGCCGACCTTCACGAGCGGACGCTGATTAATGCAGGTGTTCTGGTTCGAGCGCTGGAATTTCATTAGCCGATAGATGTCTACACCCGGCTTGGTGGGGTCGGCCTCCTCGGTGGCGCGCACCACGATACGGGTAGCATCGACCTGATCCACGATGCCGCTCCGTCGTGCGGCGATGGACGCACCTGAATCCCGCGCCACGACGCCTTCCATTCCGGTGCCGACATAGGGCGCCTCGGCACGCACAAGCGGCACCGCCTGGCGCTGCATGTTCGACCCCATCAGGGCACGGTTCGCATCATCATTCTCCAGGAAGGGGATGAGCGCGGCAGCGACGGAGACGAGCTGCTTCGGCGAGACATCCATGAAGTCGACTTTGTTGGCGGGCACCAGCTGCACGTCGCCCGCATGCCGACAGACAATCATGTCCTCGGTGAAGCGCCCGCGATTGTCGATCACCGCGTTCGCCTGCGCGACCGTGTAGCGCCCCTCCTCCATTGCCGAGAGATACACGACCTCGTCGGTTACACGGCCGTCCTTTACCTTGCGGTAAGGCGTCTCAACAAAGCCGTACTTGTTCACGCGCGCATAAGTGGCGAGCGAGTTGATGAGCCCGATGTTCGGGCCTTCCGGTGTTTCGATTGGGCAGATGCGGCCATAGTGCGTGGGGTGCACGTCGCGCACCTCGAAGCCCGCGCGCTCGCGCGTGAGCCCGCCCGGTCCCAGCGCCGAGAGTCTCCGCTTGTGCGTGATCTCGGAAAGCGGATTGGTCTGGTCCATGAACTGGGAGAGCTGGGACGAACCGAAAAACTCGCGCACGGCCGCGGCGGCAGGCTTCGCATTTATGAGGTCCTGCGGCATGACCGTATCGATATCGACCGATGACATCCGCTCCTTGATCGCGCGCTCCATGCGCAGGAGCCCGATGCGGTACTGGTTCTCCATCAGCTCGCCGACCGAGCGCACGCGGCGATTGCCCAGGTGATCGATGTCGTCGATTTCGCCCTTGCCGTCGCGCAAATCGAGCCAGGTGCGAATGACCGAGATGATGTCCTCCTTGCGCAGGACGCGCATGGTGTCGGGCGCATCGAGATCGAGCCGCATGTTCATCTTCACGCGCCCGACCGCGGAAAGATCGTAGCGTTCCGCGTCGAAGAACAGCGACTGGAACATGTTCTGCGCGGTGTCGATGGTGGGCGGCTCGCCCGGCCGCATCACGCGATAGATATCGAAGAGCGCATCCTCGCGCGTGAGGTTCTTGTCGACGGCAAGCGTGTTGCGGATGTAGGCGCCGACGCTGATGTGATCGATGTCGAGGAGCGGCAGCTCCTTGTATCCGGCCTCGTGGAGGATTTTGAGCGTTTTCTCGGTGATCTCCTCGCCGGCCTCAGCATAGATCTCGCCGGTCTTCGCATTGACCAGGTCTTCGGCGAGATAACGGCCTACCAGATCCTGATCGGTCATGCGCAGGCCGCGCAGCCCCTTGTCCGCGAGCTGACGGGCCTGGCGCACGGTGAGCTTCTTGCCGGCCTCGAGCACGACCTTGCCCGAATCCGCATCTACCAGATCGTTGACGGCTTTGTAGCCGCGGAAGCGGCTGGCATCGAACGGCACGCGCCAGCCGTCCTTCTGCCGCTTGTAGAGAACCTTGCGGTAGAAAGTGTTCAGAATCTCTTCCGCATCCATGCCCAGAGCATAGAGGAGCGACGTCACCGGGATTTTCCGGCGCCGGTCGATGCGCGCATACACAATGTCCTTCGCGTCGAACTCGATATCGAGCCACGACCCGCGGTACGGGATGATGCGCGCGGCGAACAGGAGCTTGCCGGACGAGTGAGTCTTGCCTTTATCGTGATCGAAGAAAACACCCGGAGAGCGATGCATCTGAGAGACAATCACGCGCTCAGTGCCATTGACGATGAATGTGCCGTTGTTGGTCATGAGCGGGATGTCGCCCATGTATACGTCCTGCTCCTTGATGTCCTTGACCGACTTGGCGCCGGTTTCCTCGTCCACATCGAACACGATGAGCCGCAGTGTCACCTTGAGCGGCGCAGCGTATGTCATGCCGCGCTGACGGCACTCGTCGACATCGTATTTGGGAGGCTCGAACTCGTATTTGACGAATTCGAGGGTTGAGGTGTTGGAGAAGTCAGAAATCGGAAATACCGACTTGAAAACCGCCTGCAGACCCTCGTCCGGCCGGCCCCCGATCGGCTCTTTCACCAGCAGGAACTGGTCATAGGAAGCTTTCTGAACCTCGATGAGGTTCGGCATCTCGGCCACTTCATGGATTTTGCCAAAAAACTTGCGAACGCGCTTGCGACCAGTGAATGTCTGCGCCATGCCTTCTCTCTTTTGTGTCGAACCACGGGCTCAAACGACTCTCCAGATCGCCGCTCCCATCGCGACCATCAGGACAGCCGTCGGCACCGCTCTCTTATTTTCCGATTTGGTTTTCCAAATCGCCGCCTCTCTGCCGTTTGGGGCAGATATGGGCGATTTCGAGCAAGTTGACCCGAAATCACCGCTTTGTGTTTGCCGGGTACAGGGCTCCCTGACTCCCGCCCTTACATGCGGACGAGCGCACGCATACGGACCATTGCCACCAGGAATCGGTCTTATTTCAGCTCGACCTTGGCTCCCGCCTTCTCCAGCTGAGTCTTGACTTTCTCAGCCTCGTCCTTGCTGACGCCTTCCTTCACATTCTTGGGCGCGCCTTCCACCAGCTCCTTCGCCTCCTTCAGGCCGAGCCCGGTAAGCGCGCGCACCTCCTTGATCACTTCGATCTTCTTCTCGCCATGGGAGGTCAGGACGACGGTAAACTCGGTCTTCTCTTCGGCGGGTGCTGCGCCCGCGGCCGCCCCTGGAGCTGCAGCGACAGCCACGGCGGCCGCCGCCGAGACGCCCCACTTCTCCTCGAGCAGCTTGGCCAGATCGGCAGCTTCGAGCACCGTGAGCTTGGAAAGATCGTCGACCAGTTTCTGTAGATCAGCCATCACACTTCCTTATTGGTTGGGGCCGGAAATTCTTTTCATTGTGCTTCGCTCTTGCTCGCGTAGGCATGCACGACGCGCGCCACCTTCGCGGCAGGCGCATTGACGAGCTGCGCGACCTTGGTCGCGGGCGCCTGGATGAGCCCGATGATTTTCGCCCGCAACTCGTCGAGCGAAGGCAACGCGGCAAGCGCCTTGACGCCGCCCGCGTCGAGCGGCGCTTTGCCCATTACCCCGCCGAGAACTACGAATTTCTCGTTCGCCTTGGCGAATTCGGCGGCAATCTTGGGGGCGGCAATGGGATCTGACGAAAAGGCGATCAGCGTCGGGCCCTTGAGGAGCGGCCCAATGGCCGCTGCATCCGTGCCCTCAAGCGCGAGCTTGGCGAGCCGGTTTTTCGCCACCCTTACCGCCGCGCCCGCCTGCTTCATGTGGCGGCGCAGAGTCTGCATCTGCGCGACGTTGAGGCCAGCATAATGGGCCACGACCACCACGTTGGTCGTCTCGAACACCCCATGCAGGTTGTTGACCAGCTCTTTTTTGGCGGCTCGATCCAAGATGGCTACCTCAATCTCCGGCGACCGATGGGAAACCAGTCGGCCGCACTCGCCCTGCGCTCACACGCCTAGCCCGCTGAACTCTCTCCTTCATCCAGCCTGCGAGCGAATGATGCCAAACCTGCAGCAGAAAACCGTTCAGGGACTTGTGCTAACGGTTTGCATTTGCACTGAAAACGAGCAACGCCGCCAGCCACCCTTCCGAACATCCATCCAAAAGGGGGCAAGCTCTTGTCACGTGTTCCTTAGAAGCGCACGAAAGCGTGCCGCCAAAATGGGCCGGCACGCCCTCAGGGCCCTATTTAGAGGCTCAGCGGCACTTTGCCAAGCACCATATGCTGCTCTGTCACATAATTTTGCGCCATCTCCGCCGGGGGGCCCGCTTGCTGCCGACCCGTCCAACTTTCGACATGCAGACTTCTTAAGGCCTGAATGGCTCGATTCGGGGAGACATGGCCATGCCTGGGATGATTCGCACAGCCATCCACACCTTTGCTGCCCTGTGTGTTGCCAGCTGCCTGAGCCAAGGCTGGGCGCAGGATCCGAAACAGATCAAGCTCACCGAGAAGCATGTCGAAGCGTTCATTGCCGCGCAGCAGGATATGTCTGCGGTCGTGCAGAAGATGCAGGCCGGGACCGCCGCAAAGCCCGATGCCGTTTATGAGGCAGAGCTCGAGGCCGTAACCAAGAAGCACGGGTTTAAAAGCTTCTCGGAGTATGAGGACGTCGCGGCGACGATCTCCATTGTCATGGCCAGCATCGATCCGGAGAGCAAGACGTTCATCGATCCGCAGACGGCGATCAAAAAAGAAATCAATGACCTGCGCAGCGACGCCAGCATGTCCGAGGAGAACAAAAAGCAGCTGATGCAGGAGCTGCAGGAGGCACTCAAGGCCGCGCAGCCCATTCAATTTCCCAGCAACATCGAGCTTGTGCGGAAATATTACGACCGTATTGACGCTGCGCTGGGATAACGGGAATACTCCACCGTCATGGCCGCGCTTGTCCCGGCCATCCACGTTTTAAAATCCATCAGCAATAAGGCGTGGATGCCCGACACAAGGCCGGGTATGACAGATCACTGCTGAAACAGCGAGGAAGGCTCGACCTTCACGCCGGGTCCCATGGTGGATGACACCGCGACGCGCTGCACGAAAGTGCCCTTCGCGCCCGCAGGCTTGGCCTTCTGCACGGCATCCGCGAAGGCCTTGATGTTGGCGACGAGCTTGTCGGCCGAAAACGAAGCCTTGCCGACACCGGCCTGAACGATACCCGCTTTCTCTACGCGGAATTCTACGGAGCCTCCCTTCGCTCCTTTGACCGCGTTCGCAACGTCCATAGTGACCGTCCCCACCTTCGGGTTCGGCATCATGCCGCGCGGGCCCAAGACCTTTCCGAGGCGGCCCACGAGCGGCATCAGGTCTGGGGTGGCAATGCAGCGGTCAAAGTCGATATTGCCGGCCTGCACCTTCTGCACGAGATCTTCGGCGCCCACCACATCGGCACCGGCGGCCTTTGCTTCGTCCGCTTTGGCACCACGAGCGAAAACGGCGACCCGCATGGTGCGGCCGGTGCCGTTCGGTAGCGAGACCACGCCGCGCACCATCTGATCGGCGTGCCGCGGGTCAACGCCCAGATTCATGGCAATCTCGATCGTTTCGTCGAACTTCGCCTGGGCTCGTTCCTTGATCATTTTTACGGCGTCTTCGACCGGATAAAGCTTCGTCCGATCAACCCCTTGCCGGACCTGCTTCGTGCGCTTGCCGAGCTTTGCCATGGCCTTATTCCCGAACCTCGACGCCCATCGACCGGGCGGAGCCTTCTACCATGCGCATCGCGGCATCGACGGTGTCACAGTTGAGGTCCTTCATCTTTTTTTCGGCAATCTCCTTCACCTGCGCCTTGGTGAGCGAGCCAGCCATATCGCGTCCGGGCGTCTTTGAGCCGCTCTCGAGCTTTGCTGCCTTCTTGATGAAATAGGATACCGGCGGCGTGCGCATCTCAAAAGCGAAGGAGCGGTCCGCATAGACGGTGATCACCACCGGGATGGGCGAGCCCTTTTCCATGTTCTGGCTCTGCGCATTGAACTGCTTGCAGAACTCCATGATCGCGAGGCCGCGCTGGCCGAGCGCGGGGCCGATCGGCGGCGATGGATTGGCCGAGCCTGCCGGCACCTGCAGCTTGATGTAGCCGGTAATTTTCTTTGCCATTCAGATCCTCGAACTTCGCGAGCCGATCAAAGCTTCTCCACTTGTCCCATTTCGAGCTCGACGCGCGTTGGCCGGCCAAAAATTGAGACGGCGACCTTCAGACGCGAGCGGCCGTCGTCCACCTCCTCGACGACGCCGTTGAAGGAGGCAAACGGGCCTTCCGAAACCCGCACCTGCTCTCCGATCTCGAACGATACAGAGGGTTTTGGCCGCTCGATGCCCTCCTGCACCTGATGCAGGATGCGTTGCGCCTCCGCCTCGGAAATGGGTTTCGGTTTCTTGTCCGCGCCGAGAAAGCCTGTAACTTTCGGCGTGTTCTTGATCAGATGATAAGCCTCGTCGGTCAACTCCATCTTCACCAGAACGTAACCGGGGAAGAATTTGCGCTCGGCATCGATTTTCTGGCCGCGCCGTACCTCGACCACCTTCTCGGTCGGCACCATGATCTCCTCAAAGAGATGATCGAGGTGGCGTTGCTTCACCTGCTCGCGGATCGAATCCGCTACCTTGCGCTCGAAATTCGAGTAGGCCTGGACGATATACCAGTGCTTCTCGCCCATGTTTCCAATCCTTCAGCCGCCGATGCCGAGCACGAGGGTCACCGTGAAACGCATGATCTGATCGGCCACCAGGAAGAAGATGCAGGCGATCGCGACCATCACGAAGACCATGGCGGTCGTGATCGCCGTCTCCCGCCTGCTAGGCCAAGTTACTTTCTGCGCTTCCGCGCGCACCTCCTGCATGAACTTGAATGGACTGATCCGCGCCATGGCGTCATTGCCGCGCCCATTGCGCGGCTCAAATTCAAACCAATTGACTTCTTACCGAGCCTGTTATGCCTGGCAGGAGTGGAGGGACTCGAACCCCCAACCCCCGGTTTTGGAGACCGGTGCTCTGGCCAATTGAGCTACACTCCTCCGGAAGCGCTTGCGGCGGCCCCGAGGCCCGCCGCAAGCCTGTAAATGCATGAACGTCCGCGGTATTGCAAGCCCGGCAGAGCTGAGCTCCTTCCGCGGTCTCGCACGCTCTATGCTTCCTCCAGGCGGCCGTTTATGGTTTCCCGCGCCAGCATTCGGAGGAGAATCCATGCACAAGGTGATCGTGGTCCGCCTCGTGCTCGCCTTTGTGTTCGCCGCCGCGACCTTGGATGCCTGTCGGGCCGAAGTATGGGCGTTGCCCAGTGACCGAAACGCCGCGGTGCTGGTGCATTTGAGCGCACCGGCCGTGTACGAGATTTGCCGGGACGATCAGGTCCGGGCCAATGTGCAAGAAGCCGGCAGCATCACCGGACTCATTATCGATGGGATGCCTCTCGTCGGCACGCTCTCCTGGGGGTCGGAGGAGGCGCCGGTCACACGCATGGCTTTTCTGCCGCTGCAGCCCAAGAGCTGCGCGCTGGTGCGCGCGCGCTCGATTGCGGTGTTCCGGACCGATCACACCGAGGCAACCCCACCCAACACGATCTTCGGCAGATTTACCCGGCAGGCTGCGCTCAATCAGACAGACACCGGCAGGGGCTGGCGCGTAAATGTGCAGGACACGGCGCAGATGCGTCCCTACTCGGCGGGCCTGCTCTATGATCTGCCTTCCGCAAAAGTCGCCGTCATCTGTCGGGCTCCGCTGCAAAACGAGCCCGCCTGGACGCAGGAAGGGGTTTCCGCCCGCGTCGGCCTGATGCTCGACGGCCGCTTACTGGAAGTGGCAGTTCCCGTAGCGGGGCCGAAAGGCGAGCCCGTCGCTCCATTTGAGAGCATGTTGCGCGCGACCCACCTCTTGCACGAGAGCAGCTGCGCGCACGTCGAGGCTGCGTCCATAAGCATCGTTGTCATGGGAGCTTCGGGGCCCGGCAGTCTCCAGGTGACCGCTTCCGGTACTTTTACCGTGCAGGACCCTCCGCTGCCGCCACGTTGAAAGCATCCCCCGTGTAGCCCGCATGAGCGATAGAGACATGCGGGGGATCGTTTTCCCAGATATCGCTAGCGCTCATCCGGGCTACGTCGCACGGGCGATTATACTCGGCAGCACCACCACCTTCGTGCCGATGGGTGTCGCTGCGTAGAGATCGACCACTTCTTCGTTGATCATGCGAATACAACCGGCCGAGACGCTTTGGCCTATTGTCCATGGCTCGTTTGTGCCGTGGATGCGGTACAGCGTGTCTTTCTTTCCCTGATACAGGTACATGGCGCGCGCGCCGAGTGGATTATCGGGGCCGCCGGGCATTCCAACTCCACCGCCCGGCAGATCAACAAGGTGTTCTCTGATCTCAGGCTTGCGTTGCAGGATCTCCTTGGTCGGATACCAGTTCGGCCATTCGTGCTTGTCCTGGATGGTGGCAGTGCCCGACCACCCGAATCCTTCTCCCCCGACGCCTACGCCGTAGCGCATGGCTTGCCCAGCCGCCTGCACGTGATAGAGAAAGTGATTGTCAGGATCGACCACGATCGTGTTTGGAGGATGCTTCGCGTCATAAGCGACCTCTTGGCGCAAGAATTTCGGATCGACTTGCGGCGCGCGTGTGGCGCAACCGCCGAACAGCAACGAGCCCGCTGTTGCAGACAATCCGACGAAGAGACGGCGACGTGTTAACAGAGACATTGGGCTGGGTGGCATTTGCGAGCAGTTGGCGCTGGCTCAGGATTGTAAGTCTCAGCAATGCAATGGGACGCCGAGAAGGACAGATCGGGGCGATGTTATGACAGGGCGGTGGCCCCTTGCGCTCGCGGCGGAAGTTCCGTTTCGGTTCTCACCTTGTTTTTTGAGCGATGGAGCGGGTGAAGGGAATCGAACCCTCGTCATCAGCTTGGAAGGCTGTTGCTCTACCATTGAGCTACACCCGCGTCAGGGATCAGTAATCAGTAATCAGACGAAATGCGACTCTGATTACTGAGCCCTGATGCCTGTTGGTGGGGGAGGTAGGACTCGAACCTACGAAGGCGTCAGCCAGCGGATTTACAGTCCGCCCCCTTTGCCGCTCGGGACACTCCCCCTCCGCGTCGCTAGTTAAACATCTGCAACCAGCTAGGCAATGGCTCAGCCCAGAGGCATGCCGGGTGTTGCTGCCGTATTCCGCTCGCTGCCGCTACGCGCAGACACTACGTGGACACTAGAAGTAGACAGGGGATCGCCGGTGATCGAGCCTGCCACCGCCAATTATGTAAGGGGAGCCGGCTACGGCCTCTCCGCCGTATCCATCTGGGCGAGCCTGAGCGCGGTCACGCGCATGGCGGTGACAACGAATCTCAATGCATGGGATATCGCGGCGCTGCGCTATGGCGTAGCCGGTCTCCTCCTCGCCCCTGTCATCCTGCAGCGGGGTCTTGCACGCGAGCGGCTCGGACCGCTTGGCCTCGTGCTGATGATTGCCGGGGCCGGCGCTCCCTACGCATTGCTGCAAGCGGGCGGGCTGCGCTTTGCATCGGCTGCCGATCAGGGCGCGCTCAATCCCGGATTCATGCCGCTGTTCGTCGCCATGATCTCGGCATTTGCGCTTCGTGAAAAGCTTTCGATCGGCCGCAAATTGGGACTCTCGCTCATACTCGTGGGCGCGCTCATGATCGTCGCCTTGCATGCGCCAGCTGCCAACGCCGACTGGCGCACATCGCGCACCTTCGGCCACGCACTTTTCCTGTGCGCCGCCTTCCTGTGGGCGTGCTTCACCATCGCCATGCGGCGGGCCAAACTAGATGCGCTTCACGCGGCGGCACTCGTTTCCACCGGCTCGCTCGTCATCTACCTGCCGATCTATGTGCCGCTCTACGCAAAGCATTTGGCGCAGGTACCCCTTGCCGATCTCCTGTTCCAGGCGGTTTTCCAGGGCGTTCTCGTGACGATCCTTGCGCTCGTGCTCTATGCCCGCGCGGTTGCCATTCTCGGCGCTTCCGGCGGCGCGGCGTTTGGAGCCTTGGTGCCCCTGCTGTCCGCTCTGTTCGCGATACCGCTCTTGCGGGAATGGCCCACCGAAGCCGACTGGCTCGCGCTCGCCCTGGTGTCTGCGGGCGTCTACCTGGCAAGCGGAGGCCCCCTGCCGCGCAGGAAGGACTGACAGTGACGTTGGAACGCAAGCTTTTCGAGCCTCAAAAGCGTCGCCGAAAGCACCATCCCCACCCGTGGGAATCCAAACTTGTCGCCAGGAAATCAGGCGACGCCGGTGTCATTCTCTATGGCTGGCACTCGGTAAAGGCGGCGTTGCAGAATCCCAGAAGGCGCATCCGGCGGCTGCTTGCTACGGAGAATGCCGCGCGCCGGCTCGAGGACGAGGGCATTCTCGGTGCCATCAAACCCGAGCTGGTGCGTCCCGATGCCATCGCCCGCAGGCTTACCCCGGACGCCGTGCACAATGGTATTCTGGCCGAAGCCGATCCCCTGCCCTCTCCGGAGCTCGAAGAAATCCCCGCAGACATTGTGCTGCTGCTCGACCAGATCACAGACCCGCACAATGTCGGAGCAATTCTGCGCACAGCCGCCGCATTCGGCGTTGCAGCAGTAATCACCACCGCGCGCCATAGTCCCCAGGCCTCGGGCGTGCTCGCGAAATCCGCGTCCGGCGCGCTCGAAAGCGTTCCGCTGGTTACCGTCCAGAATCTCGCGCAAGCGATGGAGACACTGCACGCGCGCGGGTTTCATCTTCTGGGCCTCGAGGCCGCGGCTGAAACGCAGCTTGGCCGAGCGCATTGGCGGCTGCCGCTTGGTCTTGTTCTGGGTGCCGAGGGCAAGGGGCTCCGGCAACGCACAAAGCAAAGCTGCGATTCGCTGGTGCGGCTTCACCTGCCGGGAGCAATGCAGACCCTGAATGTGTCCAACGCGGCGGCGCTTGCGCTGTACATCGTCACCTCGCGGACGAGCGCCTGAGCAGGCACCCACCTCTAGCGTGCGAATGCCGTCGCGCGCACCGGCGCATGCGTGCTGCGCGATGAGTAATGCCGATAATATCGTGGCCGTGGCCAAACAGCATGCGGCGGATAAGGCTCGGCATAGGGGTACCCGAGATACGGGCTGTAGAAGCCGCCAGGATATCCGCCCGGGCCGTACTCGCCATAGGGGTAGCCGGCATAGACGTGGCCGACATAGGGATATGCGCCCGGGGCCGCATCAATCGGCTGGCGCAAACAAGGACCGGGGTCAGTGAAAATTGGCCCCTGCAGCCACGGCCGGCGGACAGCAACCCGCTAACGCCCAGTCTATCGTGCCCAACAGGCTCGCGATAAAGGTACCGCAGAGTGCGACTTTGCGCCTCGACATCGATCAATCGCCGCCGGCAAGCGCTCTTGCAGTCCCTGTGCTTGCCCCTGCCCATTTCACTGCGCAAAGACATTGGCAACGTTAACTGCGCGTGGAAATTGCTGGCTAACCTTAAGCGTCGGTTAGCGGCAGCAACACCGACCCAGGTGATCGATCGGCTCTGCGACAGCACGCCACGCCCTCGGGTCTTGGATGACACGCTGCCTCGCGCGACGGCGGCTGCGGAAAGTCTAAGCCGCGGCCGCGTGCGTTTCGGCGAGTTTCCTCACCTCGTTTGCGCAAAGCGCGAGCGAGGAGAAAATGAGCGAACGACATCGCCTGCTCACTCTTCTTCCTTGCAAAAAACAAGCAAGTGTTGGTAGCCTGTCGATGCGATCCTGCAGGCTCAGGTTAAGCCCGCGTTCGCCGGCTGGGCTTTGTTCATGAGTGAACCGGTCATCTATTCCGCGATCGGGTTTCTTGTTGCCACATTTCTCTTTTTTGGAACGCGGCTGCTCCTGCCGCAGCTAAGGCGCTTTTCCGCGCGCCGGCTCGAGGAGCCACCGCTCATCGCCGGCATCGAAGCCGAAATGGGCGAGCTACACGCCCAGATCGCTATTGCGACGCGCCGCCTCGAAGGGGGCGTTGCGCAGATGAAAGCCAAAACCACGAGCCAATTGTCGGAAATCGGGAAAACCAGCGCGACGATCGCGCGGCTCAAGGCAGAGCTCGGCGGAAGGACGGTTGCGCTGGAGACGCTCGCGGCAAAGGAGCGCACCATTTACGAGCAGCTGCGCGTCGCGGAAGCCGAGCTTTCGGTGAAAGGGGCGGCACTTGCCCAAACCGAGCGGAAGCTCGCGCAGGAGAAGGCCGAGCTGGACGATGTCATGGCCTTCGTCGATGCGCGCGACAAGCTCGCTGAGGCTGAGAAGCGCCATACCGCTGCAATTGAAGCGCAGCGGGCGGAGAACCGCGCCCTCGAGGAGCAGTTGGGCCAGTCCTTCGACGAGATCACCAGGCTCGAAACCGAAATGGCCACGCTGAAACGGCAGGTGGAAGCGACCTGGGCGTCCGAGCGCATGGCCAATGCCGTCCTGCGCGAGCGCATCAACGATGTGGCGGGGGAAGTAGTGCGCGTGGCGCATGCGCTCGAAGGCCTCGGTTCGCCCATCGAGACCATGCTTGCCGGCAAAGCTTCGGAGCTCGACGCGCTCGCGGGAGCGCTCAATGGCGGCGCCGCAAGCAGCCCATTCCCAGCACTCACAGCAGGAGGAGACGACTCGAAAGGCTCACTCGCGCGGCGCATCCGCTCGTTGCAGAAGCGCGCGGCGCGCGTAGCCTCCGCAAGAACATCATAGAGACAGCTCACCCCACTCTGCTCGCCTGAACACAATGAGAAGGTAAAGAGCCGGCGCGAGGTAGGTACGATGTTGGTGCAGGCGAGTACGCTGCGGCCCCGGTCGGCGCACGTCATTGTGCTCGGGAACGAAAAGGGCGGCGTCGGCAAATCGACCATCGCGATGCATGTTGCGATCGCATTGTTGAGCCTCGGCCAGCGCGTCGCCACCCTAGATCTCGATTTGCGGCAGAAAAGCCTCACTCACTACGTGGAGAACCGGCGTCAGTGGGCCAGACACTGTCGCGTCGAGCTTTCCACGCCATCGCATTTCTGCATTCCGCGCGGATGCACGCAGAGCCTGGACGATAATGAAGCCATCGAATTCACCGGCTTCGTTGACGCGCTCACCGCGATCGAGGACAGCCATGATTTCATCGTGATCGATACGGCCGGTTCCGACAGCCATCTCACGCGCCTCGCACATTCGATGGCGAACACGCTGATCACGCCCCTCAACGACAGCTTCGTCGATTTCGACGTGCTCGCCAGCATCGACCCGGCCGGTTATGCGATTACCGGCGAGAGCCATTATGCCGGCCTGGTACGCGAGGCCAGACAACAGCGCCGCCTTGCTGACGGCATCCAGATGGATTGGCTTGTCATTCGCAATCGCGTTTCCACCCTGGATACGCGGATGAATGAAAGGGTGCTCACAGGACTGGCCCAGCTCGCAACCCGACTTGGGTTCCGCAGCGGCGAAGGTCTTGCGGAGCGCCTGGTCTATCGCGAGTTCTTCCCTCGGGGGCTCACGGTTGTCGATGACGTGACGGAGAGCACCCATGGTGTTCCAGCGAATGTTTCTCATTCCGCCGCACGGGCCGAGCTCATGGACCTGATCCAGGAGTTGAAGCTGCCCCTCGATGGACGCCGGCAAAGTCGGATGGCGGCACACGCCGAATGGGCCGCAAGCAGGCAAGCGCCCATCGAGTTGCACGAGATCATTGCCGAGTAAACGCAATCGAAGCCCCGGCCACTCTACGCTGCCGGGGCTCCTTCATGTCGCGTATCGCAGGGGGCTGGGAGGGACGCGACACTGATCCCTATGTAGGGAGCGAATCCCCCGCGGCAAGCCGCGCTATCGTGCCCGCGAAGTGGCCAGGGGTAAACGGGCGCGAAGCGGAACCCCGAATATCGCCCTTTGCAGAGGCAATGGGCGCCGTGTCCGCGGGTCGGGCAGCCAAGGCGGCATGCCGTGCAATGGCACGTCTTCACCGCACGCGACCTGCGGCGGCGTTTCGGCACACTTACATGCAAGATAAAGAGGCAATAACGCCGGGTTAGCTCAGTGGTAGAGCAGCGGTTTTGTAAACCGTTGGTCGGGAGTTCAAATCTCTCACCCGGCACCAATGTGCTCATTGCTCAGCGCTTTTTCTCGGTTTTTTCGCGATGCGCAAAAATGCGAGGGCGACGAGCAGCATCGCGGCGCTCCAGATCAGATCTCCGTTGCTTACGGCGACAGCCACGGGCCAGGCGGCTGGCGTGATCGCTCCAAAACAGCACCACGTCGTCGCCGCAAACAGAGAGGCCACCAGGAACATCCAGATGCAGGGCTTGATCATGGCCGTCCATCCTTCTTGGATGGATAAAGGCTAGACTGGCCGGCCGCGCGTGAATGTGATCTCCGTCACGAAATACCCGATTGAGGGCGGGCAGGAGCCCCTGGCCTACTGTTTCGGGATTTGTGCCTGCTCGATGACGGACCGCCACTTGGCGATATCACGCTCGATCCGCGTGCCCAACTCTTCGGGCGTGCTGGCCTGCGCCTCAATCCCGAGATCCGCATAGCGCTGCCTTATCTCCGCCGTGCGAACGATCTCGCCAATTTCCGCATTCAAGACGCCGATCAATTCCGGTGCTGTGCCGCTGCGGGCCCAAATGCCATTCCAGGACACCGCCTCATAATGCGGCACACCTGCCTCCGCCGCGGTCGGAACGTCGGAAAGAAACGGTGAGCGTTGCGGGCCCGAGCTTGCGAGCGCGCGCAGCTTACCCTCCTGCAAGGTTGGTTTGATTGCCGCGTAGAAATCGAGCATGAGTTGCACGTCGTTGGGGAGCAATGCCACCAGCACGTCCGGCGAGGCGCGATACGGGACAATCTGAAAATCGACCCCGCTCGTTGATTTAAGAAGCGCCGCGCCCAAATGCTGCGTGCTGCCCACATTGATGGTGCCGACATTCAGAGTGCCCGGCCGGGCGCGTGCCGCCTCAATGAAATCGGCCAGAGTCTTGAGCTCGGACTCTGCACTGGCGGCCAGAACGAGATGGAATGATCCGATCAGGGAGATCGGCGAAAAATCCTTGAGCGCATCGTAAGGCAGTGCGCGATAGAGCGCTGCCGCAACGGCGTTGCCGTTGCTGACGAGCCCAAGCGTGTGGCCGTCCGCAGGTTGCGAGAGCACAGCGCGGGCGGCAGCAATGCCGCCCGGCCCGGGTTGGTTCTCGACGACGAAGCGCTGCCCGAGCTTGTTGCCCAGCTTCTCGGCCGCGAGCCTTGCGGTCACATCCGCCACGCCGGCAGCCCCGAACGGCAGGATCAGCCGCACGGGACGCGTGGGATAACGCTGCTGCGCCTGCGTGTGCCTTGCGCGCGGAAAAGCTGCGAGCGATGCGAGGAGTATGCCCATCGCACCGCGACGCGTGGGCTCATGTCGCATCTTTGCGCGGCGCTGTGGCCGCGAAGCTACAGAAGATTGAGCGCGGGATTGGCATAGTGGACCGGCTTGCGGGCCTGGGAAGGCGCCGCAAGCCGGCTGCCGTGACCCAAGCCGGCTACGCATACTGGCAGCTACGCGATACAGACTGTCAGTACAAGATCCGGCGCGGGCACGGACCCCGCGGCAATGAGCCTGCCATTGCAAAGGTGTCCCCTGCTGCAGGCTAGTCGGCGATGCTTAACGTTTGCTGAAGTTGCTGGCGTCGCGACACGTTGGCTAATGCCGCAGGTTCAGCCAACGCACCACGGACGACGGAAGCAGCCGCTCTATGTCTGTCGTCTGTCCTCAGTCGTCTGTCCTGTGGTTGCCGGCTGCGTCTCGGCGAGGAGCCATTCGAGATAGCTCTGATCGACGCTCTCGGGCGGGATTACGAGAAGCGCCGGCGTGGTGTAGGAATGCATCTCCTTCACGGCAGCGCGTACGCGCTCTGCAAGCGAGGCACGCGTTTTGATGATCATGACGACTTCTTCGCCGCGCTCGATTGCGCCCTGCCACCAGTAATACGAGACCATGCCGGGAAGGATGTTGACGCAGGCGCAGAGCCGGCGCTCGACCAGCACGCGGCCGGCCCGTTCCGCCTCGACAAGTGAAGGATAGGTCGTATAGACGAGGATGGCGCGATCCATGGGCAACTCCGTCGGCGGCTAGGATCGATCTTGCTGTTACGATATCCGGGCAGCCGCGCCGCACGTCAGCATAGCATTTCCTGAAATGGGCCCACGCAATCGCGTTACGCAAGTTGGCTCGGCTCAATCGGTGGCCGATTCGCCGCCTGTCGCACCCCCCAACCGGATTGCCTTCGTAGCGAGCTCGATCTGGGAAGCGCAGCAGTCAATGCAGCGACTCACGGCCAGGTACGGCAATGTCCCTCCAGAATCCGCGGAGGTTATTGTCGCTCTAGGCGGCGACGGTCTCATGCTGCAGACGCTGCACAGGTTCATGCGTGCGGGCAAGCCGATCTACGGCATGCACCGTGGAACGGTGGGCTTTCTCATGAACGAGTTCAGCGAGGATAAACTCCTCGAGCGCATCGCGGCGGCACAGGTTGCCGTGATTCACCCGCTGCTGATGTGCGCGTACGACAGCGACAAGCAAAGTTTCGAATTTCATGCCTTCAACGAAGTCTCGTTGTTTCGCGAAAAGTATCAGGCGGCGCGGCTGCGCATCCTCGTGGATGGGCAGGAGCGACTTGCGGAGCTCGTCGCGGACGGCGTGCTGGTTGCAACTCCGGCCGGGTCGACTGCCTACAATCTATCCGCGCAGGGACCGATCATTCCCATCAGTGCGCCGCTGCTGGCGCTGACTCCGATCAGCCCGTTCCGGCCGCGCCGCTGGCGCGGGGCGCTGCTTCCCGACAGCGCACGCGTGCAGATCGACGTAGTGGAGCCGGATAAGCGGCCGGTCGCGGCAGTGGCGGATCACGACGAAGTGCGCTCGGTCAGCAGCGTCGATATCAGCATGGATCGCTCAATCAGCATGCAGATGCTGTTCGATCCAGGCCACAGCCTCGACGAGCGCATCCTGCGCGAGCAGTTCGGGTACTGACACGTGCCTTTCAGGGCGAGGTATTCGGGACGGCGCCGATGCGCAGTTTCTCAAGTGCGCGATCAGCGAAATATGGCACAAAGCCGTAGCCCAGCAGCTCTGCGCGCGCGCGCTCGATCTGTGCAGGCGCATCGAGATATTCGACCGCGAACACGGGCTTCCGGTCTTTTCTCAGAAGCTCCAGAAGCGCGACTTTGTTCTTGATGTCCTCCGGCGAGTTCGCGCGCCCTGTGCGCGTTTCCCCGAACAGCAGGTCCTCCTTGCCGGCGCCGTCAATGGTGGCCCGGTAGCTCGCATCCGCGAGCAAGTCCTCTCCGTTCTGCGGCACGATGAGAAACGCGGGCTCGCGTGAGCGCGCGTGTGCAGCCAGGGCTCGGACAAACGCGATCATATCGGCGCGCGCATTTGCGTTCGCGCGTGCGATGCTCTTTTCCTCGTATTCATCCACCTTGTCGAGATAGGCGCCGTCGAACCCGGCCTTAATAATGCGGTCCAGATAGCTGTCCTGCCCCTTGAAGATGATGTTCTGCCAATCGGCCATCCAGTAGCGAGCCGCATAATTGCCGCGCCATTCGCGGTTCTGCCCGCCCCGCCAGTCTGGCGCCAGCAGTCCAAAAAACCAGCCCCAATACCAGCGCCAGTAATACCGATACTTCTCTGCCTCTCCGATGGACAGATACGAGAGCACGATGCGCCGGCTGCCGTCCGGCTTGTTTTTCATCCTGGCCAGGTCCTGACGCGTGAACGCCAGCTCTTGGCTGCCGTCGCGCGAATAGTCGATGACCACCATGTCGTACGGACAGGCGGCGATCTCGTCGGGCTCGACCTTCTGCAGCTGGTAACCCCAGCTCTTTGCACCATCGAGCAGGCGAGTTCGTTCCGTTGCGGCCGCTTCGCCACTCAGCACCAAAGCGACCAACAGCGCCAAGGCGCTCGCGCCCGTTTGCGCGCGCGCGAATCGAGTTAAATGACTCATGCGGCGAGGAGGTAGTCCTCGTCCGCGTCGCCGGCGAGTTCTTGACAAAAGACGCGAGCCTCTTCCCGCGCTGCTTCGGCAGCAAACCGGCGTAGCAGGGTAAGCAGCGGCCTCACGTCCACGCCGTTCTCTTCCTCGGCACAATGCGTAAGCTCTCGCTCGACGATGCGCCGCTTGAGCCTGATGGCTCCACCCATGTCGAAGCCGCCCTCACGCATGGCGTCGAGTGCTGCACGGAAGGCGGGATAGCTCGCCGCCGGAAATCCCGCCTTGTCGAATAACGCCCGGAACGCGTTGCTGTCCTCGTCATATACGACCGCGCTGACCCGTGCGATGGCCAGATCGCACAGCTCGGCCAGGGCGGAGAGAAACATTTCCACATGGCCGGAAAGCAGCGCCCGCAGAACGAGACCGGCATTGAGCTGTCCGCTCTCGCGCAGATGCCGGATGAGCGGCCCAAGCTCGCGACCGGGAGAAGCCGATCGCCACTTGCGCTTCCGCCGTACCGGTCGCGACCAGCTCGACCAGGTCAGCATCGAGCAATAGCGGCGAATGTTCCAGAACGCGATATCGGATTTGTCATTGGCAAGGACGAGAATAACCGCAGGCGGCGCGTCCTCGCTGAATGCCAGCGCCCGCGCGAGCTCGGTCCGCACAACCGGCGACGGATCGTCGAGCAGCATGATAAGCGCGCCCTCGGCCGCGGCACGATCGTCGGCGGAGAGCTCGCTGTAAAGATAGGCGCGTGCCAGGGCTGCGGTGGCACCCGCTCGTTCCGCGGCAGGAGCCGTGCTCATCCAGTGCAGGAATTGCCGAACGATCATGGCGCGAAACGCTGTGCCGCGCTCCCTTTCGCTCTCGCTTACTTATCACTCGATGCCGGAGCTTCCCGCCCCGTATTTAAGAAAGCGTTCACCATAACCATTAGGGAAGATTGACGAATCGTAAACTTCCGCGCCCGCGGGCACTTTGTGGTAACGTCCGCAAAAATCAGCGGAGATGCCAATGACGCAGGAAACCGTGCTCCGGCATGCACGCGGTGGGCTTTATTTCGACGACTTCGCGGTCGGCCGTCTTTACGAGCATCCACTGCGGCGCACCGTCACGCAGATGGACAACATGCTGTTCTCCAACATGACGCTTAATCCGCAGCCCCTCCATATCGACCGGCATTTTTGCGAGCAGGAAACCGAATGGGGGCAGCCGCTGATGAATTCGCTCTTCACGCTCGGCCTGATGATCGGTATCCAGGTGAATCATCTTACCGTCGGCACGACCATCGCCAATCTGGGAATGACGGAAGTAAAGTTTCCGCACCCGCTGTTCGAAGGAGACACGGTGCATTGCACGACCGAGGTGGTCGGCAAGCGCGAATCCACTTCCCGGCCGGGGGCGGGCATCCTCGAATTTCATCATCGGGCATACAACCAGAACGACAAGCTCGTCGCCGAGTGTCGCCGGCAGGTTATGTTGCGGATGCGACCAAAGTAATGCGTTCGCTGCTTTTCGTACCTGCCGATGGCGGCAGGAAGCTCGACAAGGCCATGGCGAGCGGAGCCGACGCCATCATCGTCGATTTGGAAGATTCGATCGCCCCGGAAGCCAAGGGGGGCGCGCGCCGCAGCGCCGCGGATTTCCTGAAATCCGCCACCCAAGCGGCCGATCGGCCTCGACTGCTGGTGCGCGTGAACGGGCTCGATACCGGGCTCATTGACGAGGACCTCGACACAATCGTTGCAAGCCGTCCCGATGCCATCATGCTGCCCAAGGCGGAAGGCGGGCCGAGCGTGATCCTCGCGGATGCGAAGCTGGCGGTGCGCGAGGCGATTGCCGGGATACCAGATGGAGAGATCGGCATTGTGGCAATCGCTACGGAGACGGCGGGCTCATTGTTTGCGATGGGCACTTATCGGGACGCAAGCGAGCGTCTCTTAGGGCTCACCTGGGGCGCCGAGGATCTTTCGGCCGAGCTCGGCGCCGAGGCCAACCGGGACGCGAACGGACGCTTTCTGGATCCCTACCGGGTCGCGCGCGCCTTGTGCCTGGCAGGCGCGGCTTCCGCGCAGATCCCAGCATACGATACGGTGACCGTCGACTTTCGCAACGCAGAGGCGCTAAGGCGCGAGGCACAGGAAGCGCGTCGGGATGGGTTTACCGGCAAGATGGCCATTCATCCGGCTCAGGTGGACATCATCAACGAGGTGTTTACGCCCAGCAGTGCGGCTTTGGCGAAAGCGCGCGCCATCGTGGCTGCTTTCGAGTCGCAGCCCGGCAAGGGAACCGTGGCCGTCGAAGGCGTTATGCATGACCGCCCGCACCTCGCCCGCGCGCAACGGCTGCTGGCGCGGGCCAATGAAACCACGCGCTTGAGATCGGAGTGAAGGCCAGCAGTGCTTATTTGTTCTCGCCGTAGACTGCTTTCGGATCGAACGCCCGTTCCGCCTCGGAAAATTCGAGGCGCACGGGTCCTGAGCTCCCGAGCGGCACCTTGCGGTAGAAGCATGACCGCCGGCCGGTATGGCAAGCGCCCGCCCCTTTCTGCTCCACCCTGATCCACACGGCATCCTGGTCGCAGTCGATGTGCATCGATTGTACGCGCTGCACATGGCCGGATTGCTCGCCTTTGCGCCAGAGCGAGCGCCGAGAGCGGCTGAAATACCATGCCTCTCCCGTGGCAATGGTCTTTTGCAAAGCAGCAGCATTCATGTGCGCCACCATCAGCACGTCGCCCGACGCAGCGTCTGTTGCCACGCAGGTGATAAGGCCATCGCTGTCGAACTTTGGCGAAAGATCCGTGCCCTCTTCGAGCCGTTCTGCCGCGCTTGGCGTCAATTTCTCGGACAAGTCATCCTCGGGGATTGCGCTCGCGTGCGCCGGGACAGCCCTGCTCGCGAGTGACGAGAACAGAACCTATATATTCACGCGTTGGGGTCGAGCAAATATATGATGCTGCGAGAGAACCGCACCGCTTCCCATGCTCAACGACGTCTACAACGCGCGCATTCTTGAACTGGCCGGCAATATCCCGCGCCTGGGCCGGCTGCCTTCTCCGCACGCAACCGCAACGGCCCATTCGAAATTGTGCGGCTCGACAGTGACCGTCGACCTGAAGATGGAAGGGGACACTGTCACGGACTTCTCGCACGTGGTGAAGGCTTGTGCGCTCGGCCAGGCTTCCTCATCCATTATGGCTCGCAACGTGATCGGGGCCAGCGCCAAAGAGCTGCGCGCCTTGCGGGAAACGGTCCGCCGCATGCTGAAGGAAGATGGTGCGCCGCCCACGGGCAAATGGGCCGAGATTGCTGTGCTCGAGCCCGTGCGCGACTATAAGGCGCGCCATGCTTCGACGATGCTCACATTCGATGCGGTTACTGCAGCGATCGATCAGGTAGAAGCCAAGCGAAAGCCCGCGACAGCATCGGATTGAATTGCGTGTGCAGCCTGCGAGCGACTGCTTTGGCGATGCGGGCTGCGGTTTTGCTGCCGCTACTTCACCTGAGCCAGGGTGCCGCCGCCACTGATTGCCCGCGCGAGGCTGCAACGCTGAGCAAGGAGCAAGCGGATTTGCCGCGGCTGGAAATAGCATCGCCGAAAGATCGCCCTCCGTATTGCATCACGCTCGAAACCCTCATGGCTTTCAGCGCACGCGTGAAGGCGCACATCGCGCAGTGCCCGAGCTCGGACTATGCACCGACAGCTGCCGAATGGCTCAAGTCGCAACCGGACTTCCGGAGACTCTTTGCCCAATATCGCTGTAAACGGACGCTGTAGCCGCGGGCACCCTGTAATGCCCGACGGGTCGGGCATTATAGAGGAGGAACTGGACCTTTATTGTCTTGGAGTATCGCGCTGCTGGCCGACGGTCGCGATAGAGCCGGTTGCGCTTGCGGACTGCACGCGCGGCTCTTTCTGCGCGAAGGCAGTCTCCACGGTGTTGAGCCGCATGCGTTGCAGCTCGTCCATAGAGAGCCGATAGAGCGGTTCCCAAGGAGGCACGCGTAGCGCGGTTTCCAGTAGCTCCACGCCGCCGCCCATCTCTACGGTGTACTGGGCGAGGCGGCCGATGTCGCGTTGCACGACATTGAGCTCTTCCGCTGAATAATTCGACTCAAGCGCGTGCTTGCGCTTCTTGCCCAGCCATATCTGATGCACAAGCACATGCGCCTGCGGCGGCACATAGCGCTGCGCGCCAGCGAGCAGAAGGAAGGCGCACATGGATTCGCAGTTGGCATTGGGCGACAGCGTGGCGCGGGCGCCGTCCTTGCCATTTGCCGGCAAGGCGATGGTCTTCCCCACCGTGGTGACCATGTCGAGGCCCCGAATCGCGCGACCCAAGGCCAATGTGCCGAGAACCGAGCCGCCGTCAGAGTCGAGCACCAGCACGGCACCGCGCGCGTTGGGATTTTTAGCCGCAAAGTCTTCGAAGTCCCGGGCCGTGTCCGCCGTTATGTATCCTTGCGCGGAAATCCAGACGCGGCAGTTCGAGGCACATACCTCGGCCGGCCCCTCGCGACGCCAGTCGAAGCGCATCGGCGCACTGCCGGAATCGTCTGGAGGCGGGGCTGAGCCGGCGCAGACTTGCACAATACCGCATGCGAGCGCGAATGCGCCCCAGAGAAATCGGAGCATGCTGACCCTCGTCAATGCGATACGTTACGGCTCTTCTGATGGAGCTCTCGACGGACCGCCTTGTGTGTCCCAGATTGCGTTGCCCGTTTTAAAGGCAGCCGAGATTCGGGTCTAGCCAAAAAATCGCGCCGCACTGCTTAAATGTGATGCAAAATACCGCAGTCCCGAGCGAAATCGGCCCGCTCACGTGCAATAATACCGGCCAGTTATCGGAAGGATTGATTGCCTAAATCCCCTCCGTTTCCCATGCCGGCTCGACTGGGGCGGAGGATTGGGCACGCCCTGATCACGCTCTATCGTTCTGCCTTCTCCCCGCTCATTGCCTGGGATTGTCGGCATCTTCCGACCTGCTCTGAATATGCGGAGGAGGCGATCGATCGGTTCGGCCTATGGGCAGGCGGATGGCTCGCCGTAGCACGGCTATCGCGTTGCCGCCCTTTCGGTACATCCGGCCTTGATTTCGTGCCTCCTGGCCTGCCCGCGCATGCACGGTGGTATTTGCCCTGGCGTTATGGACGCTGGCGCGGCACCAACCCGGGCCCGCGCTGATCGGCCTTGCCATGTTGCGCGGCCCATGCGCCTGCTGTAATCGCGCCTCGCCTTGCATCTACGACAGGAGTGGCGTTGCGCTATACGGCGCAGCAGCATTCAGCAAGTGCACGCATGCTTACCTGCGCTTGTAGGCAGCGAGTGAGCAGGAGCCCGCCCCATGATCACCGTGACCTTTCCGGACGGAGCGCGCCGCCAATACGCCGACGGCAGCACCGGGCTCGACATTGCAAAGAGCATTGCTCCGTCCCTTGCGAAGCGGTCGGTCGCAATGGCCGTCGACGGAAATCTTGCCGATTTGCGCGATGTCATCACGCGTGATGCGAAGATCGAATTTCTCACGCGCGAAGACCCGCGCGCCCTTGAGCTTATCAGGCACGATGCCGCGCATGTGCTGGCCGAGGCGGTGCAGACGCTGTGGCCCGGCACCCAGGTCACCATCGGGCCGGTGATTGAGAACGGTTTCTATTACGATTTTTTCCGCAATCGCCCGTTCACGCCCGACGATTTTCCCGCGATTGAAGAAAAGATGCGCGAGATCATCGCACGCGACAAACCGTTCACCAAGGAGGTGTGGTCACGCGAGCAAGCCAAACGCGTTTTTCGCGACAAAGGCGAGCTGTTCAAAATCGAGCTGATCGACGCCATTCCGGAGGATCAGGAGATCAGGATCTACAAGCAGGGCGATTGGTTCGATCTCTGCCGGGGTCCGCATATGACGTCCACCGGCCAGATTGGCCCGGCATTCAAGCTCATGAAGGTTGCGGGTGCGTATTGGCGCGGGGATTCCAATCGCGAAATGCTTTCGCGGATCTATGGAACGGCCTTCGCGAGCCAGCAGCAGCTCGAGTCCTATCTGAAGCAGATCGAGGAAGCGGAGAAGCGCGATCACCGCAAGCTGGGTCGCGAAATGGACCTGTTCCATTTTCAGGAGGAGGCGCCCGGCTCGGTGTTCTGGCATCCGAAGGGCTGGACCTTGTTCAAGATTCTCGAGAATTACATCCGGCGTCGCCAGGCGGCCGATGGCTATATCGAGGTGAATTCCCCCGAGCTGATGGACGCATCCCTGTGGGTGACCTCCGGGCACATGGAAAAGTACCGCGAGATGATGTTTCTCACCGAGCACCACGCGGATGATGAGCGCGTCTATGTCATCAAGCCGATGAACTGCCCGGGGCACGTGCAGATCTTCAAGCACGGGCTCAAGTCCTACCGCGATCTGCCGGTGAAGATCGCAGAGTTCGGCAAGGTACACCGGTTCGAGCCCTCGGGCGCACTGCACGGGCTCATGCGCGTGCGCGCCTTTACGCAGGACGACGCGCATGTGTTCATCACGGAGGCGCAGATCGCGGAAGAGAGCCTGCGCATCAACGACCTTATCCTCTCGATTTATGAGGATTTCGGATTTTCTGACGTTTCCATCAAATTTTCCGATCGTCCCGAGCAGCGCATCGGCGACGATGCGGTGTGGGACAAGGCGGAGGCGGCGCTTATGGCGGCGCTGCGCGCATCCGGCCGCCCTTGGACATTGAACAAGGGAGAAGGCGCCTTTTATGGACCCAAGTTGGAATATGTTCTCCGCGATGCGATCGGCCGGGACTGGCAATGCGGCACCGTTCAGGTGGATTTGAATTTGCCCGGCCGGCTTGGCGCCTTCTATATCGACGAGCACTCGGACAAGATCACGCCGGTGATGCTCCATCGCGCCATGTTCGGCTCGCTTGAGCGTTTCACCGGCATTCTGATCGAGCACTATGCCGGGCATTTGCCGCTCTGGCTGTCGCCGGTGCAGGCGGTGGTCGCTACCATCACCGATCAGGCAGACGATTATGCGCGCACCATGGTCGACATGACCAGACGCGCCGGACTGCGGGTTGACGCGGACCTGCGCAATGAGAAGATCAACTACAAGGTCCGCGAGCATTCGCTCGCCAAGGTGCCGGTGCTGCTGGTGGTCGGCCGCAAGGAAGCCACTGAGCGAACCGTGTCCATCCGCCGCCTGGGTAAGCCTGCACAGACGGTGACAAGCCTCGACGTCGCGATCCAGGCGCTCGCCGAAGAGGCAGTGACGCCTGACGTGCGACGGTTGCGGAAAGCGGCGTGACCGAAAAGATTCTGCGCATCTTTGTTTCGTCACCTTCGGACGTCGCGCCGGAGCGTGCGCGCGTGAAAGTCGTCACCGATCGGCTGAACGGAGAGCTCGAAGGCGGCGTGCGTCTCGAAGTGCTGCGCTGGGAGGACGCCTTCTATACCGCCGCGCGTTCCTTTCAGCAGGCAATCGATGCTGCGCTCGACAATATGTCGGCGACCGACATGGTTCCTTTGTATTGTCTGGAAGCGTGCAGGCCTCAAGCTCAACCCGGGTATTTGGCATCGCCCTGACGGATCAGCCTATGAGAGCGGCACGGTCCTCGAGTTCGAAACCCCATCGAGGTGAACCGCAAACACAACGGCGTGCCGGATGTCTACTTGTTTCGCAAAACCGCGGACGTGCTGTTGCGCGCCGATCGGGCCGGCGAAGAGATGGAGCAGAACCAGCTCCTCCAAGCCGTATGGAGGCGTTGGACCGAAAGCCCGGAAGGCTACAATACTGCGGGCTATCAAAGTTTCGTTGATGTCGACGATTTCGAGCAGAAGCTCGAAGCATGTCTGCGACAATGGCTGGAACGCCGGGGCGTCGTCGCCAAGGGGGCGATCTGGACCGCTCGCTCAAGGGCTCGCCGTTTCGCGGCTTGGCCGCGTTTGAAGCGATTCACGCTCCTGTGTTCTTCGGCCGCGAAGCCGCCCTTGCGCGCGCGACGTCGAAGCTGCGCAGTGGCCCGTTTCTGCTGCTGATAGGCGCGAGCGGCTCGGGGAAGTCCTCGCTGCTGCGCGCAGGCATCGTGCCGCGCGTGACCGCAGCCGGGGTCATTCCCGAAGTCGACGCCTGGCGCACCGCAATTTTCAGCCCGAGCGCTGATCCGTTGCGCGACCTTGCCGAGGCGCTCTTTGCCGACGCCGCGCTCGGCCCTGAGTTGCGGGCCGGCGATTTCGCGACTGCGTCTGCGCTGAGCGAGCTGTTCGCAGCCCCCGGCGAAGCGGCGCTCGCACCGGTGCGCCGCGCGCTCCAACGCGCTGCTGGCGAGGCTGGATCAGCCCGCGCTTGCCGCGCTTGCCAGACTCATCACCGCCTTCGTGCGTGATGTGAGCATTGGGCTAGACGGTTCAATCGAGTCGCTCACCATCGTTCCGGTCGTCCGCGCGGACTTCGAGCGCTCAGAGCCAGGTCGACCGCCGGCGCGATCTCTCAATCGCCCTGCTCAACGTCGGGGATGCGCTTGCGGGCGCAGAGAAATGGGAAGAGGCGCGCGCCGCTTACGAGCAGTGTCGCATCGTGCGCGAAGAACTCGCGCCCAAAGATCCGCGCAACCTGTTATGGCAACGCGACCTCGCTTACGTCCTGGAGCGCATCGGAACTAGCTTTGCTAAGCAGAAACAACATGCGGCAGCTTTGAATCAGTATCGGCGCGCTGTGGGCATTCGTGAGGCAGTGCGCGCTGCAGAGCCGGGCAATATCACCTATGCACGCGAGCTTGCGCTCGCCCATTCTCTCGTCGCGGAGACGCTATACGATTCCGGCGCCAAGGGTGAGGCGAAGGCAACCTATCTAGCGGCGCTTGGAATTGTGGAAAGCTACGCCACGCCCCAGCCAGACAACGCAGTATTGCAGATGGATCTGGTCACCGCGCTCTACAGGCTGGCGTATTGTACGGAGGACCAGACCGAAGCGGAGGCTTACCACGCTCGCGCGCTCGCGATCGTGCGAAGGCTCGAAGCAGAAGCAAAACTCAACCCGGCGCAGAAGCGCTGGGCGGAAGCCCTCGAGCAGTGGCTCGCCACCAAGCCGACTTAGCCCACCTTGATCTTGCGCGCTTTGGCCTGTTCTGCCTTGGGAAGGACCAGCGTGATCACTCCGTCCTTCAGATCGGCGGTAATCTTTCCCTGGTCGATCTTGCTGGAAAGCTGAAAGCTGCGGGCATAGTGACCAACATTGTACTCCGTGTATACCGGCTGCAGACTCTCGTATTTGGAAAAATCTATCCGTCCACCCACGGAAAGAACGTCATTCTCCACCGTCACCTCGACGTTCTGCTTGTCGACGCCCGGCATCTCCATCACCACGGTTAATGCCTGTTCCGTCTCGAAAATGTCGGTAGTGGGGAGATAGGTGCGGGCGGGAACGGTGCTCTCCTGCTTCTTTTCGATCTCACGCTTCTGCTGCACCTGCAGCTCTTGCTGTGCCATGGCGTACGCTCCGATTGGGCGGTCACTTGATCTTGATGGTTTTCGGCTTCTCGCTTTCTGCTCTTGGAATGAACAGCGCGAGGATGCCATCGCGGTACTCGGCCTTGATCCCGTCGGGATTGATCTCAATAGGAACCGACAGCGTTCGGTCAAATATGCCGGAAACGCGTTCGCGTCGGTGCATGCTGGCACCCTCCGGGTGATTGATGCCCTTTTTGCCCGAGATGCGGATCGTGTTTTCCTTGGCCTGTATATCGAGATCCTTCCTGTCGATGCCCGGCAACTCGACGATCGCCACAAAATCATGGCCCTGCTGGAAGATATTGATAGGCGGGAAGCTGCCCATTCCTGTCGTTCTGCCGCCGAGCCAGTCGCTCGCGCGGTACGCATCGAGCGCTCTTTGGATCGCAAAAAGCTCCTCAAACGGATCGCGAAAACTGCCGATCATTTCACTCACCCTCCTCCTGCAGGCGTAACAGCCGCCATGAGCGTTCAATGCGAGCTCCGGCGGAGGCCAGAGCGCGGCACGTTTGTCTCAAGCGTTTTAGCATTTGGTCGAGAGCCTGCGGATTTCAAGAGCGAACAAAAATTGAACGACGGTGCGTTGCTGCGTGCATAAAACCAGAGCCCTCGGAACCCCTCCCAGCAGACCGCATTGATCCTCTTTTAAAAGCGGATTGCGGATTATTCGATGATGCCCGGCGACGACGAGCGCAGCCCTTCCGGGCAACAACCCTGGTGGCAGCGAGCGGTCGTCTATCAGATCGCGCCCATGTCCTTTCAGGACTCGGATGGAGACGGTGAGGGCGATTTGCGCGGCCTCATCGAGCGGCTCCCCTATCTCGAATGGCTTGGCATCGACACAGTGTGGCTATGTCCGATCTATCCTTCACCCATGCTCGATTTCGGCTACGACATTTCCGACTACTGCAACGTCGATGCGAGGTTCGGCAGCCTCGCCATCTTCGATAAACTGGTGACGAAGCTGCATGCGCGCGGCATCAGGCTCCTGCTCGACTTCGTGCCGAACCACACCTCGATTGCGCATCCATGGTTTATCGAAAGTCGCGCCTCGCGCGCGAGCGCAAAGCGCGACTGGTACGTGTGGGCCGATCCGGGCGCTGACGGCGGTCCGCCCAACAATTGGCTCAGTCGGTTTGGCGGCAGCGCATGGCAATGGGACGAAGCGAGCGGCCAATACTACTACCATGCGTTCCTTTGCGAGCAGCCCGATCTCAACTGGCGTAACCGCGAAGTACGCGACGCCATGGCCAATGTCCTGCGCTTCTGGCTGTCGCGCGGGGTCGACGGGTTCCGGGTCGATGCGAGCGCCGTTCTCATCGAGGATGAGCTTCTGCGCGACGACCCTCCCGATCCCGAATTCGACCCGAAGACCACGCCTCCTCCCGAGCGGCTGCGTCGCCGGTTCACCGATGATCGCCCCGAATGCATGGCGTGCCTGGAAGGGGTGCGAGCGGTGCTGGACGAGTTTCCTGATCGGGTGCTGGCAGGCGAGGTACAGGGAAAACTCGACCGTATCGGCCATTTTTACGGCAACGACCGGCCTCGCTTTCACCTGCCGCTCAATTTTGCGCTGCTCGACAGCGAGTGGAATGCTATTGCGGTGCAGGCAGCAATCGACGCGTATTTCAATGCTATCCCGGCACACGCCTGGCCCGACTGGGTGATCGGCGGGCACGACAAGCCGCGCATTGCCGGCAAAATCGGTCAGGCCCAGGCGCGCATCCTCGCCATGCTCGTGTTCACGCTGAAAGGAACTCCGTTCTTTTTTGCCGGCGACGAGATCGGCATACCGCGCGTGCGCGTTCCGGAAGCGGAAGTGCACGATATTTTCGAAAAGCTCGTGCCGGGCTACGGACTAAACCGCGATCCCGAGCGCTCGCCGATGCGCTGGGATGGCAGCGCCAACGGTGGCTTTACGTGCGGGACGCCTTGGCTCTCCATGGGGGATGATGTTGCCGAGCGCAATGTCCTGCACCAGCAGAAAGATCCGCGCTCGCTTCTGTGGCTCTATCGATCATTGATTGGCTTGCGCAAGCAGGAACCAGCGCTGCGCAGCGGAGATTATCTGCCGTTGCGCGCGCGCAACGATGTACTGCTCTTCAAACGAGCGACCGCCCGCGAGCAGCTGCTGATCGCGCTCAATTTCAGCGCGGAGCCGCGCCGGCTCGACTTGCAAGAAGCCGCGCGGGTGCTGATCTCGACGTACCTCGATCGCGAACCCGCCGTACTCAACAGGCCCGCGATGCTGCGCGCAAGCGAAGGCCTCGTTCTGAAGCTCAACGCCTGACTGGCTCGCGCCGATGCAATCTTTGCCTTGGTGGCAATCGGCGGTGATCTACGAGATCTATCCGCGCTCGTTTCAGGACACGAACGGCGACGGCGTGGGCGATCTGCGCGGCATTCTGGCCCGCCTGCCCTACCTGGCCGAGCTCGGGATTGATGCAATCTGGATCTGCCCGATCTTTCCCTCACCGATGGCGGACTTCGGCTACGACATATCCGATTACACCGACATCGACCCGCTGTTTGGAAGCCTGCATGACTTCGATGAGCTTTTAGAGGCCGCGCAGGCTCACCGCATCAGGCTCCTCCTCGATCTTGTTCCCAATCACACCTCCGATCGCCATGCGTGGTTTTTGCAGAGCCGAAGCTCTCGCGAGAACATCCGAAGAGACTGGTATCTGTGGCGCGATCCCGCACCCGATGGCGCAGTCCCCAACAACTGGCTTTCCGAATTCGGGGGCAGCGCCTGGCAGTACGACGCCGCAACTCGCCAGTACTACTACCACGCGTTCCTGGCACAGCAGCCGGACCTGAACTGGCGCAATGCCGAAGTTCGCGCGGCCATTTATGATGTTATGCGGTTCTGGCTGCGCCGCGGCGTGCACGGATTTCGGGTCGACGTCCTCTGGCACCTGATCAAGGACAATTGCTTCCGGGACAATCCGCCCAATCCGCAGTTTGCTCCCGGCCAACCGCCGCATCAGGCGCTGATTCCGCTTTACACGACAGACCGGCCGGAGATGGAGCAGGTGATCGCCGAGCTGCGCGCGGTCATCGATGAATTTCCCGATCGCCTCCTCATCGGCGAAATCTATCTGCCGATCGAGCGGCTGGTCGCTTATTACGGACGCAATCTCGACGGTGCGCATCTGCCGTTCAACTTCACTCTGCTCAAAGCGCCCTGGAATGCGCGCACGATTGCAAGGCTGATCGAGGAGTATGAAGCGGCGCTGCCGCCGGGCGGCTGGCCGAATTGGGTGCTGGGCAATCACGATCAGCCGCGCGTCGCAAGCCGCATCGGTCGAGAACAGGCAGGGATTGCCGCCATCCTGCTCCTGACCCTGCGCGGAACGCCAACCATCTACTACGGTGAGGAGATCGGCATGGTTCAGGCGCACATACCGCCCGACCGGGTGCGCGACCCTTTCGCCAAAAACCTGCCAAATCTCAAGGTCGGTCGCGATGGCTGCCGCACGCCGATGCAGTGGGACGCCAGTACAAATGCCGGCTTCTCTGCGATTGAGCCGTGGCTGCCCATTCCCGACACCTATCCGCAAGACAACCTGGAGGCGCAACGGCGCGAGAAGGGGTCTCTGTTCAACCTCTATCGCCGCATGGTCGCATTGCGGCGCGCGCGCCGTGCGCTCCAGCACGGAACGTATCGGCCGCTGCATGCCACGGGCGACTTGGTGCTCTACCTGCGCGCGCTTGACGACGAGCGCATTCTCGTCGCGCTCAACCTGGGCAGCGAGCCGCTCGTCGCGCAATTCCAGGCGCAGGCGTCAGGAAAAGTGCTGCTCTCGTCCGGCGCAGACCGCGAAGGCGAGATGGTCGGCGCAGCGATCGATCTGCGCCCCCACGAGGGCCTTGTCATCGAAGTCGCATGATGCCGAAAAGCGGGAGCCGCTTTTCGGAAAACATCATGTTCCACCAAGACGGAATGTCGTTTCAAAGAGAACTCGTCCCGGTTTAGCGGCACCATCAGCGCGCGATGATTTCAACTTCGCGATCGACGCCGTTCACCACGCGAAACGAGCCCTCGTAGGTCCTGTCGTCGTTGCGCGCGATCGCGCGGTATTCACCCTCGGACAGGATCACGCGCGGGAAAGCGCCGATCGATTCCTTGACGGTGTCGCCGCCAGGAGTGAGCACCGTCCACTGCGTGTTTGCGCGCGCTTCCCCGCCGATTTCGTTCACAAGCTTCAGCGTAATGATCGCCGCCCGGTGGTTGACAGTCGCATCAGTCAGCTTGCCAACCTGCACACGAATGTCGGAACGAACGGTTGCATTGGCATCGCCGTAGTTGGAAACGATGTGATATGTGCCTTCTGGAACCAGAACGAGATCCCCGGTGATGATGCCGGTTGCAATGGCGCGCTTGTCTCCGGGCTCGAACTGGCTGCCCTTGTAGAGATCGAACGTGATCTGGCTTGGTGGAATTTTCGCATCTCCCACGCGGCCTTCGATACGCAGGCCGCCGGCGGGAATTTCAAATATCTCCTTGAGGCCCTCCGGGCGCAACTGGATGGACTTCGTGGCATTTGCAAGCCCCATCGTAGCGTTCACCACATAATTGCCAGGCGGCAGCGCAAACGTAGACGCGGCGGATTTGTCCTCTTTGACCATGCGGGGAACGCCGTTTGGCTCGATGCGGAAAACGCGCCAATGCAACGCCCCATTGATCGACCCGAGATCGTGGCCGAAGCGCGCGCTCAGGCTAAGCGCCGCCTGTCCGGCCGGAATGGCAGGCGCAGTGTGGGTTTGTGGAACGTTTCCCGCGGGAGGAAGCGATTGGAGCATCGGCCCCTTCGGCGCAGCTTGAGATCCGTTCGTGGGCGCGATGCTCTGGGCGGGTCCAGGCGGCACCGATGGCACATCGTTCGGCGGCCGCAATGCCGGCAAGCGATCAAAAAACTGCGCCCACGCCTGAACAGGGAGAAGCATCAAGACGAACGCAAGCGAAGCCGTGCGCGCGTTCGCCCGCAGGCCGTGCCACAAGAGGTTTATTGCGCTTCGTGCACCCAACGAGCCCGCCCCCTGCCGATCTCGTTGCCTCTTTTGTCGAGCGAAATCGCGGCAAATTCAAGCCAGTGCAGCAGGTTTGTCACCGTTGTTGCCCTATGCTAGGCGCCCATTAAAGCGCAGCTCTCACCCGACATTGATGATGAACGCGCTCGAACTGCTCAAGACCCGGCGCTCCGTCAAACCAATTGAGCTCGTTGGACCTCCGCCTACTGCCGACGAAATCGCCACTCTTCTGACCATAGCTTCGCGCGTGCCGGATCATGGCAAACTGGTGCCGTGGCGATTCATCGTGTTTGAAAACGAGGCGCGGCTTGCCGCCGGCGAGGCGATTGCAGCGGCATTTTGCAAAAAATATCCGCAAGCGACCGAAGAGCAGACCGCGCTGGAGCGGCACCGGCTCGCGCGGGCGCCGCTCGTCATTGCGGTGGTCAGTCGAGCGGCACCGCACGTCAAAATACCGGAATGGGAGCAGGTGCTCTCTGCGGGAGCGGCGGCCATGAACCTGCTCACCGCGGTGCACGCGCTGGGCTATGCCGGGAGCTGGATGACCGAGTGGTACGCCTATGATCGGGCGGTGCTCGACAGCCTGGGCCTGCAAGCAAACGAGCGCATCGTGGGTTTCGTGCATATTGGTCGCCCCAAGGGACCGGTGGCCGACAGACCGCGACCGGATCTCGCATCGGTGACCGCGCGGTTCGGCAACGGCTAGAGCGGATTCATGCGCCCCGTCGCCGGAGACCGCGCGCTGGCAGCGGTGGACAAACCGCACGAGGAACCGCGCAACCGACCGTCGCTTGGCCTCGCGCTCGGGGGTGGTGCCGCCCGCGGGTTTGCTCATATCGGGATCCTGCAAACCCTGCTGGCGCATGGGTTCAAGCCCGACGTCATCACCGGAACCTCAATGGGGGCGGTGGTCGGCGGCTGTTGTGCAGCCGGCCACTTGGAATCGTTTTCCGAATGGGCGCTTACGCTCACGCGCAAGCGTGTGTTCCGTTATCTCGATTTCAGTCTTTCGGGGTCGGGACTGCTCGGCGGCATCCGGCTCGCTCAGCATCTGGAACAGACGCTCGGCCGCACCAAGATTGAGATGCTGGCGACGCGCTTTGCTGCGATTGCGACCGAGCTCGATACCGGACACGAAGTGTGGCTCACCCGAGGGAGGCTGGTGAAGGCCATATGTGCCTCCTATTCCCTGCCCGGCGTATTTGCACCGGTGCAGATCGGCAAGCGCTGGCTGGTCGACGGAGCACTCGTCAATCCGGTGCCGGTTTCGGCCGCGCGAGCGCTCGAGGCCCGCATGGTCATCGCTGTCAATCTCAATGCCGACCTGCTTGGGCGCGGCGGCACGATCGCGAGCCACGGCTTTGACGAGGACGATGCACTCGACGAGCCGGGGGGCCACGATCTGCGCTGGCAGGAGCGCATCGGCCTGGACCGCTTCATGAAGCGCCAGGTATTTGGGTCGGTTGGACGTCCCGGCCTCGCGACCATAATGATCGAGGCGTACAACGTCATGCAGGATCGCATTACGAGGGCGCGGCTCGCCGGCGATCCGCCGGATATCACGATCAGCCCGCGCGTTGGCAACATCGCCTGGTTCGATTTTCATCGCGCGGACGAGGCCCTGAAGCTCGGAGCGGAAGCAGCCGAGCGCGCACTCGACACGATCCATGAGGCTGTAGAGGCGCTACGCTGAGCAGCGACGTTGCCGCTGATCGCCGGCCCCGCCGCGCCGCGCGATGCATAGCGCTTTAGAGCATGATCCCGAAAAGTGGGAACCGGTTTTCGGAAAACATCATGCTTCACCGAATATGTAGAGCAGCATGGTGATCCGAAGAAAAGCTATCCTGCTCTAGGAATAATCCGTTACGCCGTCTGAATGTAGTCGCGCAGCGCCGCAGATTCTTGTTCGATCTCTTGGAGACGGTGCTTGACCACGTCGCCTATTGAAATAATCCCGATCAGCCTGTCCTGCTCCACCACCGGCACATGACGAAAGCGCCCGTTCGTCATCGTCTCCATGAGATTGCCGACCGTCTCGGTCGCGGTGCAGGTGGCCACCTTTCGCGTCATCACTTGTCCGAGCGGCTGTTTGAGTGCGTCTGCGCCATGCTCCGCCAGCGCGCGAATAACATCGCGCTCGGAAAGAATGCCGGTTACCCGGCGATCCGCGCCAAGCACGACAACCGCGCCAATGCGATGCTGCGTCAGCGTATTTATCGCGGCTTCGAGCGTCGCGGTGGGCTCGATCGTAACGACTGCGTCACCCTTGGTGGACAGGATGCTCTTGATCACAGACATGGGTCGCCTCCCTTGCCGGTGCCTGCCGCAGCTTCGGTCGAGTTGACAACAAAGCTTGCTGCGCCGAGTTCCAGCTGGCGAGAGAGCCTGCCGGCCAGCGGG
>JBKPOZ010000030.1:0-60747 GCA_046733355.1 Pseudomonadota bacterium | reverse complement strand
GGGGTGGGGATCCCGCGTTTGCCGCGTTGATGCTGGCCGTCCCCACCGAAGCCGACATTGCCCGCGAGATCGCACAAGATATCGATCCGGATGCCGTGTTCGCGGCACGCACCTCACTGCGACATTGGCTGGGCGAGCGGCTGGGCACAATCCTGTTCGAGCATTACCGCCGGCTGTCGGAAGGCGGAGCTTACCGGGTCGATCCGGAAAGCGTGGGCCGCCGCGCCTTGCGCAATACATGTTTGGACCTGCTGGCGGCCAGCGGCAGGGAGGACGCCCTGCAAATCGCCGCCCGGCAATACGAACTCGCCGACAACATGACGGACCGTATCGCCGCATTGTCGACACTCGCCCTGCATGACAAGACAAGACGCGCGGCGGCTCTCGATGATTTCTATCAGCGCTATTCCGACGATCCGCTGATCGTTGACAAGTGGCTCATGCTGCACGCGACTATTCCAGAACCTTCCACCCTCGATCAAGTAAAGGAACTCACGCGACATCCGGCCTTTTCGTTTTCTAATCCCAACCGCGTGCGTGCTTTGATCGGCGCTTTTGCCATGGCCAATCAGAAGGAGTTCAACCGTTCCGACGGCGGCGGCTACAATTTCATTGCCGATGTCGTCCTGGCGCTCGATGCCGCAAACCCGCAGGTTGCAGCCCGCCTGCTTGCCACCTTCAAGAGCTGGCGTGCTCTTGAACAGAAACGGCGGGCGCTCGCAGAAGCTGCGCTTCGGCGGGTCTTCTCAAATACGTCTCTCTCGCGCGATGTAAGCGATATTGTCGAGCGGACGCTCGCCTGAGCGCGCAGCGACGGCGTTAACCTTTGCGCCATTTTGGTGACGCAGGAAGACAGCGACAGCAAGTCCACTTCCGGCTCCGCAAGTCGCCTGCGCCGAAAAGTGAAAAAACCGCGCCTTCTCAATGCGAACCCGCGGACCAAAATTATTAAGAAATGGTTAACAACGCTCTCGACAAATTGCCATCTTTCGATTCCAATCGAAACTGATTCGGAGAGATGCGGCACATCTTCCCGAATAACGTGGAAGGGAATCCGAAGGAGGCCAGGCATGGCGCGCGCCCAGCTCGCGAGCGCGTCTGTAAGTACCGATTCAATCAAAGGATTGGCTCAGTCGATCGCAAAGCCCGCCTATCTGCGGCTGCTTACCGCGGAGCCCGCGTTGCGACGCGCGGTTCCGGCTTTGATCATCGCCTTCTTGCTCACGATCTGCGTGGGTGCGGTCGTGCAGGTGCTGGATCATCGGCGTCAGGCGGTAACCGAGGTCGCCAAGCAGATGGAGGGCATCGCCGATTTTCTGTCTGATCGTCTCGATCGCCTGGAAGGTGCCGGCGCTCAGCGAGCCGGGATCGACCGGCGCCTGCAGACCGAGCTTGAGCGCGCGATGCCGGGCTGGGCGCGCGCGCCCGGACGCGAGATCCTGGTGGCCAACGAAGACGGTGAGATTGTCGCGGCGGTTCGTCACGAAGCTGCCAATACTGCCGAAGGCATCCAGTTTCTGACCAAGCCGCTCGAGGCGGGCGTGATCGGCCGCAAGCTGCTCGACGTGCTCGGACCCACGCAGGCGATTACCACCCTCGCCGCAGCCGCCGGTGTCATGGAGCTGACCCTGGCGGATGGCCGATCCGCTTACGCGACCGTGCGCAGCCTCTTCGGCAGCAAGCGTGACCTGGCGGTGCTGCAGGATCGCCGCGACGTGCTCGCCGCCTGGCTCTCAGATACGGCTTTGACGGTTACGCTTTCGGCGACCACCGGCTTTGTCGTGCTCATCCTCGGTTTCGCCTTTCACTGGCAGGCTACGCGCGCGCGAGAAGCGGACGTGATTTACGAAACCGTGCGCTCGCGCATTGACACCGCGCTCAACCGTGGCCGCTGCGGCTTGTGGGACTGGGATCTGGCGCGCGGCCGCATCTTCTGGTCGCATTCCATGTTCGCGATTCTTGGCCTCGATCCGCGCGACGCGCTGCTCAGCTTCGGCGAGGTAAATGCTCTCATTCACCCCGAGGACATTCAGCTCTATGACCTCGCCATTCAGCTGGCCGAGGCGAGGACCACGCACGTGGATCACGCATTCCGCATGCGCCACGCCAAAGGCGATTGGGTATGGCTGCGCGCGCGCTGCGAGCTGGTGCAGCAGGCCCGCGGCGGCCCGCATCTGATCGGCATTGCCGTCGATGTGACCGAGCAGAAAACGCTGGTGGAAAAGACGATGGAGGCGGATCTGCGGCTGCGCGATGCCATCGAGACCATTCCGGAAGCATTCGTGCTGTGGGATGCGCATAACAGGCTCGTGCTGTGCAACTCCAACTTCCAGGAGCTGCATAACCTGCCCGAGGACGCGATCAGGACCGGCGCATCCTACGAATCCGTGGTCGCGGCGGGACGCAAGCCGGTGGTGCGCACGAAGCTCACGAGCGAAGACCAGGTCCCCGGCGCACGCACCTTCGAGGCGCAGCTCGACGACGGCCGCTGGCTCCACATCAGCGAGCGACGCACGAAGGACGGAGGCTATGTCTCCGTCGGCACCGATATTACCAAGATCAAGCTGCACGAAGAAAAGCTGATGGAGAGCGAGAAGCGCCTGATGGCGACCGTCTCGGATCTGCGCAATTCACAGCAGAAGCTGCAGCGCCAGGCCGAGGAAGTCGCCGACCTTGCCGAGAAATATGCGGAAGAGAAGACGCGGGCCGAGGATGCCAATCAGGCGAAGTCGAAATTCCTGGCCAATATGAGTCACGAGCTGCGCACGCCGCTCAATGCCATTATCGGATTCTCCGAAATCATGGAATCGGGCATGTTTGGCCCGCTCGGCACGGACAAATATCGCGAATATTGCTGCGATATTCGCCAGAGCGGACAATATCTGCTTGAAGTGATCAACGATATTCTCGACATGTCGAAGATCGAGGCTGGCCGCATCCGGCTCGACCTGAAGCCGATCGACTTGCAAGCATTCCTGCACGACGCGATGCGCGTCGTGTCCGCGCGCGCCGAGGAGAAGCGCGTGATGCTGAGCGCGCGCATCGATACCGATATTCGCTTGAGCGCCGATCAGCGGCTCCTCAAGCAGATCGTGCTCAATCTTCTGTCCAACGCGGTGAAATTCACGCCGGAAGGCGGAAGCATTATCATCCGGGCGCGCGGTACCGGCGGAATGGTCAGCATTGCCATCGCCGACACCGGCATCGGCATCCCGCAAGACGCGCTGACGCGGCTAGGCAGACCATTCGAGCAGGTGGAGAGTCAGCTCACGAAAAGTCACCAAGGCTCCGGCCTTGGCCTGGCGATCGCAAAATCCCTCATCGAGCTCCATGAAGGGACCATGCGCATTCGCTCGACCTTGGGGCGCGGCACCCTCGTGCTGCTGCGCCTGCCCAGCGACCGAGCCCTGGCACATAGGCAGCAACAAGAGCTGGCGGAAGCGGCGGCCTAACCGAACCGAAATCGTAGCCCGCATGAACGGAGTGACATGCGGGGCCGGCTGTCCCGGATGTCGCTGCGCTCATCCGGGCCAAGAAGCTACAAGTGCGTCATGCCGCCTCGAGTTCTCGTTCGTGCACGCGTCTTTGATAAGCAATGCCGACGGCTGCCGTTACCGCCAATGTGGCTGCGCCCAGCAGCAACTTGTCACGGGTGCCCGGATCGGGGACGGCCTCGCGCATCACCTCGCTCGCACGTTCTGTGAGACTGGTTGCCCCCTCACGCGCCTGGCTGGCCAGGTCATGCGTCAAGTCGGATGCTCGCTCAGCTGTTTGTGAGATCGTTTCCGCCGCGGTTCGGCGCGTCTGCTCCGCGACCGCGCCGGCGCGTTCCGTTACCGCGGAAGCGTGCTCTGCAAGCCCCTGCACCGTGTCGCTCACTCGTTCACGCGCATGCTCGGTCAACTCTTCGACCCGATGCCGCGTGACTTCGGCCAATTCTTTCGCGCGCGACCTCGCGTCGGCAAGGTGACGAGCGGCGGCCTCATGCGCTTTCTCGCTGTGCGGAGAAGTACGCAGCAGGCTTACGAGGCCAAATCCAATCAACACCGTTGAGATCGGCGGATGGCGCGCAAGCCGCCAAGCGAGCCCTGCTCCGATCGCAAGCGCGGCTGCCGGGTTGGCAAGCGCGCGATCCTTGATGTCCTGGAGCATGCGATGCGTCGTATCGCGTGCCGCCTGGGTCGTTCGCTCCAGGAGCTCGTCTTTCGTTCCACGCGCCTGGGTCAGAAGATCGTCCTTGAAATTGGCGAAAGTAGTGGGCGAACGTACCCGCGCGAGGTCGGCGGCGAATTTCGCACGCGCCTGCTCGACCTCACGCTCCAGCGTGTTAAGGCCGGGATCGCTCATGGCTTGCTCCGCCCGCCCGTTTGGTTGGCGGCCGGAGCCATGCTGGAACGGCCTACATCTGATCCGGCCCCCGGGCTCTGCGGCGCGATGGAAGGACTGCCTTCCCCGGCCTTACCGGTGACCGCATTGGAGAAGGTTTCCGCTACCTCGCCGGCCAGATCTTTCAGACCTTCCGAGGACAGGCCACGCTGGGCAACACCGGAGACGAAGCGTTGGCCCGCCTCCGTCGCCGCTTCCATCAGATTCTCACCTGCTCTGCCAGCCGCTTCGGCGAGCGCTTCGCGGGTGCCGCCAAAGGTGCGGTTCTCGATGCGCGTGGAGGGGAAGATCGCCGCAAGCGCCGCTCCCGCCGCGAGGCCGACCACAGCAACGGCAAACGGCTGTTCGCGCACGATCCTGCTGACGCTTTCCTGCAGCGTCGATTGCGCCTGCCGCGATTGCTCATAGAGCGAGCGTCCGGTGTCCTGTGTATATCGGCTTACCGTATCGGCATAGCTCGATGCCGCCTTGGTGACGCGCTGCTTGACATTGGACGCGTATTCGCCTGCGCTGTCTGCAGCGCGGGAGATGGTCTCTCCAGCCTTGCGCGCCATCGACTCGCTTGTATCCGTCGCCTGGTACGAAGGATCTGAGCGATACGTACCCGTGTCGTGTTCATGCTGCACGTTGCGTGTCCGTCCAGCCTTGCTCCAGCTGGATCCGCTGCGCATGAGCAGGCAACAGCCGGCGGCAACAAGCAGCAGCGCCTCCGGATTCCGGCGCGCAGTATCGAGCACCCAATCGCCGGCTTGGCTAGAGCTGTGCGTGGCTGAATGATCTCTCATGTGAGCTGCTCCTTGGCGATTTCGATGTCTTGTTTGAGTTGGCGCACGCTGCGCGTGGGCAGAAGCTCCTGCTCCGCGAGGGAGCGCCCGTGATAGAACAGGGCAGCGGCCGCTGCGGCAATAATCGCGGCAACCAACAGGCAGGCCCAGTACAGGGCCACACCGAAGCTGGCGATGGCAAAGACTGCTGCTTCAATGAGCAGAAGCAGCGCAATCAGCGCGAGTATCCCGGCTCCGGCCATCCAGCCGCCGCCCTGCAGCTTGGCGGAGATTTTCTCGCTAACTTCCGCACGCGCCAACCTAATCTCCTTCTGCACCAGATCGGAAAGATCGGCGAGAAGGTCGGTGACTGCCCGGACCAGACCGGAGTCACGTAAGCTGTCATGCCCCATGGAACTCACTCGCTCGTTGCCCGAACTGCTCCCGTTGCGAACGGAAGTCGGAATCAGGCTCATATTGGCGATAGGCCGAACCAACGTTCGACTGGCCGGCTTTGAGCACTCGGAAGGCCAAGAATCCGGCGAGGGAGGCAAGGCCGAAGACGAGCGCCGGCTGTCGTCGCGTGAAGTCCGATGCCGTGCGCCAGACGTCATCGATGGATTGGCCCCGCAAATCGCGGGAGAACCCTTCGACTCTGTCTGCTGCGCCCCGCACCAGCTGGGCGAGCTGTGGAGAGGTCCGATCGAGGTTATCGGCCGCTGCTCTGGCAGCGCCCGCGACCTGCTGAACGACATCCGCACCTGTTTCGATCTGTTGGTTGAGCATGCCTTTTGCCTTTTGATTCGCTTCGGCCGCCAGCGAAGAAGCGGTCTGCTTGGCCTGCTCGGCTGCCTCCTGCGCCGCGTCGGTGAATCTTGAGAGGCCTTCGCCTGCTCGCTCGCGAATCTCGTCAAAGGCGCCGCTTTGACGTGCACCTTGGCCGGTCGGCTGACTGGTACCCTGGCTGCCTTGGCCCAGGCTTGATCGGCTGCCAGAAACTCCAGGCCCGCCGCCGGAGATGCCGGAACGGGAAAACTGATCGGTGTTCATGGGGAATTCCTCCGCTACGACGAGCTAACCTACGCGTGCGAGGAAAAGTTCCGTTCCCGACTGTGGAATGCTACTTACCGAGCACGCGCAGCAAAATTGCGCGCACCTTGCCCTGAGTTTCCGCAAGGAACGGCTCGAGCGTTGCAAAGTCAGGCAGGTCTGCCGCACGCGCCAACAACGCGAGTACGCCTGGCGCCGCTTTGGCCGGATCAAATTTTGCCGGCAAGCACAGACGTACAATCTGGGTGAGACCAAGATAAAGACGCACCGCCGACCGCAGCACTTCCGCGTCGTCCGTTGCAAGCACGTCAAGCCCGGTTCCTTTTTCGATAACGCGGGAGGTCGAAACATCGAGCAGCTCCGGCATTCGCCAGGCGTGAACAAGCTGCAGATACTGGGCGATGAACTCAATGTCGATGAGCCCGCCTGCGACATTTTTTAGATCCCAGCGATCCCCTTCGCCTTTTTCGGCTGCTATTGCCCGGCGCATCTCGAGTACATCCGCCGCAACGGCTTTTGCGTCACGTTGTCGACAGAGAACCGCGCGCAACACGGATTCGACCCGCGCGGTAAAGCCGGGTGATGCCGACACCACGCGCGCGCGCGTGAGCGCCATGTGCTCCCAGGTCCACGCCTCGCTCTCCTGATAATTCGCAAACCCGTCGATCTGCGTCGCGAGTGGCCCGGCGCGGCCGGAAGGACGCAGCCGCATGTCCACCTGGTAGAGCGCGCCGTAATTGGTCCGCGCGGTCAGCGCGCCGATCAAATGTTGCGTGAACCGGGAAAAATATTGTGCTCCATAGAGAGGCCGAGGTCCGCTGGATTCAGGCCGGCCCGCATCAAGGTCGTAGACGACAATCAGATCGAGATCGGATGCCGAAGTCATTTCGCGGGCGCCCAGCTTGCCGAGCGCGAGCACCGCAATCTGCTGATCAGCAATCCGACCGTGCGCGGCGGTAAATTTCTCTTCCATCAGTCCGTGCAGCATGCGGATGAGGACGTCCGCCAGCCGGGCAAATCCTTCTCCGGCCTGGTCCGCCGAAGCGGTGCCGGACAGAATGCGGACGCCGAAAAGAAAAAGTTGCTCCTGGGCGAAGATGCGGATGCGGTCGAGCTGCTCCTCGTAGGATTGAGCCTGCTGCAGCGATCGCGCGAGTGCTGCCGCAAGCTCCTGCTCCTCGGGCAGCGGTCCGAAGAAACTTGGATCGATTAGCGCATCCAGGACTTCCGGAAACTGGGCGAGACTATCGGCAAGGCGGGGGGCGCTGCCCAGCACCAGTGCCAATAGCGCGATCAGATCGGGATTTTGTCGCAGTAGCGAGAACAGTCGCGCGCCGCCGTGCAGACCGGAGAGAAACCGGTCGAAAAGAATCATCGCCTCATCCGGATTGGCCGCCCGGGCAAACTGCTCCAGGAGCACCGGCATCACATGGCCGAGCTGCTCACGCGCGAAAGGACCTCGCAGAGCCGGGTAGGCGCCGCTCTGCCATCGCTGTGCCAGGTCAGAGATTTCGAGCGGCTGGCGAAAGCCCATGCGCGAAAGCTGATCGAGGGTTTCGCGGTTTACCGGCTCGACCGAAAAATTCAGTTGGGGGAGCCCGGGGGCCATCGCCGGCTTTTCGAACAACCCCGCATAATGCGTCTGCACGTTGCGCAAGTGCGTGAGAAGTGCATCGGCAAAACCGGCGCGCTCCTCAAATCCGCAAAAACATGCGAACTGCTCGAGCTCCTCCGGTCGGGATGGCAGAACATGCGTCTGCTCGTCGGCGATCATCTGCAATCGATTTTCTACCGTGCGCAGGAAGCAGTATGCGGCGGCAAGCTGCTCGCGGGCTTGCGGATCGATCCATCCCCCCTGCTCGAGCGCATGCAACGCTGCAAGCGTGGACTTCACACGCAGCTCGGGATGCCGTCCGCCGGCGATGAGCTGTTGTGTCTGCACGAAGAACTCGATCTCGCGAATGCCCCCGCGACCAAGCTTGATGTTGTGTCCCTCGATCGCGATCGTATCGTGTCCACGATAGGCATGAATCTGCCGTTTCATCGCGTGCACATCGGCAACGGCAGCGAAATCCAGATGCTTTCGCCAGATGAACGGCAAGAGCTCGGCGAGAAATTTGTCGCCGAGCGCCACCGTTCCCGCGCAGGGCCGCGCCTTGATCAGCGCCGCGCGTTCCCAGTTCTGCCCCCGCGTCTCGTAGTAATCGAGCGCCGCGGCAGTCGAGATTGCGATTTGACTGGCGGAGGGATCCGGCCGCAGGCGCAAGTCGACGCGGAACGCGTATCCGTCGGGGGTGCGTTGCTGCAGCAGCTTGACCAGCCTCCGCGCCGCCCGGACGAACAGGGAGGCCGGTTCGACGCCGGGTGACACGGCAGCGGAATCGTAAATCAGCACGAGATCGACATCGCTGGAATAGTTGAGCTCGCGCGCCCCCATTTTGCCCATGGCGAGAACGACAAACCCGGACGTTTGGGCGCCATTGCTCCTGCCGGCAGGCTTGTTGTGCTGCTGCTGGTCAGCAAAAATGTAGTCGACGGCCGCATTGATCGCCGCATCCGCAAGCGTCGTCTGTGACTGAAGTATTTGCGGAATGTCCCATACGCCTCCGAGGTCGGCGAGCGCGATAAGCAGGGCTGCATCGGCGCGCATCAGCCGCAGCGCGCGGGTCACCTCCGGTTCCGGTGAATCGGCGGCGAGGGCGCCTGCGCGCTCAACCAGAATGCGTTCGAACGCCTGTTCAGGCTGCGTTGTGAGAAACGAGGTGAGGCGTTGCGGGGAGGCGCGCACCAGGTCCCAGAGGAACGGCGAGCAGGCCGCAATTGCCTCGATCAGTTGATTGACGGCCGAATAGTCCCGCAGCAACTCGCGCAGGTCCGCGGTCCATGTTGCCGGCAACTCTGCAAGCCAGCCCTCAAGCCGCCCACCAGAACTCATGGAGTGCGGAAGGAGCGGAGCACGAACAATCCGTCGGGCCAGCATCTCGGTTTTTATGTAGTGAGTAGGGTGGGCTAAGGCGCGGCCTCGCTCACGTTTCCGCGTCGGCAAAATCCAAGGCGCGCCGAGGCCACCATTAAACCCCATTGAACGATTTTGCCCAGCCTACTGGTGCATAGCTACGGATTGGTCGCGCGAGCGCGCGGCAGCACGAGCACGCTCCGAAGGCCGGGATGATTGTCCTCGAGCTTGAGCTCGCCGCCATGTAGTCGCGCGACCGCTGACGCGAGGCTCAGCCCAAGTCCCGAGCCGGGTTCGGAGCGACTCTGCTCGAGCCGCACAAACCGCTCGATGGCGCGGGTGCGGTCGCTCTGCGGAATGCCGCGTCCATGATCAGCCACGGCGAGCAGGATGCGATCGCCTTCCGGCATCGCAGTGACTACGATCTCTGGACGCGCTGAAGATTGGGCGGGCAGCTCCGGCGCGCCGTACTTGATGGCGTTGTCTACAATATTGGCGAGCGCCTGGCTGATAAGCTCGCGATTGCCGTGAACGGGTGCAGGCTCGGGCGCATCGACCCTGAGCGAGATTCCCTTCTCATCCGCCAATGGCTCGTATAGCTCCCCTACCCCACGCGCTATCTCCGCCGCGTCGATCTCGCGCATCCCCTCGCGTGCCTGGCCCGATTCCGCGCGCGCGATCATCAACAGGGCATTGAATGTCCTGATCAGAGCATCGGATTCTTCAATCGTGCTCTCGAGCGCGGCACGGTATTGCGATTCGTTGCCTCCTCTGCGCAGCGCCTCCTCGCAGCGATTGCGCAAGCGCGTGAGCGGCGTGCGCAGATCGTGCGCAATGTTATCGGATATCTCCTTGAGCCCGTGCATCAGCGCCTCGATGCGCTCCAGCATGAGATTCAGATTGACGGCGAGACGGTCAAGCTCGTCGCCGGTGCCCGAGACTGGCAGCCTGCCCGCCAGATCTCCTTCCATGATCTTCTGCGAGGTGGCACTCATCGCGTCGACGCGCTTGAGTACGCGCCGGGTGACGAACAGCCCGCCAGCCACCCCGAGCACGATCACGATGGCCAGTGACCAGCGCCCGGCTGCAAGCACGATCTCGCGCAGTCGCTCCCGCTCCTCGAGATCGTGCCCCACCAGCAGGCGAAACCCGCCCGGTAGCTCGAGCACCCGCACCCGCGCGAGATGGACAGCACCCTCGGCATCATCGAGGCGACGGTACGCCGTCTCGCTCCATCCCGCATTGCTCAGAACGCCTGCGGCGAGCGATGCCACGTTGCCGGCAAGCGCTTCGCCCGCCGGTGCGGTCACGAGGTACAGGGAGGTATTCGAGCGGCGCGATCGCGCCTCCACGATGAACACGAGGCGCCGCAACCCGCCGACGCGATATTGGTCAGCCAGGCCGCTGATCTCGACATCGACGGTGTGAGTGATCTGGTCGGTGATCAGCCGTCGCGTATTCCAGGCGAAATAGCCGAGGAGAAATGTCGCGAAGAAGGCAAAGATCGTCAGGTAGACCAGCGTGAGCTTGAATGCGGTGGTCCGCAGCAGCTTTCCGAATGCGGTCATCCGCCGCGCCCAACCCGTCGATCCTAAACAGGAAGACGAGCCCTCATTTGTCGCGGATCACATAACCCGCACCGCGCACCGTGTGCAGCAGCGGCTGGCTGAAACCTTTGTCGATTTTTGAACGCAGACGCGAAATGTGCACGTCGATGACGTTGGTCTGCGGGTCGAAATGGTAGTCCCACACGTTTTCCAGCAGCATGGTGCGGGTCACCACCTGGCCGGCATGCTTCATGAGATATTCGAGCAGGCGGAATTCGCGCGGTTGCAGGTCGATATCGCGGCCACCGCGGACCACCTGATGGGAGAGCCTGTCGAGCTCCAGATCGCCCACGCGGTATGCAGTTTCCTCACGGCTGCCGCGCCGTCGCGACAGCACTTCCACGCGCGCGAGCAATTCTGCAAACGAATATGGCTTGGGCAGATAATCGTCTCCCCCCGCGCGCAAGCCCTTCACGCGGTCATCGACCTGACCCAGGGCGGAGAGAATGAGAGCCGGTGTTTCAATCCCCTTGCTGCGCAGCGCGCCGATGAGACTCAAACCATCGAGCTTGGGCAGCATGCGATCCACAACGAGCACGTCATATTGCCCGTCCACTGCATGGGCCAGGCCCTCCTCGCCGTCAAACGCGAGATCGGCCACATGCCCGACCTCGCGAAACGCCTTGGCCAGGTAATCGGCCGCATCGCGATCATCTTCGACGATCAGCAGGCGCATTGTCAGCTGCTGCTCCCCCGGCTGATGCGCATTGTTCGCACCAGGAGCTGTTTTGCCAGACGTTGTTGCAAGCCGCATGGTAAATCTCCCAGTTTTCCCGCGGAAGCGGCGGGAGCCTTGCATCCAAGGGGCGGCGGATTACGCCGCCGCCCCCTGCCTTCCCTGAACCGGCGGGGGCGACGGATGCCGGCACAGGGTCGGAGAAAAAAGCCGCAGGACCCATCCGATAACCGGATCAGGCGCGGCCGAGCTGCACCGCTACAAACTTCGTTGCATCCCCGGATTTGACCCGGACGAGAACACTGCGCTTGCCGTTCTTTTGCGCGTCGGCGATCGCGTTACGCACATCTGCGGGGCTTGCGACCTTCTTGCCCGCGACTTCCAGAATGACATCGCCGGTCTGCAGGCCGTGCTCAGCGGCCACTCCGTCGGGCTCGATCTCGGTCACGACCACGCCCTCGGAGCCGCTGCCTTCAACCTGGGCAGCTGGAGCAAGAGTCAGCCCAAGGCGCGGAACGGCCGTCGTACCCGGCGAGCCGCTCTCGGGTCTGGCAGCGTGCGCCTCCCGCTGAGCAGGTAATTCACCCAAGGTGAGCGAAAACGTCTTTTCCTCGCCTTTGCGCCACACCGTCAATTTGGCGGAGCCGCCCGGTGCCAGCGCGCCGATCTGTCTGGCGAGATCCCGTGCGTCCTTCACTGGCGTGCCATTGACCGCGGTGATGACGTCGCCAGCCTGGACTCCTGCCTTTGCGGCGGGGCCATTGGCCTGCGGCTCGGCAACAAGTGCGCCCTCGGCGGTCTTCAATCCGATGCTCTCCGCAATGTCGGGCGTCACCGGCTGGATCTGAACGCCGATCCATCCGCGGCTGACCGCGCCCTTGTCCTTGAGCTGGGCGACCACGGACTTCACCGTCGACGCGGGGATGGCAAAGGCAATGCCGACCGAGCCGCCCGAAGGCGAGAAGATGGCCGTGTTCACGCCGATGACGTTGCCATCCACGTCGAACGTGGGACCGCCGGAATTGCCCTTGTTCACGGGCGCGTCGATCTGGATAAAGTCGTCGTACGGACCGGCACCGATGTCGCGGCCACGCGCAGAGACGATCCCTGCAGTGACCGTGCCGCCGAGGCCGAATGGATTGCCGACGGCGAGGACCCAGTCGCCGATCCTTGGCGGGTTGTTGGAGAACGAAACGTGCGGAAAATCGCTGCGACCCTCGACCTTGATAAGGGCCACGTCGGTGCGCGGATCGGTTCCGATCACCTTCGCTGTGTAGGTCTTGCCGTCGTCAGTAGTGATCTCCACCACATCTGCCTTGTCCACGACGTGATTATTCGTGACCGCGTAGCCATCCGCACTGATGAAGAATCCCGAGCCTTGTCCTGTCACCAGGCGGTGTCGCGCACGCGGCGCGTTCGGCACAATTCCTTCCGGCAGCCCAAAGCGGCGGAGAAACTTCTCCATCTGTGAATCGGGTGCAAACGGCGAGTTGCCTTCGAGTCCCATCATCTTGGCGCCGGCATCCACTTTGACGCGCACCGAAATGACGGCAGGCTTTACCTTCTCGACGATATCGGCGAATCCAACCGGCCGCTGAACCGGCTGGGCATAGGCCACGCTGGTGAGCGCGGAGCCGCTTGTCTGGGGAACGAGAGTTGCACCCCCCAGGAATACGCTGGTGCTGAACCCGGCGACTCCGGCAAGCAAAATCAGCCGCCGCGGCGATAGAATGCTCCGTCTCGGAGCGTGAGCGCTCTGTTTCATCAAGCTCACTCCTTCTTTAAGGACCCGTGAGGCTCTCCCTGCGGCACCTCGATGAATTGAGAACAACATGGGTATGGCCGCCTTACGGCGCGCTGACCGCGATATTAATTTTTCGTAAGGCGCCCCTCGCGCGAGCGCTTTGCCTTACCCGTCATTCTGCAGCAGCTCTGCAAGCCGCGCCTGCTCGCGATCGTTGAGGTCCGCTTCGCCTGCGGCGCGCCGGCGGCGCCATAAAGCAAACAGGCCGAGACCCCCGAGCAGAAGAATGCCTGCCGGAGTGAGCCACAACAAAGCGGTATGCGGAGAGAAGCGCGGACGCAGGAGCACGAACTCACCGTAGCGCGCAATCAGATAGTCGAGCACCTGCCGGTCCGTATCTCCCGCTTGCAGGCGTTCACGCACCAGGATGCGCAAATCGCGTGCAAGGGGAGCGTCGGAATCATCGATTGATTGATTCTGGCAGACCATGCAGCGCAGTTGCTTGGAGAGCTCGCGGGCGCGCAGCTCGAGGCTCGAATCGGAAAGGATTTCGTCGGGCTGCACAGCGAAAGCGCGTGGCATCGCCATGCAGAACAACAGTATTATTGTTAGAACTGCGCAAACGCGTTGCATGGTCACTCGGCAGGCGCGAGCGCGGTCCTGGCGCGCGCCGGCATTGGCGCGCCGACGCGCAGCCGGCGATCCGAAAGCGAGAGCGCGCCGCCCAGTGCCATGGTCAGCGCGCCCAGCCAGATAAGCAGAACCAGGGGCTTGTAATAGAGCCGCACCGCGGTCCCTCTACTCGCGTCCACATCGCCGATTGCGAGGTAGAGCTGCGAGAAGCCCCGGGTCAAAAGTGCGCTCTCGTTCACAGTCGTCGACCGCGACGGAAAACTCCGCTTCGCGGGCTCCATGACGCCGATCAGCTGACCATTTCGGCGCACCGTGAAATGCGCCACCAGGTCCTGATAATTGGAGCCCGAGCGCGTGCTCAGCCCATCGAAAGCCAGGTCATATCCGGCAAGTGCGATCGTTTGACCAGGCTTGACTTGTTCGATGTGCTCCACGCCCCATTGCGTTTCCCCAATGATGCCGAGGAGCGTCACTCCCAGCGCAAGATGCGCCAGCGCCGTACCCCACGCCGAGCGAGGAAGCCCCTTTGCCCGCGCGAGCGCAGTCGCGAAGGGCAGCTGCAGAAAGCCCGCTCGCTCTACGATTGCGGTCGCGGCGCCAGCGATGACGAAAAACGCGAGTCCGATCGCAAACGGCGCGAGAATGGGCCCGCCATGCTGCACGGCGAGCACGCCAGCCATGGCAAGGACGGCGATCGCGAACGCGCCGAGGAGCCGCTGCGACACGCCCAGCAGATCGCCGCGTTTCCACGCGAGCAGCGGGCCGAACGGAACGGCAATGAGCACCGGGAGAAACAGTGGGCCAAACGTCGCGTTGAAAAAGGGTGCGCCTACGGAAATCTTTTCGCCCGTGATGGCTTCGAGGATCAGCGGGTAAAGCGTGCCGACAAAGACCGTCGCACACGCGCATATAAGAAAAAGGTTGTTGAGCACGAGCGCGCCTTCGCGCGAGATCGGCGAGAACAGGCCGCCTCGCCTGATGAGCGGCGCGCGCCACGCAAACAGGACGAGGCTGCCGCCGATGAACAGCACGAGAATGACGAGGATGAAGACGCCGCGCCGCGGGTCATTCGCGAAGGCGTGCACGGAAGTGAGGACGCCGGAGCGCACCAGGAAGGTGCCAATCAGGGAAAGTGAGAAGGCAAGCACGGCGAGCAGGATCGACCATACCTTCAGCGCATTGCGTTTCTCCATCACCAGGGCCGAATGAAGGAGCGCAGTCGCCGCCAACCACGGCATGAACGATGCATTCTCGACGGGGTCCCAGAACCACCAGCCACCCCAACCCAGGGTGTAGTAGGCCCAGTACGAGCCCATGGCGATGCCGAGCGTGAGAAAGATCCAGGCCAGCAGTGTCCATGGCCGGACCCATCTCGCCCACGCCGGATCAATCCGCCCGTCGATAAGCGCCGCAACCGCAAAGGAAAAAGCGATGGAGAGGCCCACATAGCCCACGTAAAGCAGTGGAGGGTGAATGGCGAGACCGGGATCTTGAAGGATCGGGTTGAGGTCACGCCCTTCGAGTGGCGGATGGATAAGGCGCAGAAACGGATTGGATGTGAGAAGAATGAAGAGATCGAATGCGACGGCAATACAGGACTGAATGCTGAGCACCGTAGCCTTGAGCCGCATCGGCAGATTGCGCCCGAAAGCGGCGACCAGCGCACCGAACAGGGTGAGGATGAGCACCCATAGCAGCATCGAGCCTTCGTGGTTTCCCCACACACCGGTGATCTTGTAGATCAGTGGTTTTGCCGAATGTGAGTTCTCGAAAACATTGATCACCGAAAAGTCGGAGCGCAGGTAGCAACTCACCAGCGCTACAAAGGCGACGCTGACGAAGGCGAACTGAGCGATCGCCGTAGGACCAGCAACCGCCATCAGCACGGGGTCGTTCTTGCGCGCTCCGAACAGCGGAACGCTTGCCTGCACCAGCGCCAGGCCGAGCGCCAGCACCAAGGCATAATGACCAATCTCGGCGGTCATTGCGCCCTGCCCTGCACGCTGGAGCCGTTGCCCGTTTTCCAGTGCCCTTGCTTTTTCAGAGCGTCGGCCACTTCCTTCGGCATGTAGGTCTCATCGTGTTTTGCAAGCACTGTCTCTGCACGGAAGGCTCCGGTGTCGTCGAGCGCGCCTTCCGCGACGACGCCCTGGCCTTCACGAAAAAGATCGGGCAGCAACCCCCGGTAAACGACGGGGATCGTGCTTCTGCCATCAGTGACTTCAAAATGCACCGTGAGATTTTCTCCGCGCGTTACCGTACCTTCCTTGACCAGGCCGCCAAGGCGCATGCGCTGACCCGCCTTGACGTGCTTCTCGACGACATCCGTTGGCGAGTTGAAAAACACGATGGAGTCGCGCAGCGCGTTGAGCACGAGAGCGACGGCAACTGCGAGCACGATTGCCGCGAGTGCGATCAGAGAAAGCCGGCGCTGTTTGCGGGTCATGACGGCGGAGCTGTGGACCGGTGCACCGCAGCCGAACGAACCCAAATCAGAACCGCAGCGGTCAAGCTTCGATACCCGGATCTCTTGGCACTGGTTGAGCCGACGCGGGTTTCCCGTGTGTTCGGCAAGCGCCGGCAGCCGGCGTCAACCGCAGCGCCGCCGCCGGCGTGGACCAGCACACAAGCCGCCGGCACTCGCGCGAGTGCCAACCGCTCCTATCAGATGAACACGAGAGCCGGCAAATTCGGTCGGGAATTGGGCGCTCAGCCGACCGCTGTCCAGGTTCCATCGGTATTGCGGCAGGCATTGCCGCGGGCGACCTGGGGGCGCCCGTCGATATAGATGGTGTGCGTATATGGCCGGCATTGCATACCGTTCGAGGTGTAGGCCGGGCCGGGCACGATCGAGCCATACCGGCCGGAATCGGGGTTCTTCCAGGCCACTGCGCTACCGGACTTTCCGTTCTCGAGCGCCTGAACCTGCGCCGCATAGGCGCGTCGTTTGTCTTCGTCGTCCATGGCAGCGCCGATGCGATTGCCGATAAGGCCGCCGATTGCCGCGCCTGCTATGCCGGCGGTAATGCGCTCAGCCGTTCCGCCGCCAAACTGCGAGCCAATCAGCCCGCCGGTGATTGCGCCCATCACCGTGCCGGTATTTTCTTTGGGACCCTGACCCATTTCAGGAGTGCCGCTGCACGCTGCCAACGATGCCGCCACGAGCGCGGCTGCGCTCAATCGAACAAGACGCATTGCACCCCCCGTTCTGAATGCCGCAAGGGCTAGACCCGAACCCTGCCGGACCTGGGAATAAGTGCGAAAATTGGGGCAAAACTCTGTTCCCATACCTTCGCCTGAAAGCCCCGAAGGCCTCCACGACTCTCTTTTCAGGCGCCGGGCAGCGCCAGCTCGGCGCGCAACCCGCCGATCGGAGCGGTACCGAGCGTAACAGCGCCTCCATAGAGGCTGGCGAGCTCGATCACGATGGACAGGCCCAGCCCCGAGCCCGGCTTGGTTTCATCGAGCCTGCGTCCCCGGCGTGCCACCTGCTCGCGCTGTTGCGGCGAAAGACCCGGGCCGTCGTCATCAATCAATATGTGGACGGTCGGCCGGTCGTCCTTGGCTTTCGGCGCTTGTGAAAACACTTCGACGGCCACGCGCGACTGCGCCCACTTGCATGCATTGTCGACGAGATTGCCGACCATTTCCTCGAGATCCTGCCGTTCGCCGCGAAAACGTGCCCCGTCCGGCGCGTCAATGTCGATGGCAATCCCGCGATGGTGATGAATCTTTTCCATGGTGCGCGCGAGCGCAGTCACGACCTCGCGCACCTCCGTCACCGTGCCGATCACCGCAATACCGGCGGCGAGCCGTGCCCGCTCGAGATGGCGAGCAACCTGATCGCGCATGATTTCTGTTTGCTCGCGCACTTTGAGGGCGAACGGATCGGAGCTGTGCGCGAAGGTTTCATTCAGGATTACCGAAATCGGCGTCTTGAGGGCGTGCGCCAAATTGCCGACATGCGTGCGCGCGCGCGCAACGATGTCGCGGTTCGCATCGAGCAGCGCATTGGTCTCACGCGCAAGGGGAGCGATTTCCTCCGGAAACGTTCCTTCGAGCCGCTCGGCGCTTCCCGCGCGAATGGCCGCGATTCCCTGCGAGATGCGTTTGAGCGGGGCGAGACCAAACCGGACCTGAAACGTGGTCGTCAGCAGGAGCACAGCCGCAAGCACGGCAAAGGTGATGAAGAGAGTGCTGTCAAAGCTGTAGATCTCGTCATCGATCTCGGTCGCGGCGCCGGCCACTGCTACCAAGTAGCGTCCCTCTTCTCCCAGATCGATCGTGCGCTCGACGATCCGCAATTCCTGACCGTCGGGACCTTGGGCGTAGCCGGCCCGGGCACCGCCCGGAGCTGACGAAATTCCGAGACTGGCGAGATGCGGCAGGCTCATGTCCCACAGGGAACGCGATGAGCGCACATCGGGTGTGGGCGCATCGAGCCGGGCGACCTGCCAGTACCAGCCGGAGAGCGGCAGATCGAACAGGGGCTCGCCAAGTGATTGCGGAAACTTGCCTGCGTTCTCCTCGGGCGTGGCGACGTCCGCGACCAAGGTACGCAGATACACACCCAGCCGGCGGTCGAAGGCGCGCTCCACGGCCGCGCGATAAATCGAGGAAAGCACGATCCCCGTGACGACGAGAATTACCACCGTCCAGGTCGTCGCGGAGAGAAAAAGCCTTAGCGCAAGCGAATTAAGGCGCATCGCCCGGAGGCGCGAGAAGGTAGCCCAGCCCGCGCACGGTCTGGATAACGTCAACACCGAGCTTCTTGCGGATTCGCCCTACGAAAACCTCGACAGTGTTGGAGTCGCGGTCGAATGCCTGATCGTATAGGTGCTCCACGAGCTCGCTGCGGGAGACCACGCGGCCGGAGTGGTGCATCAAATACGAAAGCAGGCGGTATTCATGCGAGGTCAGCTTGACCGGATTGCCGTCGACACTAACGCGACCCGTACGGGTGTCCAGGCGAACGGGCCCGCAATTGAGCTCACTTTTGGCATGTCCGGCGGAGCGGCGCAGAAGCGCGCGAATGCGGGCAAGCACCTCTTCGAGGTGAAAGGGCTTCGCCACATAATCGTCGGCACCGGCATCGAAGCCCTGCACCTTGTCGCTCCAGCGGTCGCGCGCCGTGAGCATCAGAACCGGCATGGCACGTCCGGCACGGCGCCATGCCTCTAGCACCGAGATGCCATCCATCTTCGGCAGTCCGATGTCCAGAATGACGGCGTCATAAGGCTCGATCTCGCCAAGGTAGTGCCCTTCCTCTCCGTCGAAGGCGCGATCGACCACATACCCGGCATCGCTCAAGGCGGTCGCAAGTTGCCGGTTAAGGTCAGGATCGTCCTCAATGACGAGGAGACGCAAGGCGATGCCTCCAGGAGGCGCGCTCGCAGCCAGGGCTTGCGACGGAATAGCGCGCTTTCTCAATCCCGCTCTACATAATAAGGGTTTGTAGCCGGAGAAGGGCAGCGATGACACGGCGTGCCCAATGTTGGTATCGTGCGGGCGGCCAGCGGAGCACGACCTGTGACCGGCGACATCATCCTGCAGACCGAGGACCTGACCAAGGAATTCGCGGGTTTTGTGGCGGTCAACGGGGTCAACCTCAAGGTCGCTCGCGGCACCATCCATGCCCTGATCGGACCAAACGGTGCCGGCAAAACCACCTGCTTCAATCTGCTCACGAAATTTCTGCGGCCTACCCGGGGACGCATTCTCTATAAAGGCCGCGACATCACCTCGCTTCCGCCCGCCGACGTCGCTCGATTGGGCTTGGTACGCTCATTTCAGATTTCCGCGGTATTCCCGCATCTGACCGTGCTGGAAAACGTTCGCGTGGCATTGCAACGGCAGCGCGGAGGGTCTTTCGATTTCTGGCGCTCGAAGCGGGTGCTGGACTGTTTCAATGACCGTGCCGTGGCGCTTCTTACCGACGTCGGACTGGTCTCATTTGCGAACTGGACGGCCGTGGAGTTGCCATACGGCCGCAAGCGCGCGCTCGAGATCGCGACCACGTTGGCGCTCGATCCGGAAGTGCTGCTGCTCGACGAGCCCATGGCAGGGATGGGGCATGAGGATATCGAACGCATCAGCGCTCTGATCAAGACGGTCGCTGCCGCGCGCACCGTGCTGATGGTCGAGCATAATCTCAGCGTCGTCGCCAATTTGTCGCATTGCATCACCGTGCTCACGCGGGGCCGCATCCTGGCGGAAGGCGATTACGCAGGGGTTTCCGCCAATGACATGGTTCGTGAAGCCTATCTCGGGGTTGGCCATGCTTAGTCCGGACCCGCCCGACAGCGGGATCCCGCTGTTGAAGGTTGACGCCCTGCAGGCGTGGTACGGCGAGTCGCACGTGCTGCATGGGGCAAGTTTTAACGTTTGCGCGGGCGAGGTGGTGACGCTCCTTGGCCGGAACGGCGCCGGGAAAACCACCACGATGAAGTCCATCATGGGCATCGTGTCCCAGCGCACCGGGTCGGTCCAATATGACGGCCGCGAGCTGATAAAACTGACGAGCGACCGGATCGCGCGTCTCGGGATCGCGTTCTGCCCCGAGGAGCGCGGCATCTTCTCAAGCCTGAGCGTAAAGGAGAACCTGGTGCTGCCGCCTGAGGTGCGTGATGGCGGGCTCTCGCTGGAACGCGTATTCGAGCTGTTCCCCAACTTGCGCGAGCGGCTCGCGAGCCAGGGCACCAAGCTTTCCGGCGGCGAGCAGCAGATGCTCGCCATCGGGCGCATTCTGCGCACCGGCGCACGAATGCTGCTTCTGGACGAGCCCACCGAAGGCTTGGCCCCGGTGATCATTCAGCAGATCGGGAAGACCATCGGCCTGCTCAAGCAGCAGGGTTTCACCATCCTGCTGGTTGAGCAGAATTTTCGCTTCGCCTCGACCGTGGCCGACCGCTACTACGTCATGGAGCACGGCCGTATCATAGATCAATTTGCGAACGCGGAGCTCGAGGCTAATCTCGACAAGCTGCACGAATATCTGGGAGTCTGAAAGCGCCTGTGATGAAACAACCTGAGAGGAGGATGCGATGAAACGACTGGCTGGAGTTGCGGTTTTAGCTGCCTTGTTCGCGAGCGGAGCTGCCCATGCACAAACCAATGTGAAGATTGGCGTGCTCAGCGATATGTCCAGCCTCTATTCGGATATCGGAGGGCCGGGCTCGGTGGCAGCCGCCAAGCTTGCGATCGCCGATTTCATCGCCAAGAACCCGAACGTCAAGGTCGATCTCATTTCGGCCGACCATCAGAACAAGCCTGACATCGGCTCGAGCATTGCCAATCAGTGGTATGACGTCGACAAGGTCGATTTGATCGTCGACGTGCCGAATTCCGCGGTCGCGCTGGCGGTGAGCGAAATCACCCGGCAGAAGAACAAGGTGTTCATCGTCTCGGGCGCCGCCACGTCGGATCTCACCGGCTCCAAATGCAACGCCAACACCGTGCATTGGACCTACGACACGTGGATGTTGGCGAACGGGACCGGTAAGGCGCTGGTGCAGACAGGCGGCAATACCTGGTTCTTCGTTACAGCTGATTACGCGTTCGGACACGCCCTCGAGCGCGATACCGCAGCGGCGGTTGTGGCGAGTGGCGGCAAGGTGCTCGGGCAGGTCCGGGTTCCACTGAATACGAATGATTTCTCGTCGTTCCTGTTGCAGGCGCAGTCATCGAAGGCAAAGATCATCGGGCTTGCGAACGCGGGCGGCGATACCATCAACTCGATCAAGCAGGGTGCCGAATTCGGTATCGTGCGCGGCGGACAGAAATTTGCGGGTCTCCTCGTTTTTGCAAGCGACGTCGCCGCGCTCGGCCTGCCGACAGCGCAGGGCCTCACCTTGACGGAAACCTGGTACTGGGACGGCAGTGACAACAATCGCGCGTGGACGCAACGCTGGCAGCAGGAACGTCCTGGCAAAATCCCGACGATGGTGCAGGCGGGCGTCTATTCGGGCGTCACGCATTATCTGAAATCAGTGGCCGCGCTGAACAGCGCCGCGGATGGCAAGGCGATCGTTGACAAGATGAAACAAACAGAGACCGACGATCCTCTGTTTGGCAAAGGCACGATCCGCGCGGACGGCCGCAAAGTGCATGATGCCTCTCTGTTCGAAGTGAAGAAGCCTGAAGAGTCGAAGAAACCCGGCGACATATACAAGCTGCTGCACACAATCCCCGCGGCGGAAGCTTTCCGCCCGCTGAAAGAAGGCGGATGCCCGCTGGTGAGCGGGTGACCGGGCTGTGTCGATAATCACGCTGAGCAACCTTGTAGGGGCGGGTTTCAAACCCGCCCTTTCTCAGCATTGAGGCGAATGATGTTGGCTTGCCTGCGCGTCCGCCCAATCACGGCGACACGATCTTACGAATCGACATTTCCGAAACAGGGCGGGTTTGAAACCCGCCCCTACAAGCGTGACGATGGTATTGCCTCTCTGCCGGCGTACGCCGCCTTATGGCCGAATCATGTTTGAGATTTTCGGCATCCCCTCGCAGGCGCTCTTCGGACAGCTTCTTATTGGGCTGATCAATGGCTCGTTTTACGCGCTGCTCAGTCTCGGCCTCGCGGTCATTTTCGGAATGCTCAATATCATCAATTTCACGCATGGCGCGCAATATATGCTGGGCGCGTTTTTCGCGTTCTTTCTGCTGCAGTATGCCGGAGTGGGTTATTGGTGGGCGCTCCTGATTTCACCCGTGGCGGTTGGAGTCCTTGGAATCGTGATCGAGCGGCTGTTTCTGCAATGGCTTTACAAGCTCGACCATCTCTACGGCCTGCTACTCACGTTTGGCCTCGCGCTGATCATCGAGGGCACGTTTCGCAATTTCTTCGGCTCTTCGGGACAGCCCTATTCGGTCCCTCCGGAGCTGCTCGGCGGGCAAAATCTAGGTTTCATGTTTCTGCCTAACTATCGCGGGTGGGTGGTGGTGTTCTCGCTCGTCGTCTGCCTGACCGTGTGGCTGGTAATCGAATGGACGAAGCTCGGCTCTTATTTGCGGGCCGCCACCGAGAACCCGACCCTGGTGCGCGCCTTCGGCATCAATGTTCCGCGCATGATCACCCTGACCTATGGCTTCGGCGTCGCGCTTGCCGCCCTGGCAGGCGTCATGGCGGCGCCCATCTACAATGTCAGCCCGCAGATGGGCAGCAATCTCATTATTGTTGTGTTCGCGGTCGTCGTCATTGGCGGCATGGGCTCGATCATGGGCGCAATTGTGACCGGGTTTGGCCTCGGCGTGATCGAAGGCCTCACGAAGGTGTTCTTTCCGGAGGCTTCCAATACGGTGATCTTTATCGTCATGGCGGTCGTGCTGCTGATCAGGCCGGCAGGCCTGTTCGGAAGGGCTTAGCATGCAGCGCGCAGCAAGCCTGGCGCCGGCCGTGCAGGCACGCTTCGGTGCCGAGACCATCGCGTTTGCGGTCATGCTCGCGGTGCTCATCCTGGCGCCGTTCTTCGTCTATCCGGTCGTGCTGATGAAGGGCCTGTGCTTTGCGCTCTTTGCGTGCGCCTTCAACTTGCTTATCGGCTATGTCGGACTCCTTTCCTTCGGTCACGCTCTCTTTTTCGGCTGGGCCAGCTATGTCTGCGCGCATTCCGCCAAAGTGTGGGGGTTGACGCCGGAGCTGGCGATTCTGTGCGGGACGGCGGTCGCCGCCGTGTTCGGCATCATCGTCGGCGCGCTCGCGATACGTCGGCAGGGCATCTATTTCGCCATGATCACGCTTGCTCTCGCGCAGATGATGTTCTTCTTCGCCGTGCAGGCGCCGTTCACGCACGGAGAGGACGGCATTCAGGCCGTGCCGCGCGGCAAGTTGTTCGGCCTCATGGACCTCACCGATAATTTGCACATGTACGTTCTCGTGCTCGTTATCTTTCTTGCCTGCTTTCTGCTGATCTACCGGATCATCAATTCCCCGTTCGGCGAAGTGCTCAAGGCCATACGCGAGAACGAGGCGCGCGCCATCTCGCTCGGCTACAAGACTGACCGCTACAAGCTCCTGGCCTTCATCCTGTCAGCAACCTTCGCCGGCGTGGCGGGATCGACCAAGGCGCTCGTATTTCAGCTTGCCTCGCTCACCGACGTGGACTGGCCGATGTCGGGCGAGGTCATTCTGATGACGCTGGTCGGCGGCCTGGGCACCTTGTTCGGGCCCGTCGCCGGCGCGTTCTTTATGGTTACCCTGGAGAATTACCTGAGCACGATCGGTCAATGGGTGTTCGTGGTGCAGGGGGTGATCTTCGTGGTCTGCGTTCTGGTCCTGCGGCGCGGCATTGTTGGGGAACTCGCCAGACTGTCGCACACCCGTCTTTAGCGAGACTGCGTGGAACCCGGAACTCGGGAACCAGCGGATGCATCTCATCGTTCGGGAGGAGGATGAATGCCTCATCCCTGATCCCAAGGAGATGCTTCCATGGTTAAGCTAGCTTCCACCGCAATTGCCCTGGCGCTGCTGACGACTGCCGCCAGCGCCCAGCAGCAGCAACGCCCGGCCCAAGGCGCGCAGCAGGCGGGCCCGACCGCTCAAACCATGAGCACCGTGCCTCAAGGCGCGATTACTGTAACCGAGTGGTACAAGCAGAACGTCTATGATCCTTCGGACAACAAGATCGGCGACATCAGGGACGTGCTGCTCGACAAGGATGGAAAGGCAGCTGCCCTCATCATCGGCGTAGGCGGATTCCTCGGTGCCGGCGAGAAGGACGTGGCGGTGCCGTTCAACGCCGTGCAGATGCAGAGGAAGGATAACAACAAGAATTATCTGGTGATGAACACCACCAAGGACGCTCTGAAGGCGGCCAAAGGGTTCAAGTACGACCGCAACAACATGGCGTGGATTCCTGAGGAGCAGTCGAGCACCACGGGCAGCCAGCAGAACGCGCCCGCCCAGCGGCCTGCAAACACCAACAGGTAATCTCGCGTACCTAAAAGTCCAGACGCGGTGCAGTTCCCTCTCCCATCGGGAGAGGGCTAGGGTGAGGGGTTACAGCCTTCAACTAATGCTCGTAACCCCCTCACCCCGACCCTCTCCCCGATGCGGAGAGGGAGCTTCGGCGGCAAGCAGGTCGAAGTCGCCGCGCAGAACAGCATCGTACTTTCCGGTGCGCCAGCTTCCGTCGGCGGTGCGCACGAGCGGCGATGGCTCGCGACGATAGCGCCGAACGACCGCGCTCGGACCTGCGGCAGCTTGCAAGGACTTGACCACCGCAGCATGCATTTTCGGCTTCGGCAGGTCCTCGAGCGGGGGGATAGCCACTCGCACGCGCGCCATGGCGCGGTTCACGCCGCCATCCGCTCCGTAATTTCCAGAATGTGCAGCCCGCGCTCGGCGGCGAGCACCCGATGGGCCCCGAACCCGGTGACCAGCAGGACGGGCAATGTGTCCTTTTCAGCACTGGTGATTTCCTCGACCTGCATGTGACGATTTTGGGACCAGCTGCGGTACATCTCCCAGAGCGCATGGCACCACGCCTGTACCTCGCCCGCGCCTGCTGAGGACATTTCGAGCGCGGGACGCACGTCAATAGCGGCCTCGATGGGAGCGGATTCGAAAACGTCGCGCATTCCCTGGCGCAGCAGCCAGAGCTGAAGGGAAAGCCGCGATACCAGCTCGCGCGAATAATGCCCCGGCTGGCCCCGATCGAGCCGTCGCCGCAGCGCGCGCGCCGTCTCGGCTGCCGCGGCAACACGGTCCATGAGCGCCAGCCCTGCGAGCGTCCCGTATCGCTCGGGTTTGTGCCAGAAGCTCTCGAGAGAAATCTCCGATGAGAGCGCGTGTTTGAGGTCATTCCAGCCAGCGGAGTCGAGGACCTCTTGCACGTGCTAAAATTCATCCGCGAGCACTTTGATTTCGGCATTGGTTGCGCGCGGCGCGAGAATCATCGAGGCGAGGCTGGGAGAGCTCGCCGACGCATCTTCCGCGTGTGCCGGCACCGCCGCTTGCGGCTCTGCATCGGGATCAACGAAGTCGGCGCGGATGCCTCGCCCGTCGCTGCGAAAAAACACGAACTGTTCGCCTTGCGGAAACCGGTGCTCAACAATCGTGGCGGCGAGCGGCGCCATCACATATTGATCGATTGCCCGCTTCAGCGGACGCGCTCCCATTTCCGGTGAAAAGCCTTTTTCCAGCAGAAACTCCAGCGCCGAAGCCTCCCATTCCACCGCCCAGGCGCGGTCTTTGAGGCCACGGCGATCGAGGATGTGCTTGAGCTCCTTGTGCAGGATGACGCACATCAACTCGCGGCTCAGCGGACGGAACACGATGATCTTGTCGAGCCGGTTCTGAAACTCGGGGCGGTATGTCTGGGCAATGGCCCGCATCACCTGCTCGCTCGTGAAGACATCAGGCGGCGAGGCAAACCCCAACCCGGAGCCTTGATGCGCGGTGGCGCCGAGATTGCTGGTCATGATGATGAGGCAGTGCCTGAAATCGGCGACCTGCCCCATAGTGTCGGTCAGGCGCCCCGCATCAAACACCTGCAGAAAGACATCCCAGATGCGCGGATGCGCCTTTTCGAACTCGTCCAGCAGGAGGACCGAGAACGGCTGCTTCCGGACGCGATGAATAAGGTTTTCGGTATCCGAATATGAGGAGCTTCCGAGCAGGCTGCCGATCGCATCGGCGGTCTGAAATTCGCTCATATCCAGCCGGATCAGGCGGTCGGCCGAACCGAACAGATATTGCGCGGTCGTTCTTGCCAGCTCGGTTTTCCGGTCCCGGTCGGGCCGGCGAAAAGAAACACGCCGATCGGCCGATCGGGATCGGTAAGTCCGGCCTTGAGCATGGCGATACGATCGACGACGCTGTCTACGGCTTCCTCCTGCCCCATCACGCGACTCGAGAAAAACTCCCGTGTCGCGCGCAGATCGAGGGGCTCCCTGGTATCGAGGAGCGCGATCGGAAGGCCGGTCAGTTGCGAGACGGTGCTCAGAATGTCCTGTGGCGCAAACTCCGTTTGCTCATTGCTGCGTGCGGCCGTGAGCTTGAGGACATGCAGGACGGCACCCGGGAATGCGCTCGAGCCAAGATATTGACGCGCGCATGTCAGTGCCGTTTCCGCGCAGGCAGCATCGAATTGCAAATGACCCGCAAGAGTCAGCTCGTGGAGCAATTTGCGCGCCAGGGCAATCGTGCTTTCTTCATCTGCAGAATCGAGTTGAATGGTTTCCAAAAGCCCGCGCAGCGCGGGGCGCGACTGAACCAGGCGCGCGGCGGCACTGGGACTCGCCTCGGTCCAGATCACGGCGCGTCCTGAAGCGATCGCCGGAAGTATCTGATCGAGGATGCTGGCGCTTTGCCCCTGATGTGTTCCGCTGCGCGCCAGCTGCAGGAGATCGGGTATGTACCAGATGAGTTTCGTGGCCACCGTGATTTCCTGGGTCGCCTGGCGGATGCGCCCCTCGAGCTGCCCAAACCAGATCTGCCCGGCCATGAGATCCGCGCCGCTCGACTCGAATACGGCCCATCCTTCGCCGCGCAGCCGGCGCGCAAGCAGGCGCAGAAGGGATGTCTTGCCGACGTGCGGCTCCCCGGTAAGCAGGAGCGATCGGGACACGCTCTGCTGCAGCGTCGACGTCGCAAGCGCCAGCGGCTCGCGCCATGCCTCGGGCTCGATGAGAACTTCGCGCTCGCCGCCGTCGCTCCAGAAACGTCCAAATGTCGCAAGGAACGCGCGATCGACGTGCGTCCGCTGCAGCTCGTCGAGCTGCGCGATCAAGGCAGTGGCGAATGGGTGAGTCACCCGCTCGAGAAAGCCGCGGATCGGTGCAGGCGGTGATGCAAGCGATGTTTGCAGCGCATTGCCGAACGTCGGCACGTCGCCAAGTGCAGCGCGACGGCCAAAATAGTCGCGGAAAATAAGTGGCAGAATGGGATTCTCGCGCCACCAGTCCTTGGCGAGCGCCGCCGGAGCTCCACTCGCCGGCCTTGCATCCCCGGCGAGAAAAAGTTCCAGCGCATAGTACATCGACCACACCGCCATCCGGTCGAAATGGGCAAGCACCTGATCGACAGCGGCATTTCGATCCGGGCGTTCGGCAATGGCCGCCAGCGCCACGCAGGGGAGCATCCAGTTTCCGCCGAGCGCGTATTGCAGCACCGTCTCCAGCGGAATCGACGGATCGGCGAGCAGCGTCACGCCGTGCTTGAAGTCCGGGTGCTGGCGCAGCTCACTCGGATGTGCGGAGTTTGCAGCAAAAGGCGCAAACGCATTTTCGATGTGATGCAATTGTGCCGGGAGCGGCGCCGGCTCGCGGGGATCGATGATCTCCGGGGGCGGGTGCGCGGCCGGCGGAGCTGGCGCAGGCGCAGGCTGTTGCAGCATCGGCTGCTCAATGTGCTTGCGCTTTCGTCGCGCGCGCACGACGCCAACGAGCACAAAAAGTCCGATGACGATGAGAGGAATGTATTCCAAGGCCGGCTGCACCGGTTTGCGGGACGCTGGTGGACAGTGGCGATTTCGTGCAAGCCCTGTCAACGCGCCGGTTCGCCGGCCGGGCGTGATTGTGGCGGCTTCGCGACAAGCGGGCATGCGCAAAATTCGAATCTCCCGCGGGATGACCTGTGCTATACTGCCGCTCGATCGCGGCTAGGGGAGTGAGCGTGATGAGCGTCAACAGCGAGCAGGATACGATCGTCCCGTTTGCGCCGGCAGCGCGGGGGCAGGCGGATGCAAATATTATGGCCGACGACTCGGGCCGTACGATTCTCGCCATGCTGCAGAAAGCAGCCGACATGGCGAAGGAGGACTGCGCGCGCGCCATGGATCTTGCGCACAAGCTTTCGTTTCAGCTGCGCGCTGCCGAGGAACGTGCGCGAGACCTCGAGGCCGAGGCCGCGCATTTCCGCGACCGTGCCGCGCGCACGGAAGCCTGGCTGTTGCGCATCCACAAGGAGGTCGAGCAGACCTTCTTCCAGAGGAAGGAACGGGAGCAGCGGCAGTCCACGCGGCAGTGACGCCCAGTAACGAGACCATCCGCTCGTCCCCGCGAAAGCGGGGACCCATCTTCTCCTGCATTCCCGCTTTCGCGGGAATGAGCGGCACCGTTCTGCTTGTGCTGGCGCTATCGTCGCTTCCTGCGGTGGCCATGGTCGGGGGCGCGCGGCCTGCCGATCCGACCATTGCGCGCCGCGTGGTTCTGGTGGTGGGAGAGCACAGTCTGTGCAGCGGGGTAGCCATTGCACCCGATCTCGTGCTCACCGCGGCGCATTGCGTATTGTTGAACGGCAAATATCGACTGGCGACGTTCGAAGGGCGCCGCCTCGCCTTCAAACAGGTGGAGAGCGTTGCACCGCATCCGCAATTTTCAATGCGCGCGGATGCTCCCGATCTGGCACTCGTCAAACTTTCGCCAAACCCGCCCGCCGGTTTGACGCCCGCACCTTTCAGTGACCGGCGCGCCCCGCCCATGGTGGGCGATCGTTTCGTGGTGGCCGGCTTTGGCCTCGCGAACCCGGCCGAGCGGAAAAGCGCCGGCACGCTGCGCTCGGCGACGTTGGTCGCCACCGATCGGCCCAGCTCTCAGCAACTCAGTCTCGTTGATCCGACGAAGCTCGGAGAGCGCGCCGGGCTCGGCGTCTGCAACGGCGACTCGGGCGGGCCGGTTTTTGACGAGCGCGACGGCACGCTCGTGGGCATCATCAGCTGGACGGGACGCACCGACGGCGAGCCGGTATGCGGCTTCGTCAGCGGGGTGATCCCGCTCGCGCGCTATCGCTACTGGATCCTGGATACCGCGGCAAAGCTCGGCTCCCCGCTCGAGCCGTAATCACCCGTAGCCCGGATGAGCGAAGCGACATGCGGGTCGCTTCCCGCATATCGCTGCGCTCATGCGGGCTACGGCCGGCTCGGGATCTTGTAGGGACGGGTTTCAAACCCGCCCCTGCATGATCAATGCTGGTGCGCAACCCACGATAATGGGCGCGTTTGCTCATCGCACACCGGTACATTAAATTGGCCATCCTTCCCCAAAGAACGTTTGAACAAGGAACGAGAGATGCTGAAATTCTACTTTAGCGGTGCACCCAATCCGATGAAGGTCGCGCTGTTTCTGGAAGAGACGGAGACGCCGTACGAGGCGATCCCCGTGGATACGCGCAGAGGCGACCAGCACAAGCCCGAGTATTTGAAGATCAATCCCAATGCCAAGGTGCCTTCGATCGTCGACGGCGACGCGGTCGTGTTCGACAGTAATGCCATCCTGCTCTACCTCGCCGAGAAGACGAAAAAATTCCTTCCGCCGAACTCACCGAAAGAGCGCGGCGAGCTCCTCTCCTGGCTGTTCTTCGTGGCGAGCGGGGTCGGTCCTTACGCCGGACAGTCGGTGCATTTCCGCAACTACGCAACCGAGAAGATTCATTACGCCGTGAACCGCTACATGTACGAGGCGCAGCGGCATTTCGGCATTCTCGATGCGCGCCTCAAGGATCGCAAATACATGGTCGCCAACACCTACGGCATTGTCGACATGGCAGTGTGGGGCTGGGCGCGCCTGATACCGACTGTGCTCGGCGAGGAGCACTGGCAGAAGTTTCCGCATCTCAAACGACTGGTCGATGAGATCAGCGCGAGGCCCGCGGCAAGGCGCGCGGTGGCGCTCAAGGACAAGCATCCGTTCAAGACCGAGATGGACGAGGAAGCGCGTCGCGCCATGTTCCGTCACCTCACCGAGAAGGTGGCGTAGGCGCTTCGTAGGCGCTTAATGGGGCGTAATGCGCCCCCACCCGGCCTCGCTTCGCTCGGCCACCCTCCCCCCGCTGCGCGGGGGAGGGATTTTCTCCGCGATCGAACGCTATCCCGGGCGCGCCTTCGCGGCTTTCTGCGTCCTGCACTTTGTGGTTTGGACCGCGCTCCCGGGGTTCCTGTACCACAATCTGCCGCTCGACCTGATCGAGGCGCTCACCTACGGCCGCGAGTGGCAGCTCGGCTACGACAAGCTGCCGCCGCTGCCCTGGTGGCTGGTCGAGATCGCCTACCGGATTTTTGGGCATGACACCGCCTACTACGCGCTTGCTCAGGTCGTCGTCATCGGCGCGTTTGCGCTGGTGTGGCTCACTGCCGTCCCGCTGGTCGGGGGCGCCGGCGCGCTCGTGGCGGTGCTCATCGTCGATGGCCTGCACTATTTCCATTACACGGCGGCTAAATTCAATCACGACGTCATTCAGCTGCCGTTCTGGGCACTCGCGGGCTACGCCTTCCACCGCGCGCTCCGGCACGGGCGCATTGCGCACTGGCTGCTGCTCGGCTTTGCCCTCGGCATGGCGTTATGGGCGAAATATTTCGTCGTGGTGCTCGCATTCCCGCTTGCGCTGTTTCTGTTGCTTGACGGGAGCGCGCGGAAGAATTTCGCCGGTCCCGGACCGTGGGTGGCGCTCGCTGTCGCGGTGATCCTGGCGTCGCCGCACCTTTACTGGCTCGTCAAGAACGACTTTCTTCCGTTCGCCTATGCGAGTGCGCGCGCAGCGCCTTCGCGCGGACTGCTGGATCATCTCCTGCACCCGGCCATGTTTGCGGTGGCGCAAGCGCTCTTTCTCATTCCCGCATTCCTGATTGCCGCGCCGCCCTTCAGGCGGCGCAGCGGCGAGGCTGCTGCTCCGGCCGCGGACGCATACGACCGCCGCATCGTCACGCTCCTGGCGTTCGGCCCCGCGGCGACGACCATCGCGCTTTCCGCCGTCACCGGGCGCGGAACGTTTGCCATGTGGGGCTACCCGCTGTGGCTGTTTCTCGGCGTCTGGATGGTGCTCGAGGCGCGCATCGCGATCGATACCGTGCGGCTCAGGCACACGATTGCGGCATGGAGCGTGATCTTTGGCGTGTTTGCGCTCGTATTTTTGGCGAACTATTCGTTCCTGCCGAACATCGATCACCGCTACCGCGCGGCGTTTTTTCCGGGAGACGCCCTAGCGGACGAGATGGCGCGGCGCTTTCGTGCCGCAACCGGCAAGCCGCTCGTCTACGTAATCGGCACCATGTGGGAGGGCGGCAACGTCGCCCATTACGCACGCGAGCAGCCGCGCGTGCTCATCGACGGCAACCCGGCGCGCGCGCCATGGATCGATCTCGGCGACCTGCGCAGCAAGGGGGCGGTCGTGGTGTGGACCTGCGGAGAGAACATCAAACACGCATGCGACAGCGATATGCGCGTGATGCCGCCGCCCCTGCGCAGCATCGGCGGCGATGCGCTGGTGCAGCCGCCGTTCACCTTGCCGTTCCGCCGCGGCGAGATGGTGCTGCATGTGGGATGGGCTATCCTGCCGCCCTCCCCGGCCTTCGCGCAGTTGAATTCAGAGTCCGCTCGTCCCCGCGAAAGCGGGGACCCATTTCCTTCTCGATTCCCGCTTGCGCGGGAATGAGCGCGAACGAGAGCGCAGCGCACCAACATGGAAAAGATTACGGCCTACATCCTCGCTTTCAACGAGGCCGAAAAGATCGGCGATGCGGTTTCAAGCGTCGCCTGGGCAGATGAGATTCTCGTCATCGACTCGGGCAGCACTGATGCAACGGCCGAGATTGCGGAAAAACTCGGCGCCCGGGTCGTGCAGATCCCGTTTGTGGGCTTTGGCGAGCTGCGCAACCGCGCGCTCGAGCATTGCCGGCACGAGTGGATCTTCAGCCTGGACGCGGACGAGCGCTGCACGAAAGAAGTGCGCGACGAGATTCTTGCGATTCTCTCAGGCACTTCGCCACACGATGCCTACCTGGTGCCGCGGCGCAATTACATGATGGGCCGCTGGATTACAGGCTCGGGCTGGTATCCCAACTATCGCCAGCCGCAGTTTTTTCGCAAAAACGCGATGCGCTACGACAGTCAGGTGGTGCACGAAGGCTACGAGCTGCTCACCGAGCGGCCGCTCGGGAAACTGACAAACGCGATCTGGCAGATCCCCTTTCGCAATCTCGAGGAGATCATCCGCAAGATGAATCGCTACTCCTCGCTCGGCGCGAAGAAGCTTGCCGGCCGGCGCGCGTCCATGGCGGGCGCGCTGGGCCACGGGATGTGGGCGTTCGTGAAGCATTTCGTTTTCAAGCGCGGGTTCAAGGATGGCTGGGTCGGCTTTGTCATCGCTCTCGGCAATTTCGAAGGCACGTTCTATCGCTATGCCAAGCGCTACGAAGAGGACCAGGCCTGGACCGTGCCACCGCGCGAGCGACTCACGCGCGATTCTGCACATAGTCTCAGCTGTCATTCCGGGGCGCCGCAAGCGAAGCGAAGCGGCGAGCCCGGAATTCATGACCACAGGCCTGGGGTTATGGATTCCGACTCTCGGCCCCTTGGGCCTCGGCCGGAATGACGAGTGCTGGGCAACAGGCAAGCACATTGAGTGAGCTGATCTCGGTCATCGTCACGACCTATAACCGCCAGGATGCGCTCGCGGCGGTGCTGCGCGCACTTGCGCGGCAAACAGATGATAATTTCGAAATCATCGTTGCCGACGACGGCTCGGGTCCGGCCACCGCCGAGGTGATCCGGCGCTGCTCGCCGCAGTTCAAGCGGCTCGGGCATGTGTGGCAGGAGCACCGCGACTTTCGCGCCGCCGAGATCAGGAACCGGGCCATCCTCGACGCGCGCGGCGAGCTGTGTGTTTTTCTCGACGGCGACTGCATCCCGCGTCCGGATTTCGTGGCCGTGCACCGGCGTCTGGCCGAGCCCGGCTGGTTCGTCGCCGGCAACCGCGTGCTGCTCTCGCGTGCGCTGACGGAGCGCGTGCTGCGCGAGCATCTCGAGCCGGAGCTGTGGCCGCTCTCGCAGTGGGTCGCGCTGCGCCTGCGCGGCGAGATCAACCGCATCCAGCCGCTCGTCTCGCTGCCGCTCGGTCCAGCGCGGCATTGGGCGGGGCTCGCCTGGCGCAGCATCCGCAGCGCCAATCTCTCAGTTCGCCGCTGCGATCTCATTGCGGTGGACGGCTTCGATGCCGCGTTCAACGGCTGGGGGCGTGAAGACTCCGATCTGGTGCTGCGGCTGATGCGCAGCGGCGTGCGCCGCAAGGACGGCCGCTTCGCCACCGCGGTTCTGCACCTGTGGCACGCGCCCGAGGATCGCACACGGTTGCCTGTCAACGATAAGCTCCTTGCAGGCGCGATGGACTCGCGGCGCACGAAGGCCACACTCGGCCTGGCGGCGCTACCCTCCCGCCCTCTGCGCGAGCGCAGCCAACAGTAAACCCAACCACTTTCTAGTTTTGGTGTCTCAGCACAGGGGTGCAGTCCAAGTCGCGAATACTCAGAAATGCTCGCGCTTCGTGATATTCAGCCGAGCATGAGCCGCATCGGCAATCCCTATGACAACGCGAAAGCGGAGAGCTTCATGAAGACGCTCAAACAAGAGGAGGTGGACGGCAGAGATTATTGCGATCTCGAACATGCGCGCGAAGCGATCGGTGTCTTCATCGAAGACGTCTACAATCGACAACGACTGCACTCGGCACTGGGCTATCGACCACCGGCCGAGTTCGAAGCTACCCTGCCGCGGCTTGCAACTTATACCCGGATTTGTTCACAAACCGCGCAGCCAACAGCAAACGCAACCACACCCTAGTTTTGGTGTCTCAGGTTAGGGGTGCAGTCCACAGCGCGCGCATTGTAAACAACAATCGAAATACAATGCGCTCCTTGATGCGAAAGGAGAAATCCGCCCCACAGGGCGAATTATCAATGGGCGCTACAGTGGCCTAACAATGCAGAACAATGGGCGGCCATTCGGCGCGCTCAGCCCGTCTCGGATTGGCGCGAAGCATCCGCCGGCTGCTGATCGGCCGTTTGGCCCGCACCATTGTCAGGACTTGCGGCCGGCGCGCCGTCGAGCCGGGGCGGCACTATTCCTTTTGCCTTCTCGATCTCGCGCAAGCGCCGCTCAAACGTGACGTTTGCCATGGTGTCCATCCAGCCTTGCACCAGTTTGCCCACCTTGGCCGCCTCGAAAGGCGTGAGATCGCCCAGGCGCACGGCCTCGAACAGGCAGCTGAAGGCCGCAACGGTATCCATGGGGTTTTTCATCTGCTGCGGCATCTCGCACGCCTCCGTTTCGCCCCTGCGCACCGGCAGCAGCCGATCCATGCACATGCCGATGGCGCGCAACTCGCCCCGATTGGCAAGCTCGATCAGCTTGCGCGTGATCGATTCGCCTTCGCCGTGCAGAAGGTCCTCATAGAACACGGCCTTTTGTTGCGGGAGCAGGGCGGCCGGCCGGCCGGATTGCCGCTTTGTCCCGGTTGAAAGGGCATATCTGTTCTCCTTCGGTTAGGATTGAAAAGGCCGCGAGGCGGCGGGGATCGCCGGCGTCGCAGGCCAACAAAAAACCCGGCGCCGCGAGGGGCCCGGGTTTCGCTCGCACTTGTCGAGACTGCGGGAATTATAGCGACTTACTGTACACTGTCAAGACTTTCGTGGCTGCAGCGTCGACGCAAATGGCAGCACGTTTCATTTAATGGGCGGAGCAAGCGGAAACCTGCGAGGAGTGGCCCGCACTTTCGGCAGCCGCCCTAACTGGTTCTGCTTTTGTTCTATCACGGTTGGCCGTGCGTCGCAAGCCAAAAAATGCGCCGTTCGCAGCCGAGCGTGGCGTTCTCACGCGCGCCATTCCGCTTCGGAGTTGCCGCTGAATCGCCATATTCGCCGGGGCTGATGAAGAGTTAATAAGGGGCACGCAGGGGCTCAATTGGCGTCAGACAATACACCTCCCTCACTCGTTTCCATAAGTCTGTTCCGGCTCTCTAAATATTGATGCCGGCCAGACCTCGCTATTGGTGACGGCTCACCTTACTGATGACTTGAGCGGCCTATTCGATGGCACATATGCCAATGGCGGCGGGCGTTCGCCGCCTCAGATTTGGTTCATCAGTCCGAGCGGGCAGACCGTCTGGGGCATATTCGACATTCTTCATCCGCTCTCAGGCAACAGGCTCGATGGATACTATCAAGCGCGTATCACTCTGGATTCAGCGGCCGAAGCGGGGGTCTGGAAAGTTCAGAATGTCTTTTTGAGTGATGAGGCGGGTAATAATCAATCCTTCACGCCAACAAATTCACCTGCTCTGTCAGGACTGTGCTTTACCGTCGCAAATAGCCGATCAGACACGAGAGCCCCGTCGTTAGCATCCATCAGCCTCAGCTCGAATTCCTTAGACATCGGCGCTGGCCAGACCTCACTATTCGTCACGGCACACCTGACCGATAATTTGAGCGGATTGTTCGATGGCACATACGCGAATGGCGGTGGGGGATCGCCGCCTCAGATTTGGTTCATCAGTCCCAGCGAACAGACCGTCTGGGGTATATTCGACATTCTTCATCCACTCTCAGGCGACAGGCTCGACGGATACTATCAAGCGCGTATCACTCTGGATTCAGCGGCCGAAGCGGGAGTCTGGAAAGTTCAGAATGTCTTTTTGAGTGATGAGGCGGGTAATAATCAATCCTTCACGCCAACAAATTCACCTGCTCTGTCAGGACTATCCTTTACCGTCGCAAATAGCCGATCGGACACTACTCCTCCGTCGTTAGCGTCCATTAGTCTCAGCTCGAATTCCTTAGACCTCGGCGCAGGCCAGACCTCACTATTCGTCACGGCACACCTGACCGATAATTTGAGCGGATTGTTCGATGGCACATACGCGAATGGCGGTGGGGGATCGCCGCCTCAGATTTGGTTCATCAGTTCGAGCGGACAGACCGTCTGGGGCATATTCGACATTCTTCATCTACTCTCAGGTGACAGGCTCGACGGCTCTCTTTCAACGTCACATATGCTCCGGTAGTCACGGCGAACAACCGCAGTGTTGCAGCTGGGCAATCGATCGCACTGAGCAGCCTTTTCTCCGTCACCGGCACGGGCATCACGCAATACCAGCTTTGGTTCAGCTGGCCGGATGGCGGGCGCCGGCTCTCGGCACGCTGACGAATAACGGCGTCCCGGTGCCGCTCGATCGACCGGTGACACTCACCGACATCAGCGCCTCCTGTACGCGGGCTCAAACACGCCCGGCACGGACAGGATCTGGCTGCAGGCCTATAACGGCAGCTGGAGCAATAACGGGCAATGGACCGAAGCCGACATTACCGATCAGGGCCTCCCTGCGCCTGTGGTCAGCGCGAATAATCTGACCGTTGCGGCCCGACAGTCCGTTTCTCTCAGCAGCATTTTCTCTGTTACGGGCACCCAGATCACGCAGTACCGCGTCTGGTTCAGCTGGCCGGACGGCGGGGCGCCCGCACTCGGCACGCTTACCAACAACGGCACGGCGATCCCGCTCAATCAGCCGGTGACACTCACGAGCCTCAGCAACCTCGTGTATACGGCCGGCAACACAGGCGGCACAGACAAGATCTGGCTCGAGGCTTACAACGGCACCTGGAGCAATGGCGGGCAATGGACCGAAGCCGATGTTACGGACCAGAGCCGGATAGTATCCGATACCAGCCCACCCAGGCTGCTCTCCATAGGCCTGGGGTCCAGTTCTTTGAACATGGATGCCGGCCAGACCTCAGCATTGGTAACGGCACACTTCACGGACGATTTGAGCGGCCTTTCCGGCGGCATGGCGTCGCTTCAGATCAGGTTCGTGAGCCCAAGTGGACAAGGTGTCTGGGGCGTCTTCGATACTCTGCACCCGATCTCAGGAGATGCGCTCGACGCTCTTACCAAACACGCATTACGCTGCCGTCGGGAGCGGAGGCAGGTGTTTGGACGCCGCAGCTAATGTTCCTGGAGGATGCGGCAGGTAATATTAAATGGTTGTATCCGACGGACTCTGCGGCGCTCGCAGCGGTTTCCTTCGCAGTAGCGGACGCGTACGCGCCCGTAGTCACGGCGAACAACCTCAGCCTCGCAGCCGGCCAATCGGTCGCGCTGAGCAGCATCTTCTCGGTCAGCGGCACCGGCATCACGCAGTACCAGGTCTGGTTCAGCTGGCCGGACGGCGGCGCGCCGGCTCTGGGAACGCTGACGAACAATGGCACCGCCGTCCCGCTCGACCGCCCGGTGACATTCACGGACATCAGAGGCCTCGTCTACACAGGCGCAAATACAGCTGGCACCGACAGGATCTGGCTGCAGGCCTACAACGGCAGCTGGAGCAACAACGGCCAGTGGACCGAGGCCGATATCAAGGATCAGGGCCTCGCTGCGCCTGTGGTAACCGCGAACAATTTGTCCGTGGCGGCGGGCCAGTCCGTATCGCTGAGCAGCATTTTCTCGATCAGCGGCAGCGCTATCACCCAGTACCAGGTCTGGTTCAGCTGGCCAGACGGCGGCGCACCCGCTCTGGGCACGCTGACGAACAACGGGGCCGCTGTGCCGCTCGACCGGCCGCTCACATTCACCGATATAAGCGGGCTCGTGTACACGGGCTCAAGCACAGCCGGCACGGACAAGATCTGGCTGCAGGCCTATAACGGCAGCTGGAGCAACAACGGCCAGTGGGTCGAGGCGGATATCACTGACCGCGGCAGCAGTGGCGGCGCGGTTTCAAGCCAGACGGAATCGCTGGCCGTTGAGGCCAGCAAGACCCTGGAGATTACCTCTGCGTTTGCGGGCACCGTAGCATTCGCGGCGGATAGCGGCACTTTGAAGCTCGACAACTCTGCAAGTTTTGCCGGCACCGTCGCCGGAATGATCGGCCAGGACACGATCGATTTTGCCGACATCGATTTCAACAAGGTGCACCAGCCCGGCTACTCGGGCGATGCATCGGGCGGCATGCTGACGGTCACCGATGGCACGCATACAGCGTCGCGCTGATCGGAAATTATCTCGCGTCCACGTTTGTGCCGTCGAGCGACGGGCATGGCGGCACGAACGTCGTCGACCCGGTGCTGACGAGCGTGGCACAACAGCAGCCGACGTTGACGCCGGCGCACGCGTGAAATTTACGGGGAGTCCGTAGCTCCCTCCACCATCCTCGCTCGCTGCGCGAGCTCGGGCGGTCCCCCTCCCCCGCTGCGCAGGGGAGGACAGGCGCGTACACTCGCGAGCTCGCGTTCCATGCGCTCCATGACCGCCGCCGCCGAAACTTGCTGCATGCAGGCGTGATCATAGCGGCAGCGGCTGAGCACGCGCAGGTAGCACGGCGCGCAGGGCAATGGCGCCTGCAGGACCGCGTGCGGTCGCCCGTACGGGCCGATCCAGATCGGATCGGTCGGACCGAATATGCTGACCACCGGGCGGGCAAGAGCGACGGCGAGGTGCATCGGTCCGGAGTCGTTGGTGAGGCAAATGGTCGAGCGCTCGATGAGCGCCGCAAGCTCCGGCAAACTTGTCTGCCCCGCAAAATTAACCGCCCCCGGGGCGGCATTCGCCACGGTCGCGCAGGCCCCCACCTCTCGCGCGGAGCCGATCAATGCCACGGAAAATCCCTGCGCCATGAAATGTCGTGCCGTTTTGGCAAATCCTTCCGCCCGCCAGTGCTTCGTTTCCCAAATGGTGCCCGGCGCGATGGTCAGCAGCTTGTCGCCCAGCCGATGGCGATCCCGCAAGGCCTGCACGCGCGCCTTCGCCTCAGGCGCGATGGTCAGCGAGAAATCGGCGGGCTCTCGATCGCAGCCAAGCATTGGGCCGATGCGGAGATAGCGGTCGACCGCGTGCGCCTCGAGTGTGGGTACCGGCATATGATTGGTGTAGGCAAGCCATGACCCTTCGCGCGCTCCCTTCCACGCATGCCTGCGCGCCTGCCGTGGCAATACGCGCGAGGAGGCTTTCCACACCCGCGCGCGGGGGCGGTCGAATCCGATGCGCACCGGCGCCCTCGTCGCAAGCGTCAGCAATGCCGTGCGCAGCTGCCCATGCATGTCGACGACAAGATCGTAATTCATCGCCGCCAGCGAAGACCAACGCGAAGGCACCCACCAGTCGTTGCGGGCGATCTCGATGATGTTGCTGATGGCCGGATGCGGCCGCAAGAGCTCGGCAATCGGCGGCGATGTCAGCCAGTCGATGCGCGCGGCGGGATAGCGGCGCCGCAGCTTATGCAGTACCGGGACGGTGTGGATCACGTCACCAAGCGCGGAGAGCTTGATGATCAGGATCCTGCCGAACTCTTGTTTCGCGAGCTGTTGAGCGTCCAAGAGCAATCGCTCACGAGACAGGCTGATGCGTGCGCGGGCGCACCGCTGCAAGCAGCTTTTTGATCGAGGCGGAGACGTGATGCCGCAGCATGGCGGTGTGGCGATTGCCTTCGGAAGTCACCCAATTGAACTGAATGACGCGCCGTTCGCCCTCAAACGGCTCGTGCCCATGCCAGGAATTGTCCGCCCGCCTGAAGGCCACGAGGGTGCCCTCAACCGGTGGAACTTCAGCGACGAAATCATTGAGATCGTCACCAGAGCGCAGCAAGCGAAGCCGGCCGCCAGGCTTCTCCCAGGCCGCGTTCATGTAAATGAGCACGGTGATGATCTTGCCTTTTGAATCGGTATGGATCTGGCCGTCAGCGCTCCCGCAGCGTCCGCGCACGGTGGTGGTGGTCGGCCGGCCCGAGAGATCGATGCCGAATTTATGCTCAAAGGCCGTGCGAAACCCGTCGCTCTCCAGCTCATCGAGCAGGCCCTTGAATGCCGGCCCATAGGTGACCCGGTTTACCGGAAAGCTGCCGCGCTCGGTGATATGCGGGTAATCCGCGTTGATGCGTTCCAGCGCGTCGCGCCGCACGAAGCGAGGCACGATCAAATAATCGAACGGCTCGTCCTGCAGAGGCGTGGCGCGAAATGCGTCGAGGTCGAGAGCGGCCGTCATGGGGAACTCATTCGTGGCAAGTGCAGCCGGCGTTGTACAGCAAAAACGCGCTTGTATCCAAGGCGCGAAGCGGTACAAGCGCAGCCGTATGGAAATTGCGGAACGCTCACCGGCACTCAGCGAGATCGAGGGACGCTGGACGCGCGAGGTGGTGCTCAAGCGCGACCTCTTCTCGACGGTCGAACGCGGCCGATTCGCTACCGCCGCGGGCGAGGTGCCGGCAGTCGTGCGCCGCATCGATGAAGTACCGTGGTGGACTTTGCCGTTGGCGCGGCTCCTGTTCGCGCGCGAGCGCCGCGCGCTCGCCATCGCGAGCGAGCTGGGCGTGACACCGCCCCTGCTTTATGCGGGCCGGCAGGTGCTCGTGCGCGGGTGGATCGAAGGCACGGTGATGCACATCGCGAAGCCGTACGGCGATCACGTGTTTTTTCAATCCGCCAAGGCTGCATTGCGCAGGCTGCATGCCGCGGGCATTTGCCACAACGACCTCTCGAAACAGCAGAACTGGTTGCGTGGCCGCGATGGCCGCGCGTATTTGACGGATTTTCAGCTCGCCTCCTCCTTCAAGAAACGCGGCCGCTGGTTCCGCCTGCTCGCCTATGAGGATTTGCGCCACCTGCTCAAGCACAAGCACCGCTATCTGCGCGAGGACATGACGCCGGCAGAGTGGAAGATGCGCGCGCGCAAGACGCCGATCTCGACCGGCTGGCTGCTCACCGGCAAGAAGCTCTATCACCTGGCCACGCGCGGAATTTTTGGCTTTGTCGATCAGGAAGGCGGCGGCACGCGGCTCGCCCATGACGGGACGCGCATTGTCGAATGCCTCAAGCGATATCAGGGCGTGCGCGACGCTGCTATCGTCGCGTTCTACGACCGCGGCGCCAAGCACAGCCTGTACGCGTTCGTTGAGGGCGCGGCGACACTGTCGGAAGCTGGTTTGCGCGAGCATCTCGCACGCAATCTGCGTGATGTCCTCCCCCCCGAGCAGATACAAACCACGAGCGCGTTGCCGCGCGACAAAAGCGGGGGCATTCGCACGGAAATACTGCAGCTGATCGCGTCCAATCAGCTCGACGAGGTCGAGGAGCTGACGAGAGACGACGCAGAAAGAAGCGTCGTGGCTCGCGTGCTTGCCGAAAGGCGCAACCTCGCCGATCGTTTCTAGAAATCACCGGTTGCCGGCAAATGGGAGGGCATAATGCGCGGAGCGCTGGGCGGCTCGGGCTGTGCGCTGGCGCTGTTGCTGGCGGCGGCTGCACATGGGCAAACCGGCGTGAAGATCGGCGTGCTGAACGATCAATCGAGCATCTATGCGGACGTGTCCGGCATGGGCAGCGTCGAGGCCGCACGCATGGCGATCGAGGACGTTGGCGGGGCCGCGCTCGGAAACCGCGTCGAGCTCGTCTTCGCCGATGATGAGAACAAGCCGGAGATTGCAGCAAAAATCGTGCGCACGTGGTTCGACGCAGACATTGACGCCATAGTCGACCTGCCGAATTCGTCGGCGATGCTTGCCGTGCAGGAGATCGCCCGCGACGCAAAGAAGATTGCCATCGTGTCGAGCGGCGCGACCTCCAACTTTACGAATCGGGCTTGCTCTCCCTATGGCGTGCACTGGACCTATGACAGCTACGCCCTCGCCCATGGAACCGCAAAGCATCTCGTCGAGCAGGGTGGCAACACCTGGTTCTTTGTCACGCTCGATGATACGGCCGGGCAGGCCCTCGAGGGCGACACCGCAAATGTCGTCAAGGCCGCTGGCGCCACGGTCCTCGGCGTGGCGCGGTACCCATCTCCCAACCAGAATCTGTCCCCGTATCTGCTGCAGGCCAGAGCTTCCCGGGCGAAGGTAATCGGGCTCACCACTGCCGGAAGCGATGCGATCAATGCAGTCAAACAGGCCCTGGAACTCGGGGTAACGCAGCGCGGGCAGCGCATTGCCGCCCTTCTCCTGTTCGACAGCGACATTCAACGCCTGGGCTTGCACGCTGCTCAAGGCATGCTCGTCACAACAGCCTTTTATTGGGACTTTGACGACGGGACCCGCGCGTTCGCAAAGCGCTTCTTCGACCGCCTCAAGACGATACCCACCATGGCACAGGCAGGCGTGTACTCCGCCGTCCGGCATTACCTCAGCGCGGTGCAGGCGGCGGGCAGCAAGGAAGCGCTGGCCGTGCTCGCCAAGATGCGCGAGATGCCGGTCCATGATTTCTTCGCCAAAAACGGGTTTTTGCGCGAGGACGGCCGCATGGTGCACGACATGTATCTTGCGCAGGTGAAGGCGCCGGAAGAGTCCCAATACAATGGAGATTTTTTGAAGATCCTGAAGGTCATCCCCGGCCGCGAAGCATTCCGGCCGATTGCGGAAAGCGAGTGCGCGCTGCTCGGCAGGCGCTGAATGGGAGGCAAACGCGGTGGAGTTCCCTCTCCCAGTGGGAGAGGGCTTAGGGTGAGGGGTTAAACCTCTCAATTTTTTATTTTGTGACCCCCTCACCCCAGCCCTCTGCCCCGTAGGGAGAGGCAGCGCGCCGCGTTTGCTGCAACGATGTCGCGTATCCAAATTTATTCGGCGGGAGCGGTCGGCGCCTGTGCCGGTGCTCGCGCGCTTGCCGGGCCACGCAGCGGCCGCTCCTCCATCAGCAGGATGGCGGCCAGCGCGAGGGCAAGGAAAATTGCGGCAGCGGCGAAGACCCAGCGAAACATTCCGGCCATGTCGAAGGAGCCGGCGGAGGCTTGCGTGAGCACCTCGATGCCAATGCCGCCCCGCTGCACTGTCGCGCCGACATGGCCCAGCAGGATCGCCCCCATGATCGCCACCCCGAGCGTGCTCGCGAGCGCACGGAAGAAATTTATTGTCCCCGTCGCAGTGCCGAGATGCCGCGGCGGCGCGGCGTTCTGAATGGCCACGGTGGCCACGGGATACACGGTGCCGGCGCCGAAACCGATGAGCACCAGCATGGCAATTACCCCATAGAGCGGCATTGCCGGCCAGAGCACGAGCGCGAAGACACCGGCGATGGCGATGCTGGCGCCAATGATGGATGACCATTTGTAATGGCGCAGGTACATCATCGAGCGGCCGGACAGCATCGAACCGGGGGTCGTCATGACACTTAAAGGTATGAGTGCAAAGCCCGCCTCACTGACCGAAAGCTTGTGCACCACCTGAAAGTAAAGCGGCAAGTACACCGTCAGTCCGATCACTCCCCCCATCGTGCAGGAGGCCGCCGCGGTGCCGGCCCGCATGACCGGATGGCGCATCACATTGAGCGGCAGGAACGGTTCTGCCGTGCGCCGCAGCCACCAGACGCAAAACACCGTGAACGCAAGGGAGGACGCGACCAGCATCAGGATGGTGGGTGACATCCAGGGGACGCGCGTGCCTCCGGAAGTCAGCGCAATCAGCATTAGCGTTGCAGCGGCCATGAGCAGCGCGGCGCCGATGATATCGAGCTGGTGCGCGCGCTCGTGGCTCGGTAGCCGTTTCATAGCGCGGTGGGTGAGGAGCGACGCAACGAGCCCAAGCGGAACGTTGAGCCAGAAGATCAGTGACCAGTGCAGGTGCTCGGCAATGACGCCGCCCAGCGCCGGGCCGAGCGTGCCGGCGGCAACCCAGGCGCTGCCGATATATGCCTGATAGCGCCCCCGCTCCCGCGGGCTGACCATATCGGCAATCGCCGTCTGGGTGAGCGGGACAATGCCGCCGCCGCCAATGCCCTGCAGCGTGCGCGCGAGGATCAGCGTGGTCATGTCGCGTGCTGCCGCCGAGGCAGCGGAGCCCGCAATGAATAACCCGATCGAAAGGAGCAGCATTGAGCGCCGTCCGTGAATGTCGGACAGCTTGCCGTAAAGCGGAGCCACAACGGTGGAGGACAGCAGATAGGAAATGATCACCCAGGAGAGATTCTCAAGGTCGCCAAATTCGCGGCCGATCGTGGGCAGCGCGGTCGCGACAATGGTCTGATTGAGCGCGGAGAGAAACATGGCCAGGGTGAGGCCATAGAAAATGCTACGCACCTCCGCCTTGCTCAGCGGTGCATGCGACGTGTGGTGGGTGGGGGATTTATGCCGCTTTGAAACCTTCATCTCAAAATAGCTGATAAAATACCCAGCCCCGATTCCCTCTCTCCTGTGATCGCGATATCGCTTGCGGGGCAGCGCTTGGCAACCGCCATGCCGGCAACTCAGCTATGACGATGATGCCATGGGCGCGGCAGCGAAAGCCGAGACAGATCGTGTGAGTCAGCACGCTCCGGCGCGCTCCCTCTCCCCGGCGGGGAGAGGGGTGGGGTGAGGGGGTCACACGCTATGGAGAGGCTTTAACCCCTCACCCTAACCCTCTCCCTACGGGAGAGGGAACTCAGTCGAGCTTGTCTCGCCAGCGAAAAAACAGACGTTCAGAACCGCGGGCGGAAACCCCTGCCGGTTGCCTCGATGTGCCCGGCGAACGGCGCGCCCACGTGGGCTGGAAATACCAGCGCACCGGAAGAGGCGCAGTGCTCGAGCACCTTGCGGCGGCTCGCGCGGGCCTCGGCTGGGTCGGAGTTTTTCGGGAAATTCCAATCGGGGTAGTACACCTGCAGCAGGTGGTGGAAGACGTCGCCGATGAAGAGGGCGCGCTCGCCGCCCGCATCGAGCTTGAACACCACGTGACCTGCGGAATGGCCCGGCGCCGGCATGAGCTCGATATGCTCATTGAGACGGTGATTTCCAGAGACGAGATCCACACGGCCGGCCTCGACCAGCGGGAGTACGCATTCGCGGAACGTGCCCATCTCGGCGGGAGCGTCATCAGTATCCAGCTTGCGGTAATACTCGAAGTCGGTTCGCGAAATCACATAGCGGGCGTTCGGAAACGTCGGCAGCCAGCGCCCGTCCCGCAGCTGCGTATTCCATCCCACATGATCGTGATGCAGGTGGGTGCACATCACATAATCTATTTGGTCGGGCCGCGCGCCCGCCGCGGCAAGCCGCTCCAGGAAGGGCACGTTCAGCATGTTCCAGAACGGCCGCGCGGGTTTGACCTTGCTGTTGCCGCAGCAGGCATCGATGAGGATTTTTTGCCCGCCGATCTCCAGGAGCCAGCTGTGCACGCTCAGCTTGATCAGGCCGCTCGGTGCATCGAAATGGCTCGGTGCGAGCCAATCCCGGTGCTCGGCGATCACTTCGGCGGTGCACTCGGGAAAAATATGGGCGACCGGATAGGTGGGACCATAGGTTTCCTCCACCCGCGTGATCGTCCCGGGTCCGACGCGAAATACACCCATGATCATCTTCTGTTGCCCTCGCGGCACAGTCCAGCCGAATCGCCCGCGCCGCAGGCGCGCGCCCTTTCCGCCTTCACCTCCGAGATGATATTGATAGGGCGAGGTGTTTTCCATGTGGAAGCTGCGAAGCTCTGTCGGCTTCATGCGGCCATCTGTTGGCATCGCCACCGTTTTGGCGGTCATCTTGCATTTGCTGGCGAGCGGGCTCGCCTTCGCTCGCCCCATGCCAGTCTCCGAGGCAGGCACATTTCCCATCTGCCATGGGGCGCCGGGGAATGCGTCCGGCGACGAAAAGCCGGCGAGCCAGTTGCCGGCACAGCCGCCCTGCGTCCTCTGCACGTTTGCTCATTCGTGTGCAGTCCTTCCGACTGCTTCCACCCCTGTTATTCTTGCGGCTTACGTTTTAGCCGAGCATCCAGTTTCCGATACTGGAGCCGCCGAGCACCATGCTGCGCGAGCCGCGCAGCCGCGTGGTCCGCCCCTGCCCGCAACAATTGCGGGCTGAACTTCCAAACAGAAGCGAGCCCGTCCCGGTCTGATCGGTGAGGCCTTCGCCTCATCATCGAGCACGCGAACTAATGTGCTCAGCGCGTTCTGTTCGGAGTGGAGATATGCGTTTTTACTCGCGGATCCCAGGCGCACCATTTCTTGCGCTTCTGCTGCTCGCGCTCTTTCCTCTCGAAGCGCGGTTGCAGGAATCCTCGTCAACACCAGAGGTGGTGCCTGCGCCGGCTCCGCCCGCCGACAGCGGAACGCCCGCGGGCGAGCAGCCGCCCGCCGCGCAAACGCCGCCTCAGTCGCGACCGAGCGCCATCCCCGAAGTGCTCGTCACACCTTCGGCAAAGCAACCAAAGCCGAAGGCTGAGCCGGAGCGCGCTGCCGAAGCGCCGATCCGCCGTTCGGTCGTGGTCCGGCCGGTGCCCACGCGACGACGCACTCCGGTCGCAAGTGCGACGCCGGGTCCGCCGGCCGAACGCTCGGCGCCGGACGTCATCGCCCGCCCTGCCGCCCAGACGGTCACGGATATTCCCGCGGCTGAACGTCTCAAGGAAGCGCCCGCGTTCACGGTCGAAGATATTTTACGCGAGAGCCCGGGCGTTTCGTTCAAACAGGGGAATGGTCCACGCGACATCGGTATCTCGATTCGCGGCTCGAATGCGCGCAACCCGTTCGGAATCCGCAATATCGTCGTGCTGGAAGACGGATTTCCGGTCACCCAGCCGGATGGGCTCTCCCGCACCGACATCACCGACCCGCACGCTTACGGCAATGTGGAGGTGTATCGCGGTCCCTCCTCGGCGATGTTCGGCAATTATGCGACGGGCGGCGCGATCGATTTCCGTCTGCGTCGGGGCGGCGAGATCAACGGCATGATCTACGGCACCGAGGGTGGCGGCTTCGGCTATCTGAACAATTACGTGCTCGTCGGCAACAAAAAGGGCGATTTCGAAGGCTCGATCTTCGCAAGCGACGTGCGCGGCACGGGCTATATCAGTCACAGCGCGTTCAACACGCAGACGCTGAACACACTGATGACTTATGGCATCACACCTGATGACCGGATCACCTTCAAGGCGATCGACAACGTGCTTGCGACCGACCTGCCGATCCGGCTCTCGCTCAACCAGTTCTATACCAACCCGTTTCAGCGCGGCTGTGCGGCCGCCGGCATGGCGGCCCCGGGCTGCGCAACGGTGAGCTTGTTCAAGAACGGGTTTGCCGGCGCCACGGTGAACGAAACGGCGCAAGAGGCCGGGCTCGGCCGCCATGACCGGCGCAGCATCGTGGCCGGACGCTGGGAGCATGACTTCAAGAAGGACACGACGTGGCGCTCGCAGATTGTCTTCGACGACAAGAACATCAACCAGCCGACCGGCTCGACGAGCGCCATCGGCGACAGTCCTGCCTACAATCTGATCAGCGATTTGAGATCCCGCGGTCCCGGCCTTTTCGGGCTGGAAACGGCCCATTACGTGGGCTTCTTCTATAACAACCAGTATCTTCAGAACTATACCTACAATCTGATCCCGGGCGGCTATGCCCTGCTCGGGCGGCTCTCGTCCTATTACGACGGCGGATATCAGACAAATTGGGGTACCCGCGCGCGGGAAGAGATCAAGCTGAACGATTACTGGACAGCCGTCGTGGCCGGCGGCGTGGAACACACCAATATCTGCACGATCAACAAAATTCTTTCGGCCACGGCCCGTCCGCAGACCTCCTATTTTCCTATCCAGCGGGATTTTCAGAACAGCGCGCCGGAAGCCGGGCTGCTGTTCCGGCCCAACCAGGCCTGGCAGTTTCGCACCCGCGCGGCGACCGGCTACGGCACGCCGCAGATCAGCAATCTCACCGTGACCCCGGCGGGCGTGAGCGGAAACAACACGCAGTTGCGCTCGCAGACCAATCTGGGCCTCGATGCCGGCGTGGATTGGACGCCAACAAATACGTCACGCCTGAGCGTGACGTATTTCTACGAGTTCTTCCGCAACGAGTTCGTCTCGCAATCGCCCGGCGCGGGGCTGCAGACCTTCACCTTCAACGTGCCTCGCTCCGAGCACCGAGGCGTCGAGGTCGCTCTCGACTGGCGACCGCTGCCGGGCTGGCGCTTTCTCAGCGCCTATACCCACAACGATCAGTTCTATACGGAATACACCGAGCAGTTGAGCGTGGGCAAGATTACGCAGGCATTCAACCGGACAGGCAACAAGATTCCCGGCGTTGCGCCGAACGAGCTCGCGACGCGTGTCGGATACGATTTGCCGTTTGGACCGTGGAAGGGCCTGGGCTGGTTTGCCGAATATGTGTGGCAGGCCGCCTTCTTCATGGACAACGCCAACCTGCTGACCGCCCCGGGCTATGGACTGGTGAATCTCAACATCCACTATGATAAGGAGATCGTGCATGACTGGATCAGGTCGGCGATCGTCTTTGTCGAGGTCAAGAATCTGTTCGACAGAACCTACGTTGCCTCGGCAAACAACGTTACCAATACGCTCAACCCGGCAACCGGCGCGCAAAACCCCGGAAACGTGCTGGCGAATACGGGAACCGGCTCGATTTATGCCGGCACTTCCCGCACGCTGCTCGCCGGCCTGAAGCTCGCATTCCGGTAGAAAGCTGTCGAATGCACATGCTGCGCAGTTCGAGATCGGTATGCGTGATCAGCGCAATCGGGGCCCTGGTCGGCTCGCTTGGCCTCGCGTTCGCGCAAATGTCGCATCAACACCACGCGCCAAAGCCCGATTGCACGGAGCCGACGCTGCGATGCGCGACGAAGGCCACGCCAACGTTTGCGGCGGATGGCTCCCTCTGGCTTGCCTTCACGGCTGGCGGACGCGTGCTCATTACCCGCTCAATGGATCTTGCTCACAGCTTCAGCAACGCAGTTGCCCTCAATCAGCAGCCGCTCGACGTGGACTGGGGCCCGGACGCGAGGCCGAAGATCGCAGTGGATCGGGATGGGCGCGTGTTTGTTGCCTTTGCACATTTCAAGAACCAAAGCTTTGATGGCCAGGTGCTCTACGCTCGCTCGGTTAATGGTGGCATTAGCTTTACGCCGCCGCGTCCGATCACGAGCAATCAGGAAAGCCAGCGCTTCGAAGCGCTTGCGCTCGATGTCGACGGATCGCTGTTCACCGCCTGGCTTGACAAGCGGAATCGCCCGGCCGCGAAGGCAAGAAATGAAACCTACGCGGGAGCTGCACTGGCGTTTGCGTGGGCTCGCAGGAACGGCGAAGACATTTCAGAAACGCGTGTTGCGCATGATCATACGTGTGAATGCTGCCGGCTCGGTATTGCGTTCGCCGCGCCCGGTCGTCCGGTGATCGCCTTCCGCAACGTATTCGATGCAAATGTGCGCGATCACGCGGTCATCACCTTTGTAGACCCGAATACGCCCGGCCCTGTCTATCGGGTCAGCACCGACGACTGGCGCACCGATGCCTGCCCCCACCACGGGCCTGCTCTCGCAGTAGGCAGAACCGACAGCTATCACGTGGCCTGGTTCACGAACGGAATCGCCCGCAAGGGATTGTTCTATGCGCGCTCTCTCGATGGCGGCCGCTCGTTCTCCGCTCCCATGCCGATCGGGCGCGCGGAACGCGCGCCCTCACGTCCCAATTTGCTGGCTGTGAACGGGAGACTATGGCTCGCCTGGACCGAATTCGATGGAGAAAAAACCTCCGTGTGGGCGATGGTTTCGCACGATGATGGACTTGCCTGGTCGCCGGCGAAACGTCTCGCCGACACGGCTGATACGTCCGATCATCCGTTGCTGGTGAGTAACGGCTCCGATGTTTTCCTCTCGTGGCTGTCGAAAGCCGAAGGATATCGGCTGATGGCACTCGGTGATGCGCGATGAGCACTTTCATCAGGTTTTTAGCCGTTATGGCCGCTCTGCTCGGCGCCTCCTCGTTCGCCGCTGCGGACGAATTGCATCCTTTTGTGCGCGGCAGCTGGCAACAAATTCGGGCGGCGCACGAGGGCAAGCCCGTGGTTGTCCATATCTGGGGCCTGAGCTGCGCGCCTTGCCGTGCCGAGATGCCCAAATGGGGCAAACTCGTTGCCGAGCGTCCCGATCTCAATCTCATTCTGATCAATGCCGATCTTGTCGCCAACGAGCGCAGGGCGGTCGCGACTACGCTGGCGGCGAGCGGCTTGGCCCGCGCCGAGAACTGGATGTTCCAGGACAGTTTTGTCGAAAGGCTTCGTTTCGAAATCGACCCGACATGGCATGGCGAGCTGCCGCTGACCCTGCTCATTGCGCGCGACGGCACTACCAGCATGTCGGAAGGCATTGCCGATTTCGACAAAGTGCGGGCATGGCTCGACAGCCAAAACGCGCAGTGATGCTGCCGCAAGGGCAAATGCCAGGGCAGACAAGCCTGTTCGAGCCGCTCGCTTCCGCCTTGCCTGACGGTTTCACGTAACGACGGCAGTTCCTGTCCGAGGAGGAGGAGCAAAGGCTACTGGAGCACGTGCGCGGGCTTCCCTTCCGCGAATTTCGAATTCCACGGATTTCTCGGGAAGCGGCGCATTGTCTCCTTCGGCTGGTGCTACGATTTCAATGGCGGCGGACTGCAGAAGACCGATGACATGCCGGCGTTTCTGTCAAACATTCGCGCGCGTGCTGCGCGCTTTGCCGGGCTTCCCGGCGCAGACCTACAACAGGTGCTCGTGACCGAATATCGTCCCGGCGCAGCAATCGGCTGGCACAAGGATCGCAGCGTGTTTGGCGAGGTCGTGGGCATATCGCTCCTTTCTGCCTGCCTGTTCCGATTGCGCCGCAAAGCGGGCGCGGGCTGGGAGCGCGCATCGCTGCGCCTCGAGCCGCGCTCGGCCTACCTGCTCAGGGGCTGCGCGCGCACGCATTGGGAGCACAGCATTCCCGCCGTCGCCGAGCTGCGTTACTCCCTCACCTTCCGCAATCTGAAACAACCGTCCCGTAGGATGGGTTAGGCGCGAAGCGCCGTAACCCATCATCAAATCGCCGACAATCCGGAGACTCTTTGTTGGGTTACGCGGGGCGCACGGCCCGTGCATTATGGAATCGCCATGGGCCCCGCTAACCCAACCTACAAGAATGCCGCCTTGCTGCTCGCAAGCTTGGTCGTCAGCCTGCTGCTGATCGAAGTTGTCTTGCGCCTGCTCGGATGGTCTTTCCCGATCTTTGCGCAGCCCGATGCCGATCTTGGCTGGTCATTTCGGCCCGGCCTGCAAGGGTGGGCGATGCATGAAAACACTGCGTATCTGCGTATCAATCGCAACGGCTTTCGCGGTGACGAGTGGCCGCAGCAGGCACGCGGATTCCGCATTGCGGTCCTGGGCGACTCATTCGTCGAATCTTCAAACTTGCCCGAGGAACATGCCCTTACCACCGTGATCGAGCGTCATCTGCGCAGGTGTCCGGCGCTTGCAACCGGAGTGGAAGTGCTGAACCTGGGAGTTTCCGGCTATGGCACCGGGCAGGAATACGTCCTGCTCAGCACGCACGTAGCGGCGCTGCATCCCGACATGGTGCTCGTTGGATTTTACGCGGGCAACGACGTGGCAAACAATGTTCGCGCGCTGAGCGCAGCGGGGCAGACGGAGAAGCCGTATTTTCTGGAATCGCCGCAAGCCAGCCTTGCACTCGACGACACTTTCCGGACGAGCATGTCATTCCGGAAAGCCGCCGCGCATGACTGGCGCAAACGCCTGATCAATGCCTCGTATCTGTTGCAAGCGCTCAAGCAGGCCGCGTGGGGCAGATCCATCGTGCCGGATGCAAAGCCGCTCGAGCCGATGCATCTCAACGATTTGGCGGAGCCGCCACTGTTTGCGCCGGAATATGCCGAGCTGTTCGCCCCACCGCGAAGCGAGAGCTGGGCCAGCGCGTGGTCGGTAACCGAGAAGCTGCTCGTCAGCATGCGCGACCGGGTGCAGGCGCAGCAGGCGCAGTTCGGGATTGTCATCATACCTGCACCCGTGCAGGTGTTGCCGACGCAGGAGTTGCGGCGCGCAGCCATGGCCAAGTTCGGCCTCGAGGATCTGGAGTATCCGGTCGAACGCATCGCACGAGCGGCCGCCGGCGCGGGGATCTCATTCGTTGACCTTCGCGAGGCGCTGCGCAACGAGGGCGATGGGGAGAGAGTCTTTCTGTACGGCTTTGCGCCGCGGTTTGGAGACGGCCATCTGAATGCGGCGGGCAACGCCGTGAGCGGTGCCGCGATTGCGCGCTGGCTATGCGACCGACCGGCAATGCAACAGCGATGAAGCGGCTTGACGGAGCTTCTCGCGTGACGCAATAGGGCCGCGCCGTTTGCAAAACCACGAGACCTGATGGGCGAGAGCAAGCAGATATCGGCATCCCACGAGCGCCTCTCGGCTGCCGAAAAAATCGCTCCCGGATCCGACCGCCAGTTCGGGATCGTCATGGCAAGCGCCCTCACGTTGTTGTCGCTGTTCAACCTGTGGCGCAGCGGCAGCTGGTGGCCGTGGACACTCGCCCTTGCGGCGCTGTTTGCTGCCGGAGCGCTTCTCGCGCCGGCCGCTCTGAAGCCGCTCAACCTGGCCTGGTTCAAATTCGGCCTGCTGCTCCATCGCGTGCTCAATCCCGTGGTGATGGCGCTGTTGTATTATGTGAGCGTGGTGCCTACCGGCTTGATCATGCGCGCCATGGGCAAGGACATGCTCCGGCTCAGGCTCGATGCTGATGCCGACAGCTACTGGATTGCGCGTGAACCTCCGGGACCGGCGCCGCAAACCATGAAAGACCAGTTCTAGGGCGCCGGCCATGGATTTCCTCGCGGAGCTCTGGCGCTTCATGCGCGTGCGCAAAAAGTTCTGGCTGCTGCCCATTCTCATGACCATGGTCTTATTCGGCGGGCTCGTCGTGCTGACCAAGGGCTCTGCCGTCGCGCCGTTCATATATACGCTGTTCTAACGCGTCTTATGCGCGTCCTTGGCATCTCTGCGTTCTACCATGACAGCGCGGCAGCGCTGGTCGAAGACGACACGGTGCTCGCGGCAGTGCAGCAGGAGCGCTTCACGCGCCGCAAGCACGATGCGTCATTCCCCCGGCACGCCATCGAATACTGTCTGAATTCAACCGGCATCACGCTCGACGAGCTCGATCACGTCGTCTTTTACGACAAGCCGTTTCTGAAGTTCGAGCGGCTGCTCCAGACCTACGTGGCCCTCGCGCCGCGCGGCTTTTCCTCTTTCCGCATGGCCGTCCCGCTGTGGCTGCGCGAGAAACTCTTTCAGAAATATCTTCTGCGCAAGGAGCTGCGGCATTTCAGCGACAGGTTCGATTGGAAGAATCGACTGCTCTTCTGCGAGCACCATCTCAGCCATGCGGCATCTGCCTTCTATCCCTCGCCGTTCGAGGAGGCCCTCGTTCTCACCATGGACGGCGTGGGCGAATGGGCAACGACTTCCGCGGCGCTGGGGCGCGGGCGTGATCTGAAAATGTTTGCGGAAATCCATTTTCCGCACTCGCTCGGCCTGCTCTACTCGGCGTTCACCTACTACACCGGGTTCAAGATCAATTCCGGCGAGTACAAGCTCATGGGCCTTGCCCCCTATGGGGAGCCGAAATATGCAGGCCGGATTTTTGATCATCTGATCGATCTCAAGCCGGACGGCTCGTTCCGCCTTGACCTTTCCTATTTCAACTACTGCACCGGCCTCACCATGACGAACGAGCGCTTCTGCGCCCTGTTCGGCCAGCCCGCGCGCGCGGCACATGAGCCGCTCACGCAATTTCACATGGACGTAGCGGCCTCCATCCAGGCTGTACTCGAGGAGGCCGTGCTGCGGCTGACGCGGGCGCTCAAGACCTCGACGGGCGCAAAAAATCTCTGTCTGGCCGGCGGCGTGGCGCTTAATTGCGTGGCGAATGGCAAAGTGCTGCGCGAAAGGACATTCGACAACATCTGGATTCAGCCAGCCGCCGGGGATGCGGGGGGAGCGGTCGGCGCCGCGCTTGCCGCCGTTCACCTCTATCGCGAGGCGCCGCGCAAGCCGAACGGCGGCGACCGCATGGCGGGGGCCTTTCTGGGCCCGAGCTTCAGCCAAAACGACATCGAGCACAGCCTCACGACGGCAGGAGCGCGGTTTGCGGCGGCAAGCACCGACCAGGTGATCGGGATTGCGGCAAAAGCACTGGCCGATGGCCGGGCGGTCGGCTGGTTTCAGGGCCGCATGGAATTCGGCCCCCGCTCGCTCGGCGCGCGTTCAATTCTTGCCGACCCGCGCTCGCCCACCATGCAGCGGATGTTGAATCTGAAGATCAAATATCGCGAGAGCTTTCGGCCCTTCGCACCGGCGGTGCTGGCCGAGGACGCATCGCAATGGTTCGATATCGATTGCGAAAGCCCATACATGCTGCTGGTTGCCGATGTTCGCCAAAATCGTCGCCGCAGCATGAGCGCCGGCGAGCAGGCGCTGTTCGGCATCGACAAGCTCAATGTCGTGCGCTCGGAAATTCCGGCGGTGACGCACGTGGACTATTCGGCGCGCGTGCAGACCGTACATGCGAACACGAACCCGCTCTTCCACCAGCTGCTCACGCGATTCAAGGCGCTGACCGGCTGCCCGGTTCTGGTCAATACCAGCTTCAATGTGCGCGGCGAGCCGATCGTCTGCACGCCTGCGGACGCGTTTCGTTGCTTCATGGGCAACGAGCTCGATATGCTCGTGATTGGCAACTGCATCCTGCACAAGGCGCAACAGGATCCCCGGCTCAAGCTCGACTACAGCTCCGCGTTCGAGCTCGATTGAATTCGGAAAATTCATGGGCGATCAGGCAAATTACGTGTTCCTGCCGGCAGCGAAGAAAGCCGACGTTGCCGAAGGCACCGCGATCAAGGTGACGGTCGGGGACTGCGATATCGCCCTGTTCAATATCGGCGGCGCCTTCTACGCGACGGACGAAAGTTGCACGCACGCGTTTGCCTCGCTGGTCGATGGCTACATCGATGGCGAGGAGGTCGAGTGCCCGCTGCATGGCGCCCGGTTTTCCATTCCGACCGGCGAGGTACTGGCCGAGCCCGCCACGGAGAATCTTGCTACTTATCCGGTGCGGGTCGAGGATGACTCGATTCTTATCGGCGTCCCAGCCAAATGAAAAACAGGGCTTCGCTTACCGATTTGACGCGCCGGAAGCTGCTGCTCGGTTCACTTTCCGTAACCGCTGCATCGGCCTTGATTGCTGCAGCCGCCGCGGAAGCGAGCTACCCCGTGCGCCCCGTGCGTGTGATCCTGCCCTATCCGCCGGCCGGCGGGGCCGACACTGTGAGCCGCATTCTCTTTCAGAAGCTCAGCGAGATGTGGGGGCAGCAATTCGTGATCGAGAACCGTGGCGGCGCCGGCGGCACGATCGGAGAGGCCGTAGTCGCCAAGGCAGAGCCCGACGGCTACACGCTTCTCTATGACGCAACCGCATTTTCCGTAAACCCTTTTCTCTACCACAAGCTTTCATTCGATTACGTCAGGGATTTCCAGCCCGTGTTCCTGGCATCATTGGTCGCCAATCTTCTGGTGGTGAACAATGCGGTGCCCCCGCGGACCGTTGCTGACGTCATCGCGCTGGGCAAAGCTTCGTCCACAGGGCTCGATTTCGCCTCATCCGGCAACGGCACGCTGCAGCATCTGTGCCTTGAAATGTTCCGCCATGCCACCGGCATCAGGATTAATCATATTCCCTATCGGGGCGGCGGCCCCGCGCTTAACGACCTGATTGGCGGCCAGGTGAAATTCTTCTTTTCGAATGCCGCCTCTTCCATCGGCCATGTGCAAACCGGAGTAATCCGCGCCATCGCCCATACCGGCCGCGGCCGGATCGAGCCCCTGCCCGATCTGCCCGCCGTGGCCGATACGGTCCCGGGATTCGAGGCCTACGAATGGAATGGGGTATTTGCCCCGAACGGCACGCCGATCGAGATCATCCGCAAGCTCAATTTCGGCCTCAACGCAAGCATCGCCCAACCTGACGTGCAACAGCGACTCAAAGCGCTCAGTGTCGAAGTGCGAGAGAACACGGCTGAGGAATTCCGCAGCTTCGTTGCGAACGAAATGGAAAAATGGCAGCGCGTCGTGCGCGAGGCGAACGTGAAGCTCGGATAATCCGTCTGCGTAGAGCAGGAGATTAGGACCCATCTGAGCCTGTCATCCTGAGGTGCGAACGAGCGAAGCGAGTGAGCCTCGAAGGATGAACGGCCCTGCATCCTTCGAGGCTCGGCGCGTTGCGCCGAGCACCTCAGGATGACGGAGGAACATGGGGATTTTGGAGCCGATGCATGAACCTCGATGGCCTATTAAGCAGGGAAATTGTGAGCAGCCTGCTCACGTTTGCGAATGGCTTCGGCATCGCCGGCGGGCTGCTCTACATCCTGTCGATCTCCCGAAAAACACTCATTCCACTGCGGGTAGCCGCCATTGCCAGCGGCCTCTGCTTTCTAGGCTCGGGAATTTTCGCGCACTCGGTACCCACCATTTTTCTTTACGGACTATTGGTGCCACTCAACTGCCTGCGTCTTTATCAGATGCTTCGGCTCATCCGGAAGGTGCAGGCGGCAGCGGCGGGCGATCTGTCAATGGAGTGGCTCAAGCCCTTCATGACGAGACGAAAATACCGCACGGGCGACATACTGTTTCGCAAAGGCGACATCGCCAAGGAAATGTTCATCGCGGTGACCGGTCGTTACCGGCTTCCGGAAATCGACAAGGAGATTCGTCCGGGTGAGATTTTTGGCGAGCTGGGGCTGCTCACATCGGAGAATCACCGGACACAGACGATCGAGTGCGTGGAGGGCGGCCACGTGCTCTCTATTCGGTACGACGAAGTGTGGGAGCTTTATTTCGACAATCCCGAGTTTGGCGTTTATTTTCTTCGCCTCACCAGCGAGAGGCTGCTGCGCGACGTGGCGAGGCTCGAGGGTCGGTTGCGTGCGCAGGCCGGATGATAGTCAGAGCACCGCAGAGCCTGCTCGTCTCATGCCTGGGCTGTTAGCTCGCTGCCTTTTCCCTGCTCTGACATCTGTCCTGCGTCATCTGTCTTGCGCCCTCGGACATTGAAGACGCGCACCGCACGTTGAAAGCCTTTCAGCTGCAGCTCGCCCGCAGCCTCCGTGCTGGTGGCTTCCTCGATGGCGGCCGCCACCTTGCTCTCGACCAGAATCTGGCCATCCTTTGCATCCGCGCACAAGCGCGCCGCGAGGTTAACGACCGTGCCGACGGCGCCATAGTCAAACCGCCCCTCAAAACCGATGCGTCCGAGCGTGGCATAGCCGTGCGCGATGCCGACGCCGAAGCCGAGCTCATAGCCGAGCTTGCGCCATTTCGCCAAAAGCTGGCCCACGCGCTCGCGCATCTCCAGCGCCATGCGTGCGGCCCGCAGACTCGGATCGGGACATGGCACCGGATCGTTGAAGAAGACCATGATGGCATCGCCGGCAAAGCGCTCGACCGTGCCCTCGTGCTTGTGCACGATGGTGCCCAGGACGGAATGATATTCGCGCAGCAGCGACATCACCTCCTCCGGCTCGGTCGCCTCGGAAAAGGCGGTGAACCCCCGCAGGTCGCAGAATACGACCGTAATGGGCCGGCGGTGACTTTCCAAAGCGGTGTCATTGCCGGAGGAGAGGATCAGCCGCGCAATCTGCGGCGATAGAAATCGCTCCAGTCCCTTGGCACGCTCGATCTCGGAAAGCTGCTGCTGCACGCGCTCCTCGAGCGTACGATTCCATGCCGCAACCTGATCGTGCAGCTCCTTGAGGCGCAGCACCGATTTGACGCGTGCGACCAGCGCCATCTGATCGATGGGCTTGGTCAAATATTCGTCCGCGCCCGCGTCAAGCCCGGTGACCACGTCCTCGCTGGCCGCTTTCGCGGTGACCAGGATGATGGGCATGAAGGGGAGGCTTGGATCGGACTTGAGTCGGCGCGTTACCTCGATGCCGTCGAGCTTCGGCATCATCACATCGAGCAAGATGAGGTCGGGCAGCCGTTCCCTGGCGGCGGCCAGAGCTTCCTCTCCGTCGCAAGCCTGGGAGAGGTCATAGCCCTGGGTTTCGAGCCGCGTTACCAGGATGTCGCGGTTCATCTCGTTGTCGTCAACGACCAGGATGCGGGGAGGATTATGCATGCGACAGCCTTACGGCACGTATTCGCGGATCTTGGCGAGCAGAGCGCGGGGGCTGTAGGGTTTGGCCACATAGCCGTCTGCGCCGGCCGCGCGCGCCTTCTCTTCGTCGCCGCTGAGCGCGTAGGAGGTAACCACGATGATCGGCGTGGAATTCAGCGCGGGATTGGCCTTGATGCGCCGCGTGGCTTCGTAGCCGTCGAGTTCAGGCAACTGGATATCCATGAGAATGAGATCCGGCCGGTGCTCGTTGGCGGCCGTGATGGCCTCCTTCCCGTCGCCGGCCTCGATCATTTCGTAGCCCGCATTCGCCAAAAGATCGCGCAGGATTTGGCGGTTGTCCTCCTGATCTTCCACCACCAGAATGCGTCTGCTCATGCTCGTGCCGCCTGCACCTGTTGCTCAGCCTTGACCGGGACCGTGAACGAGAAGGTCGCGCCATGGCCGAGCTCCGACTCGACCCAGATGCGCCCCCCATGCATCTCGATGATCTTGCGCGCAATGGACAGCCCGAGCCCGGTGCCGCCTTTTTTCTTGGTGGCTGAGCTGTCGGCCTGCTGGAATTCCTCGAAAATCTTTGCCTGGTCCGCGGATGAAATCCCGGGTCCGGTATCACAGACGGAAAGCGTATAGGCGCCATTGCTGGCGGCGGCCTTGATCGCAACCTCGCCCTGGTCGGTGAACTTGATGGCGTTGCCGACCAGATTCAGCAGCACCTGAGTGAGCCGCCGTTCGTCGCCGCGCGCGGTCGGCAGGTCTTTCGGCAGATCTACTTTGAGCGCCAGCTGCTTCGCCTGCGCGAGCGACTCCACGGCGGCAAAAACATTGTGCACGACCTGCTTGATGGAATAGTCGGACAGCGACAGAGTGAGCTGACCGGCCTCGATCTTGGAAAGATCGAGCACGTCGTTGATCAGGCCCAAAAGGTGCTTGCCGTTGCTCTGCACCCGCTCGAGCACACCGCGCATCTTGCTGGGCACCTCGCCGTAAATGTCGTCAAGGACGAGCTCGGTGTAGCCGAGAATGGCATTGAGGGGCGTGCGCAGCTCGTGACTCATATTGGCAAGAAACTGTGATTTGTGCTGGCTCGCGACCGCCAGCTCCTCGCTCTTCGTCTCGATTTCATGGAACAGGCGCGCGTTCTGGATAGCCAGCACCGACTGCGCCGCGAAGGTCTGCAGCAGGTCGATGCTCTGCCTTCCGAACTCGCCGGGCTGGGTGCGGCGCACCACGAGCGCGCCGACTGTCTCCTCCGCACCAACCAGGGGGACTACCAGGAGGGCGCGATAGCCCGCCTTTAGAATGAGCTCGTGCACGGGCGTTGGAGGCACATTGCGCAGATCGGGGATCTGCATGGGCGTGCGCTTTTCCGCAGCTTGTGCAACAACGTCCAACGACCCGATCTGGTGGTGCTTGATGTTCTCGATCAGCTCCGGAGCCATGCCATAGGTGGCGCGCAGCTCGAACTCGCCCGTGCTTTCGTTGAACACGTAGATCGTGCCCGCCTCGGTCTCGGACAGCTGGACCGCCTTTGTCACGATGGTGTTGAGCACCGCCTCGAGATCGAGAGTCGAGTTGACGGCCTGGCTGACCTCGCCGAGCGCGCGCAGCTCCGCCACCGATTGCCCGAGCTCGCGTGTACGCGTTTCCACCTTCTGCTCCAAATCGGCGTAGGAGTCCTCGAGCTTGCTCGCCATGTCGTTGAACTGGTCGGCAAGGCCTTCGAGCTCGTCGCCGGTCTTGATGGTGATGCGCTGGCTGAGATCGCCGGTGCCAATACGCGCCGCTCCCTCGCGCAGCGCGCGGATCGGCCCCACCATGCGCCGCGCCAGAACCAGGCCGGCGAGGAACGCAAAGCCAAGCGCCGCCATGAGGAGGATGCCGGAGCGCTCGATCGTGCTGATCAGCGGCGCGTAGGCCTCGGCGACCGGCAACTCCACGAACACAAGCCAGCGCAGAGGATTGACATGCGCATAGGCGGTGAGCACGCGGCGGCCCTGGATGTCGTCGGCGACCTGGAGCTGCTCGTTCGACTGCCCCGCTCCCACAGCACGCGCCGCCTGCACCTGCGCGAGGCGGGAGAGATCTGTATTGCGCAGCACCAGGCTGATATCGGGATGCGCGATGAGTCGGCCTTGCGAATCGACCACATAGGCATGTCCGCGCTGACCGACCTTGATCTGCGAGACCACGTCCCAGATCAGCTTGAGGTTGACCTCGGCAACGCTCACGCCCGCATCGCGCCGGGTCCCGGCAAGCGCAAGCGTCATGTACGGTTCTGATTCGCGCCTGAAATAGACCGG